>NZ_JBJGYY010000027.1:0-64950 GCF_054050235.1 Geodermatophilus sp. SYSU D00696 | reverse complement strand
GTGGGGGGGGGGTGGCGGGCGCCCCCGGTGTGGTTGCCCGGCGGGGTTCAGGGGACGTGATCGGCGGGCGCCCACCCACACGGCCCCCCGGGGGGGAGGCCCCCCTGCGGTGAGGGAGGACGCCCTGCGGTGAGGGAGGACGTGGCCCTCCTGCAGGAGCCCGCCGCGAGCGTGCGGGCGGTGGGGGGCAGGAGGGCCCTCCGTCAGTCCTGGGGCTGCTCGTAGGTGATGACCGTCCAGCCGAGCAGCAGCCGGTCACCGTCGGCGAGCGGGTGGGCGACGCCGGGCTCGAGCTGGGTCCACTCGGTGGCCTCCGGCCCGGCGACGTGCGTGCCGTTGAGCGAGCCGAGGTCGGTGAGCGTGACCTCGCGGCCGCTGCGCTGGATGGCGGCGTGCGCCGACGAGAGCACGTTCTGCGTGTCGGCGATCGGCACCGGGCGGGCGTTGCCCGAGGTCACCAGCTCGTGACTGTCGGGCCGGCGGCCCAGGACGAGATCCTCGTCGACGGTGACCACCAGGCCGTCGTCGAAGCGCAGCACCGGGGCCGAGGCGGTGTCGGGCTTCCAGAACGCCGTCTCCTCGCCCTCATCGACGCGGCTCGAGCCCGCGCCCGAGGAACCCGCCGAGCCGTAGGAGGGAGCGCTCGCGGCGGCGCCGTAGGAGGGCCCGCCGGTGAAACCGGCGTCGGAGCCGGCCGTGAACGGCGACGCGGCGGCGGAGGGCTGGGCGGCGGCGCCGGCGTGCGCGACCGCGGCCAGGTGCAGCAGCGCGCCCGAGCCGGGGACGGTGCCCTGGTGCAGGTCGTAGGCGACGCCGGGCGGCATCGAGGGCGCGGCCTGGCCGGGGCCGACGTAGAGGGTGCCCCCGAGCGGGAACCCGGTGGCGAGGGTGCACCCGTCGGCGGGCTGGCCCGAGACCGGGACGCTGTCGACGGCGGGCTGGCCCTTGCCCGACCACAGGGCCACGCCGGTGCCCGAGCCCCCGTCGGAGTCGACCAGGACCAGGGCGAAGGACGCCGAGCTCCCGCCGAGCGCGGGCACCTGCGCGGCGACGGCGGCCAGCACGCGGTCGGCGCCGGGGCCGGAGACGCCCAGGCAGGCGTGCAGGGCGGCGACGAGGGCCGGCGAGCCCGGAGCGTCGACCCAGAGCAGTCCCCCGCCGCGTCGGGCGACGACGGCGTCTCCGGGCAGGACTTCACAGCGGTCGGGCATGCGCGCCAGCCTAGTGACCTCGGCGGGAAGTGGGTCGCCCGGCAGCACCGCCACGCCGGTCGCCGCGCCCGGTGGGGACGCTGCGACCGGCGTGACTGGTGAGCCTGCCGCTACGCCGAGCGCACCAGGCCGAGCTCCGCGGGGTCGGCCAGGTGCGCGGAGTGCGGCAGCACCCGGACCGTGTAGCCGAAGGCGCCGGTGCGCTCCAGCGGCAGGGTGGCGGTGAACCAGTGCCGGGAGCCGTCGGTGTGCTCGTGCCGCATGGGCACCGTTGTCACCTCGTGCAGGCCGTCGGCGTCGTCGACCCGCCCGTAGGCCGCCTGCACCTCGACGTCGGCCGGGGTCAGGTGCGGCAGCTCCACCTCGGCCCGCAGCGCCAGCGTGGAGCCGATCTCCGGGGTGTCGCCGGCACCGGTGGCCTCCACGTGCGCCACCCGCACGCCGTTCCAGCTCTCGAGCACCCGGGCCCGCCACTGCGCCTCGCTGCGCGCCGGGGCGTACCCGGCGTCGGCCATCGAGCGGGCGGAGCCGGCGGCCGGCACGTACAGGTGCTCGACGTAGTCGCGGACCATGCGGGTGGCCAGCACCTTCGGGCCGGTCTCGCGCAGGGTGTGGCGCACCATCTCCACCCAGCGGGTCGGGATGCCGTCGCGGTCGGTCTCGTAGAAGCGCGGCAGCACCTGGGTGGACAGCAGGTCGTAGATGGCGCGCGCCTCGACCTCGTCGCGGCGGTCGTGGTCGGTGACGCCGTCGGCGGTGGGGATCGCCCAGCCGTTCTGGCCGTCGAACCACTCGTCCCACCACCCGTCGCGGATGGAGAGGTTGAGCCCGCCGTTGAGCGCGGCCTTCATGCCCGAGGTGCCGCAGGCCTCCAGCGGGCGCAGCGGGTTGTTCAGCCAGACGTCGCAGCCCCAGTAGAGGTAGCGGGCCATCCCGATGTCGTAGCCCGGCAGGAACGCGATGCGGTGCCGGATCTCGGGGTCGTCGGCGAACTTGACCATCTGCTGGATGAGCTGCTTGCCGCCGTCGTCGGCCGGGTGGCTCTTGCCGGCGATGACCAGCTGGATCGGCCGGTCCTCGTCGAGCAGCAGCGCCTTGAGCCGCGCGGGGTCGCGCAGCATGAGGGTCAGCCGCTTGTACGAGGGCACGCGGCGGGCGAAGCCGATGGTGAGGACGTCGGGGTCGAAGGCGCTGTCGGTCCAGCCGACCTCGGCCTCGGCCGCTCCGCGGGAGAGGGCGGTGTCGCGCAGCCGGCGGCGGACCTCGTCGACCAGCCGGGCCCGCAGCATCCGGCGGGTGGCCCACAGCTCCGACGCCGGGATGCGGTCGACGCCGTCGAAGGACGCCTGGTCCCGGCTCTCGGCGGGATCGCCGGCGCTGGAGGTCTGGGTCCCCAGCTCCACCAGCTCGCGGGCGGTCCAGGTCGGGGCGTGCACGCCGTTGGTGATCGAGCCGATCGGGACGTCGGCCTCGTCGAAGCCGGGCCACAGGTCGCGGAACATCCCGCGGCTGACGTGCCCGTGCAGCTGGCTGACGCCGTTGGCCCGCTGCCCCAGCCGCAGCCCCATGTGCGCCATGTTGAACTTCGCCGGGTCGTCCTCGGCGCCCAGCGGGATGAGCTGGTCGAGCGGGACGCCGAAGCCGGCGAAGTAGCGCTCGATCAGCGCCCGCGGGAAGCGGTCGATCCCGGCCGGGACCGGCGTGTGCGTGGTGAACACCGTGCCGGCGCGGACCGCCTGCAGCGCCTCGGCGAACGACAGCCCGTGCGACTCGGTCAGCTCGCGGATCCGCTCCACGCCCTGGAAGCCGGCGTGGCCCTCGTTGGCGTGGAACACCTCCGGCTGCGGGGTGCCGGTGAGCTGGCAGTAGGCGCGCAGCGCCCGCACCCCGCCGATGCCCAGCAGCATCTCCTGCCGCAGCCGGTGGTCCTCGTCGCCGCCGTAGAGCCGGTCGGTGACGCTGCGCTCGGCCGGGGCGTTCTCCTCGATGTCGCTGTCGAGCAGCAGCAGCGACACCCGGCCGACCTGCGCCCGCCACACGTGCGCGTGCAGCGTGCGCCCCTCGGGCAGCGGCACGGAGATGACGACGGCGGACCCGTCGGGCTGGCGCAGCAGCTTGACCGGCAGGCCGTGCGGGTCCAGCGACGGGTAGTGCTCGAGCTGCCAGCCGTCGGCGGACAGGCCCTGCTCGAAGTAGCCGGCGCGGTAGAGCAGCCCCACGCCGATCAGCGGCACGCCCAGGTCGGAGGCGGCCTTGAGGTGGTCGCCGGCGAGGATGCCCAGGCCGCCGGAGTACTGCGGGAGCACCTCGGTGATGCCGAACTCGGCGGAGAAGTAGGCGATGCTCCGCGGCGCGTCGGGCCCCAGCGACTGGTACCAGTGCTCGGCCGACAGGTAGTCCTCGAGGTCGTCGACGACGTCCTGCAGCCGGCGCAGGAAGCGGCGGTCGGTGGACAGCGCCGCCAGCCGCTGGGCGGAGACCTCGCCGAGGACCTTGACCGGGTCGTTGTTGCAGCGCCGCCACAGGTCGGGGTCCAGCGCCTCGAACAGGTCACGGGTCTCCGGGTGCCAGGACCAGCGCAGGTTCATGACCAGCTGGGAGAGGGGCAGGAGGGCCTCGGGTAGGGCCGCCCGGACGGTGAACCGACGCAGTGCTCGCACGCGGGGAGCCTAGCCAGACGCCACCACCGGGACAGGTCGGCGACACCGTTGTCACCCCCGTCCCACCCTCCCGGTTCCGGCCCTCCGCGGTCCGCCCGGACCCCTGCCGAGGCCGAGGTGTGGGCGGCCCCCGCGCTGGATAGCGTGGCCGGGATGACTCGCCGACCAGACCTCCGCCTCGGCATCACCGATGTCGCTCCCGTCGTGTCCTGCGGGTCCTTCTCGGCCCGCGCCGTGGTCGGCGAGCACCTGCCGATCACGGCCACCGTGTTCCGCGAGGGCCACGACGCCGTCGCCGCCGACGTCGTCTGGACCGCTCCCGACGGGACGCGCGGCGCGTTCACGCGCATGCGCCGCTACGGCGCCGAGCCCGACCGCTGGATCGCCACCGTCGTCCCCGACCGCGAGGGGCGCTGGACCTTCCGCGTGGAGGCCTGGAGCGACCCGCTGGCCACCTGGCACCACGCCGTCGAGGTCAAGATCGACGCCGGCCAGGGCCCCGGGGAGCTGGCCAACGACCTGGAGGAGGGCGCCCGGCTGCTCGAGCGGGTGGCCGCCGACGCCGACGACGAGTGGCGCGGCCGGCTCGGCGAGGCCGCGGCGAACCTGCGCGACACCTCGCTGACCCTGCACGACCGGGTCGCCCCGGCGCTGGCCTCCGGGCTGCAGCAGTACCTCGACGCCCACCCGGTCCGCGAGCTGGTCACCCCCACCGCCGACCACGAGGTCTGGGTCGACCGGCCCCGCGCGCTGTTCGGCTCCTGGTACGAGTACTTCCCCCGCTCGGAGGGGCCGGTCGTCGACGGCAAGCCCTCGCACGGGACCTTCCGGACCGCCGCGGAGCGGCTGCCGGCCATCGCCGAGATGGGCTTCGACGTGGTCTACCTGCCGCCGATCCACCCGATCGGCACGGTCAACCGCAAGGGTCCGAACACCTCGCAGTACCCCGGGGGCAACCCGCACGAGGTCGGGCCCGACGACGTCGGCTCGCCGTGGGCCATCGGCAGCGCGGAGGGCGGCCACGACGCCGTCCACCCGCAGCTGGGCACGATGGAGGACTTCCGCGCCTTCGTCACCCGCACCCGGGCGCTGGGCATGGAGGTGGCGCTGGACCTCGCGCTGCAGGCCGCGCCCGACCACCCGTGGGTCAAGGAGCACCCGGAGTGGTTCACCACCAAGCCCGACGGCACCATCGCCTACGCCGAGAACCCGCCGAAGAAGTACCAGGACATCTACCCGGTCAACTTCGACAACGACCCCGAGGGCATCTACGCCGAGGTGCTGCGGGTCGTGCGGGTGTGGATGGACGCCGGCGTGCGGGTGTTCCGGGTCGACAACCCGCACACCAAGCCGCTGGACTTCTGGCACTGGCTGATCTGGGAGGTCAAGCAGACCGACCCCGACGTGCTCTTCCTGGCCGAGGCGTTCACCCGGCCGGCGATGATGCACCAGCTGGCCCGCATCGGGTTCACCCAGTCCTACACGTACTTCACCTGGCGGACCGCGCGCGAGGAGCTCGAGGAGTACGGCCGCGAGCTGGCCTCCAACGCGCACTACATGCGGCCGAACTTCTTCGTCAACACCCCCGACATCCTGCACGCGAGCCTGCAGTACGGCGGGCCGCCGATGTTCAAGATCCGGGCGGTGCTGGCGTCGATGATGAGCCCCACCTGGGGCGTCTACTCCGGCTACGAGCTCTTCGAGCACGTGGCGGTGCGGCCGGGCAGCGAGGAGTACCTCGACAGCGAGAAGTACCGGCTGCGGCCGCGGGACTGGGCCGGCGCCGAGGGCGCCGGGCGCAGCCTCGCGCCCTACCTGCGCCGGCTCAACGAGATCCGCCGGCAGCACCCGGCGCTGCAGCAGCTGCGCACGCTGCGGTTCCACCCGGTCGACAACGGCAACCTGATCTGCTTCTCCAAGACCGACCCGGGCTCGCAGGACGCCGTCCTCGTCGTCTGCGCGCTCGACAGCCACAACCGGCAGATCGGGACGACGTCGCTGGACCTGCCCGCGCTGGGCCTGGACTGGCACGAGCGCTTCGCCGTCACCGACGAGCTCACCGGCGCCCGCTACGACTGGGGCCAGGTCAACTACGTCGAGCTGGACCCCTACTGGGAGCCCGCGCACGTCCTCTCGGTGCACCTCCCGCGGCCGGTGACCTGGCCGCCGGCGGTCCGCTGACCGCCCGACCTCCACCCGAACGCCCCACACGCGAGGACGACCCGCACCGATGACGCTCCCCGTGCCCGACCCGACCCAGACGGGTTCCGCACTGCCGCCCCGCGGCGCCGACCCCACCTGGTACAAGCGCGCCGTCTTCTACGAGGTCCTCGTCCGCGGCTTCGCCGACAGCAACGCCGACGGCATCGGCGACCTCCGCGGCATGATCGACAAGCTCGACTACCTGCAGTGGCTCGGGGTCGACTGCCTGTGGCTGCCGCCGTTCTTCGCCTCGCCGCTGCGCGACGGCGGCTACGACGTCAGCGACTACACCGCCGTGCTGCCGGAGTTCGGTGACATCGAGGACTTCAAGGAGTTCCTCGCCGAGTCCCACCGGCGCGGCATCCGCGTGATCATCGACTTCGTCATGAACCACACCTCGGACCAGCACCCGTGGTTCCAGGCCAGCCGCAGCGACCCGGAGGGCCCCTACGGCGACTTCTACGTGTGGGCCGACGACGACACCGGCTACCCCGACGCGCGGATCATCTTCGTCGACACCGAGAGCTCGAACTGGACCTTCGACCCGGTGCGCAAGCAGTACTTCTGGCACCGCTTCTTCTCCCACCAGCCCGACCTGAACTTCGAGAACCCGAAGGTGCAGGAGGCGATCATCGACGCCCTGCGGTTCTGGCTGGACCTGGGCATCGACGGCTTCCGGCTCGACGCGGTCCCCTACCTGTTCGAGGAGGAGGGGACCAACGGCGAGAACCTGCCCAGGACCCACGAGTTCCTCAAGTACGTGCGCAAGGTGGTCGACGCCGACTACCCCGACCGCGTGCTGCTGTGCGAGGCCAACCAGTGGCCGGCCGACGTCGTCGAGTACTTCGGCGAGGACGGCGACGAGTGCCAGATGGCGTTCCACTTCCCGGTCATGCCGCGGCTGTTCATGGCCGCCCGCCGGGAGCAGCGCTTCCCGATCTCGGAGATCATGGCGCAGACGCCGTCGATCCCGGACAACTGCCAGTGGGGCATCTTCCTGCGCAACCACGACGAGCTGACCCTGGAGATGGTCACCGACGAGGAGCGCGACTACATGTGGGCGGAGTACGCCAAGGACCCCCGCATGAAGGCCAACATCGGCATCCGCCGCCGGCTGGCACCCCTGCTCGACAACGACCTCAACACCCTCGAGCTGTTCAACGCGCTGCTGCTGAGCCTGCCCGGCTCGCCGGTCCTCTACTACGGCGACGAGATCGGCATGGGCGACAACATCTGGCTCGGTGACCGCGACGGCGTCCGCACGCCGATGCAGTGGACGCCGGACCGCAACGGCGGCTTCTCCACCGCCGACCCGCAGCGGATGTACCTGCCCCTCAACGCCGACCCGGTCTACGGCTACCAGACCACCAACGTCGAGGCGCAGCTGCGCAACACCAACTCGATGCTGCAGTGGATCCGCCGGATGATCGCCGTCCGCAAGGAGCACCCGACCTTCGGGCTGGGGACCTACGAGGAGGTCGGGTCACGCAACCCGACGGTGCTGTCGTTCGTCCGCGAGTTCGGCGACGACGTCGTGCTGTGCGTCAACAACCTGTCCCGCTTCCCGCAGCCGGTGGAGCTCGACCTGCGCCGCTTCGAGGGCTACACGCCCATCGAGCTCACCGGCCGGGTCGAGTTCCCGCAGATCGGTGTCCTGCCCTACATGCTCACCCTCGCCGGGCACGGCTTCTACTGGTTCGAGCTGGCCCGGCCGGCCGAGGAGCCGGCGGCCGAGCCGGTCGAGGAGCCGGCCGCGACCGACACCGCCAGCAGCCCGCTGGCCGACTCGCTGCTGGCCTCCGGGCTGGTGAGCGAGGCGCCCGACGACGTCCCGCACGGCACCGGAGGCGCCCGATGAGCACGGCACTGGCCGGGGTCCTGCGGGACTGGATGCCGCACCAGCGGTGGTTCGGCGGCAAGGGCCGGGAGTGGGCCGACGTCACCGAGGAGGGCTTCTTCCTCTCCCGCGGCGAGCCGGTGGTCTCGGTGCACCGCGTCCGCGTCACCTACACCGACGGCGCCGTCGAGACCTACCTGGTGCCGCTGTCCTGGCGTGCGCACCCGGAGGAGGACCTCAGCTGGGCGTTCATCGGCGCGGTGCCGGGCAAGGACGCCGACGGGTCCGAGCGGGAGAACTACGCCTACGACGCGATGCGCGACCGCGACGCGACGATGCCGTGGCTGGCGAACCTGGCCGCCGGTGCCACCGTCGGGCCCCTGCACTTCCACCCGGCCGGCGACGCCGATGCCCCCGCGCCCATCCCCGAGGGCGTGCCCGGGGACGTCCTGTCCGGCGAGCAGAGCAACACCTCGCTGGTCTACGGCCAGGACGCCATCTTCAAGCTGTTCCGCCGGCTCGAGCCCGGGCTCAACCCCGACGTCGAGATCGGCGAGGCGCTGCGGCGGACCGAGAACCCGCACATCGCCCCGCTGCTCGGGTACGTCGAGATCGACGACCCGGACCCGTCGGCCGAGCCCGCGACGGTCGCGATGCTGCAGACCTTCGTCCGAGGCGCCAGCGACGGCTGGCGGCTGGCCACCGCCAGCGTCCGCGACCTCTACGCCGAGGGCGACCTGCACGCCGACGAGGTCGGCGGGGACTTCGCCGCGGACAGCGAGCGGCTGGGCGCGGCGACCGCGTCGGTGCACGCCGACCTCGCGCGCGTGCTGCCGAGCGAGCCCGCCGACCGCGCCTGGTTCGCCGCCAGCGCGGAGGCGATGAACGCCCGGCTGGAGGCGGCCCTGGGCGTGGTCCCCCAGCTCGAGGAGCACCTGGCCGGACTGCGCGCGCTCTTCGCCGCGGTGGCCGACAGCCCGGAGGAGGTGGTGCGCCAGCGGGTGCACGGCGACTTCCACCTCGGCCAGGTGCTGCGGACCGCGACCGGCTGGGTGGTGCTCGACTTCGAGGGCGAGCCGGCCCGGCCGCTGGCCGAACGCCGGCAGCTCGACAGTCCGCTGCGCGACGTCGCGGGGATGCTCCGCAGCTTCGACTACGCCGCACGGCACATGCTCGTGGAGCAGCCCGACGACTCCCAGCGCGCGTACCGCGCCCAGGAGTGGGCAGTGCGCAACCGCGGCGCCTTCTGCACGGGCTACTCGGCGGCCGGCGAGATGGACCCGTGCGGGGACTCCCCGCTGCTGCGGGCCTTCGAGGCGGACAAGGCCGTCTACGAGTGCGTCTACGAGGCGCGCAACCGGCCGAACTGGCTGATGATCCCGCTGCAGTCGTTGGCGCGGCTCACCGCCGGGGAGTCCTGAGCCCCACCCGCACGACGACACCGCACGGAGTCAGCACCCGCGGACCAGACGACGGCACGAGACGACGGCAGAGGACGGCAACGCGACCATGACGACGAGCGACTCGACACTCCCTCCCGGTACGCCCACCGCCAACGAGACCGCCGACGCGCCGGCCTCCAAGGAGGAACTGCAGCGGGTGGTCGACGAGCGCGCCGCCCAGGCCGAGGCGGCCGAGAGCGAGCCGGTGGTGAACGCGGCCCCCGCGAAGAAGCGCGCCCCGGCCAAGAAGGCGGCGGCCAAGAAGGTCCCCGCGAAGAAGGCCCCGGCCAAGAAGGCCCCCGCCGGGCAGACGGCCGCGGCGACCACGGCCGCGGTCACCGACGGCGACGGCGCCGCCGAGCCCGCCGCCGCGAAGAAGGCGGCCAAGCGGACGACGAGGAAGGCCACGGCGGCGACCACCGCCACGGGTGAGGCGCCGGTGAAGGCCACCCGCACGCGCACCCCCGCGAAGCGCACGGCCGCCGACACCGCCGCCGAGCCCTCCGCCGAGATCGTCGCCGAGCAGGGCGGCACGACGCCCCCGGTGGTCGCCCCGGCCCCGATCGCCGAGCCCGGGTCCCCCTCCGGCGCCCCCGCACCCCAGCCCGAGTCCCAGCCCGAGGCCCAGCCCGAGGCACGGCCCGAGCCCGAGCCGGGGGACGGCGGCGGGCTGGCCTCCGGCGCCGGCGGCGAGGGCGCGCCCGACGCGACCGACGCCGTCACCGAGGAGGACCTGCGCGCGATCGTGGACGGCTGGTCGCGGGATCCGCACCGCGTCCTCGGCGCACACCCGTCCGGCTCGGGCTGGGTGGTGCGCGCACTGCGGCCCAACGCCTCCGCCGTGGCCGTCCTCGACCAGGACGACACCCGCTACGAGGCCCGGCAGATCCACCCGGGCGGCGTCTTCGAGGCCACGCTGCCCGCGCAGCCTGGCGACTACCGGCTCGAGGTCACCTACGGCACCGACACCTTCCCCGTCGACGACCCCTACCGGTGGCTGCCCACGCTCGGCGAGCTCGACCAGTACCTGCTCGGCGAGGGCCGCCACGAGCGGCTGTACGACGTGCTGGGCGCGCACGTCCGCCGCTACGACACCCCGCGCGGCACCGTGGCGGGCGTCTCCTTCGCGGTGTGGGCGCCCAACGCCCAGGGCGTGAAGGTCACCGGCGACTTCGACTACTGGGAGGCGCGGCTCTACCCGATGCGCCAGCTCGGCTCGATCGGCGTCTGGGAGATCTTCGTGCCCGGCGTGCAGGTCGGCGCCCGCTACCGCTTCCACGTGCTCGGCGCCGACGGCGTGTGGCGGGAGAAGTCCGACCCGATGGCCTTCGCCACCGAGGTGCCCCCGCTCAACGCCTCAGTGGTCACGGAGTCCACCTACGAGTGGAACGACGACGCGTGGCTGGCCGAGCGCGAGCGCGGCGGCTGGCACGAGCGGCCGATGAGCATCTACGAGGTGCACCTCGGCTCGTGGCGGCAGGGGCTGTCCTACCGGCAGCTGGCCGACGAGCTCGTCGACTACGCCGTCGCCGCCGGCTTCACCCACCTGGAGTTCCTGCCGGTCGCCGAGCACCCCTTCGGCGGCTCCTGGGGATACCAGGTCACCAGCTACTACGCCCCCACCTCGCGCTTCGGGCACCCCGACGACCTGCGCTACCTCGTTGACCGGGCCCACCAGGCCGGCCTCGGGATCATCGTCGACTGGGTCCCCGCACACTTCCCCAAGGACGCGTGGGCGCTGGGCCGCTTCGACGGCACCGCCCTCTACGAGCACGACGACCCCCGCCGCGGTGAGCAGCCGGACTGGGGCACGTTCGTGTTCAACTTCGGCCGCACCGAGGTGCGCAACTTCCTCGTCGCCAACGCGCTGTTCTGGTGCCAGGAGTTCCACATCGACGGGCTGCGGGTCGACGCCGTCGCCTCGATGCTCTACCTCGACTACTCGCGCGAGGACGGCGAGTGGGTGCCCAACGCCTACGGCGGGCGGGAGAACCTGGAGGCGGTGTCGTTCCTCCAGGAGGTCAACGCGACCGTCTACCGCGAGGTGCCCGGCGTGGTCACCATCGCGGAGGAGTCGACGGCCTGGCCCGGGGTCACCCGGCCCACCCACCTGGGCGGCCTGGGCTTCGGATTCAAGTGGAACATGGGCTGGATGCACGACTCGCTGGCCTACGTCTCCCGCCAGCCGGTGCACCGCAGCTACCACCACAACCAGCTGACGTTCTCGATGATGTACGCCTACTCCGAGAACTACGTGCTGCCGATCAGCCACGACGAGGTCGTCTACGGCAAGGGCTCGCTGCTGCGGAAGATGCCCGGTGACCGCTGGCAGCAGCTGGCCGGCGTGCGCGGCTACCTGGCCTACATGTGGGCCCACCCCGGCAAGCAGCTGCTGTTCATGGGCTCGGAGTTCGCCCAGGACAGCGAGTGGGCCGAGAGCCG
Organism: Geodermatophilus sp. SYSU D00696; assembly: GCF_054050235.1. Taxonomy (NCBI): domain Bacteria; kingdom Bacillati; phylum Actinomycetota; class Actinomycetes; order Geodermatophilales; family Geodermatophilaceae; genus Geodermatophilus; species Geodermatophilus sp. SYSU D00696. The sequence goes on along the minus strand of NZ_JBJGYY010000027.1, from coordinate 53,156 downwards.
CTCGCTGGACTGGTGGCACCTCGACGACCCCGCGCACCGCGGCGTGCTGCAGCTGGTCACCGACCTCAACGCCCGCTACCGCGAGCTCGAGGCGCTCTGGTCGCTCGACGTCGACCCGGCCGGTTTCCAGTGGATCGACGCCAACGACGCCTCGGGCAACGTCGTCACGTTCCTGCGCTACGGCGGGCCGAAGGTGACCGACGTCCCCACGGCCACCCAGGCCGCGGAGTCCGGCGAGCGCGGCGGGCAGGTCGAGGGCGGGCAGACACGAGGCCAGGTGCTGGCCGCGGTCTGCAACTTCGCCGGCACGCCGCACCACGGCTACCGCGTCGGCCTGCCCCGCGGCGGGCGCTGGCGCGAGGTGCTCAACACCGACGCCGAGCTCTACGGCGGCTCCGGGGTCGGCAACTACGGCGGGGTCGACGCCGTCGCCGAGCCCTGGCACGGCCAGCCCTTCTCGGCCACCGTCTCCGCGCCGCCGCTGGGCACCCTCTGGCTGGTCCACGAGGGCTGATCCCCTGATCGGCGACGCCCCGGCCGCCCCCTCGGGGTGGCCCGGGCGTCGCCGCGCGCCGACCTGTTCCGCACTCCTGCCCGCCCGTGCATCATGGCCCGGCTCCGCGCCGCCCCCGGTGGCGCGGACCGCACCCCGCGCGCCCGGCTCCCCGGGTGACGGCACACCGGCAGAGAAGGAACACCAGCTCCATGAGGCATGTCCTGCGTCGCGTCATCGTGGCGGCAGCGGCGGGCAGCGTGCTGCTCACCGGCTGCACGAGCACCGTCTCCGGCATCGCGTCGCGCGGCGCGAGCGTGCCGGTCGACGTCTCCGACGCGGACTTCCCGGTCACCGGCTCCGCGGACACCGAGGCCGACCGGCTCGCCCGCAACGCCCTGGCCGACCTGGACACCTTCTGGTCGCAGGCCTACCCCGAGTACTTCGGTGAGGAGTACGAGCCGATCACCGGCGGCTACTTCTCCGTCGACTCCACGAACATCGACGAGTCGGCCTACCCCGACACCGGCATCGGCTGCGCCCGGGCGCCCGAGGACCCCGAGGGGGTGGCCAACAACGCGCACTACGACCCGAACTGCGACGTCGTGGCCTACGACCGGGCGCTGCTGCAGCAGCTCAGCGACCAGTTCGGGCCCTACCTCGGCCCCGCGGTCATGGCGCACGAGATCGGCCACGCGATGCAGGGCCGGTTCGGCTTCGCCGACTCGGCGATCGTCGTCGAGACGCAGGCCGACTGCCTCGCCGGCGCCTTCACCCGCTGGGTGATCGACGGAAACGCCGAGCACATCGCGCTGCGCGCCGCCGAGCTCGACCAGGTCGTCCTCGGGGTCATCGGCCTGCGCGACCCGGTCGGCTTCGACCCCGACGACCAGCGCGCGCACGGCTCCGGCTTCGACCGGATGTCGGCCTTCTACGCCGGTTACGACGGCGGCGTGGGCACCTGCCGCGACGACTTCACCGAGGACCGGCTGTTCACCGCCACCGAGTTCACCACCGAGGCCGACCTCGAGAGCGGGGGCAACCTGCCCGCCGACCAGATCGGCGAGCTGGTCGCCACCACGCTGCCGGTCTTCTACCAGTCGGTGTTCCCGGGCCTGGGCGCCGAGTTCACCGACCCCGCGATCGAGTCCTTCGAGGGGGACGCGCCCGACTGCGGTGACATGGGCGCGGAGAACCGCGACCTCGGGTACTGCGAGGCCGACGACACCGTCTACCTCGACGCGGAGCTGCTGGGCTCGACCTACGACGGCATCGGGGACTTCGCGGTCGCCGCGGCCATCTCCGTCGCCTACGCCCAGGCCGCGCGCGCCCAGCTGGACCTGCCGATCGACGACGCCGCGGCGATCTCCTCGGCGGTCTGCCTGACCGGCTGGTACACCGCCCGCTTCTGGACCGGTGACTTCGAGCAGATCGGCAGCCTCTCCCCCGGCGACGTCGACGAGGCGGCCATCTTCCTGCTCACCTACGGTCAGGAGGAGGGTGTCTTCCCGAACACCGACCTGTCCGGCTTCGAGATGGTCGACGCCTTCCGCGACGGCTTCCTCAACGGCGGCACCGGCTGCGACATCGGGCTGTAGCCCGTCCCGGTCACGACAGCGGCGCCCGTCTCCCCCGCGCGGGAGGCGGGCGCCGCCGCGTTCACGCAGGCCCCGGCCGGGTACGGGCCTCCCGATGGACCTCCCCTCGCGCTCCCGGGGCGCCCTCGCCGCGCTGCTGGCGCTCGGCGTCCTCGTCACCTCGGCGTGCTCCTACGTCGTGATCGGCACCCCGCGGTCGCAGGGCATGCCGACCGAGTCGGTCGACGCCGGCACGCTGCGCGTCGTCGGCGCCACCGACGGGCCGATCGACACCCTCGCCCGCAACGCGCTGGCCGACCTGGAGACCTTCTGGGCGGCGGGCTTCCCCGACGTCTTCGGGCAGCCGTTCCAGCCGCTGACCGGCGGTTTCTTCAGCGTCGACCCGAACGACGTCGACCCGTCGCTGTACCCCGACGGCATCGGCTGCGGCACCGATCCCCGCGAGCTGGAGAACAACGCCTTCTACTGCTCCTCGCAGGAGGCGCCCAACTCCGACTCGATCAGCTACGACCGCGCCTTCCTCGGCGAACTCGCCGGCCAGTACGGCGAGGTGCTGCCGCAGCTGGTGATGGCGCACGAGTTCGGCCACGCGGTGCAGGCCCGGGTCGGCTACCCGCCGGCCTCGATCGCCACCGAGACCCAGGCCGACTGCCTGGCCGGCGCGTGGACGGCGTGGGTGGCCGACGGCAACGCCGAGTACTCCTCCATCGACACCGACGACCTCGACCAGCTGCTGCGCGGCTACTTCCTGCTGCGCGACCCGGTGGGCACCGGCTCGGGCGAGCAGCAGGCGCACGGCTCCTACTTCGACCGCGTCTCGGCGTTCCAGGAGGGCTTCGACGACGGCTCGACGGCCTGCCGCGACCGCTACGGCCCCGACCGGGTGTTCACCCAGGGCGAGTTCACCACCGACGCGGACTTCGCCACCGGCGGCAACGCGCCCTTCGGCGACACCCTCGGCTTCACCGAGGCGTCGCTGGCCGAGTTCTGGGGCCGCGCGTTCACCGAGGTCCTCGACGCCGAGTTCACCGAGCCGGCGCTGGAGGCCACCACCGCCCCGCCGGACTGCGCCCCCGAGGACGTCGCGCTGGTCTACTGCCCCGACGGCGGGGACGGGGCCGGCCTCGTCGCCTTCGACGGGGACTTCGCCGAGCAGACCTACGAGCTCGGCGACTTCGCCGTGGTCACCGGGGTGGCCGTCCCGTACGCGCTGGCCGCCCGCGACCAGCTGGGCCTGTCCACCGACGACACCGAGGCGCTGCAGTCGGCCGTGTGCCTGACCGGCTGGTACTCGGCGCAGGTCTACAACAACCAGCTGGAGAGCGTGCGCATCTCCCCCGGTGACATCGACGAGAGCGTGCAGTTCCTGCTCGAGTACGGCAACGACCCGGACGTGCTCGCCGACGTCGAGCTGACCGGGTTCCAGCTGGTCGACCTGTTCCGCGCCGGCTTCCTCAACGGCGCGGAACCGTGCGGCGTCGGGGTCTAGCGCCGCCGGGCGCGGCTCAGTAGAGCGCCGCCATCAGCTGGCGGCGGGCGGCGACCACCCGCGGGTCCTCGGCGCCGACGACGTCGAAGAGCTCGACGAGGTGCTGGCGCGCGCGGTCCCGGTCGTCGCCGGCGGTCCGCCGGACGACGTCGACCAGGCGAGTGAAGGCGCCCTCGACGTCGCCCGTGCCGAGCTGGAAGTCCGCCGCCCGCGTCTGCGCCTCGACGTCGTCGGGGGCGGCGTCGGCGGCCGCGAGCGCCTCGGGACCGGCGGCGTCGGCCCGGCGGATCAGCCGCACCTGGCGCAGCGCGAGGCCCGCGACCGGGTGGTCGGGCTCGGTCTCGAGGATCGCGGCGTAGGCGGCCTCGGCGGCCTCGAGGTCGCCGCGCTCGAGGGCAGCCTCGGCGGCGTCGAGGCGGGGGTCGTCCATCGCCTCGTCCTCGCCGGGCCCGCCCTCCGGGACCGCGCCGCCGGTGGTGGCCCGGACCAGCTCGGTGACGAACTGGCGGGCCTGCTCCTCGGGGATGGCGCCGGTGAACTCGGCGACCAGCTGCCCCTGCCAGACCGCCTTGACCGCGGGGATGCCCTGCACCCGCAGGCCCTGGGCCAGCGCCGGGTTGGCGTCGACGTCGACCTTGGCGAGCACCCACGAACCGCCGCCCTCGGCGGCCAGCCGCTCGAGCACCGGGGAGAGCTGCTTGCAGGGGCCGCACCACTCGGCCCACAGGTCGAGGACGACCGGCACCTGGAAGGAGCGGTCGAGCACCTCGGCCTGGAAGGTGGCCTCGGTGACGTCGACGACCGCCGAGCCGGGTGCGCCCGCCGGGGCCGTGGCACTGGGCTGCGGGGCCGCCTCGGCCCGCGCGGCGGCCTCGGAGCGGGCCTTGACGGCGGCGAGGTCGACCGCACCGGCCAGGGAGGCGGCGAGCTGCGCCTGCTGGGCCTGCGCGCGCGGGTCGGGGCGTCCGGGACGGGTGGGCTGCATGCGCCCATGATCCCACCGGCGGGTGGGCGCGGTGTCAGCTCTCGGCGGACGGGGCCGCGTCGACCTCCGCGACGTCGCCGGCGCCCAGCCGCACCCGGCGCAGGAGGTCGAACAGGGTCTCCTGCTCGGCCTCGGGCAGGTCGCCGAGGCCGAAGTCGAGCGCGGTGAGCTCCCGGGTGGCCGCCTCGACCACGGCGCGGCCGCGGTCGGTGATGCCGGCGAGGACGCCGCGGCCGTCGGCGGGGTTGGGCCGGCGGTCGACGTACCCGGCCGCGACGAGCCGGTCGATGGCGTTGGTGACGCTGGTCGGGTGGACCATGAGGCGGCTGCCGATGACCTTGAGCGGCAGCTGCCCGCTGCGGCTGAAGGTGAGCAGCACGAGCACCTCGTAGCGGGCGAAGGTCAGCCCGTGCGGGCGCAGCACCTCGTCGAAGCGGGCGAGCAGGATCTGCTGCACCCGGAACACCGACGTGGCCGCGCGCATCGCCGCGGCCGGCCCGAAGCGCCGCTCCCAGGTCTCCCCTGCGCGCTCGATCGGGTCGAACGGCAGCCCCAGCGCCCGGACCATGCGCCCGACGCTACCCGCCGCCCGCCTGCGCCCCGGCCCCCGCGCCGACCGGTCACCCGCCGTGGTCACCCCGGCCGCACAACCACGTCAGCCGACCACTCGTTCGCAGGCGGCCAGTGCCTCGGCGATCCGGGCGACGAGGCGGGCCGGACAGCGCAGGTCCTCGGCCGTGACGAAGAGGACGCGCCACCCGGCCTCGGTGAGCCGGTTGAGCCGGCGCCGGTCGGCCACGAACTGGGCGGGGTCGCCGTGCCACAGACCGTCGTACTCGACCGCGAGCCGGTGTCCGGGCCAGGCGAAGTCGACCCGCGCCACGAAGCCGCGGTCGTCGCGGACGGTGAACTGTGCGACCGGCAGCGGCAACCCCGACCGGTGCAGCAGCAGCCGGAGCCGGGTCTCCTGCGGCGACCCGGCCAGGCCGTCGGCGAGCGTCGCCGCCGTCCGCACCTGCCGGCACCCGCGCCCGGTCGCCGCCGCGGCGGCCGCACGGACGGCGTCGAGGTCGACGAGCCGCTGGGCGACGAACCGGTCGAGCAGGACGACCGCCTCGTCGAGCGGACCGGAGGCCGCCACGGCGACCGCCGTCGCCGCGGCCGTGGTGACGGCGACGCCGGACCGGCGGGTGACCTGGTCCCCGGACAGCGCGGCCCGGCGGACCCGGATGCCCGGCAGGCGGACCCGCGACCGGTCGGGCGGGACGGTGAGCTCGACGTCCTCGGTCGCCCCGGCCAGGCGCAGGTCCCACAGCACCGCGGCGCTCCGGCCGCTGACGACGGCGCCCGGCACGAGCAGGACCGCCGCGGCACGGGCCCGCAGCTGGTGCGTGAGGTCGACCGTGGTGCAGGCGTACACGTCCCGGAAGGCCCGGCGCCAGGCCGGCCCCCACAGCTCGTTCTCCGTCAGCAGCCCCGCGGAGACGACGCTGGACCCCCGGAAGACGCGGCCGCGCAGCTCCGGGGGACGGCGGGGTGACCTGGACACCGGCGCAGCCTGCCCGGAGACGGCCGCTGCCCGCCGGCGCCGTCCACAGGCCGGACGTAGTGGTCAGCGGCCGTGGTCACCGCCGACGGGAGACCACGGCAGGTGACCAACGGGCGAGCGGCCGACCCCTCAGACGGCGGGGCGCAGCCGGGGGACGTCGCGGACGCCGAACAACTCGCGCAGCGCCACCTGTGCGGCGTTGTCCCCGCAGGCGCCGTGCACGGCGGGCCCGGGCGGGGTGGCCGAGGACGCGAGGTACACGCCGTCGACCGGCGTCTTGTAGGTGTTCCACCGCGGCACCGGGCGGAACAGCATCTGGCGCAGCGTGGCCTGCCCGTTGGAGATGTCCCCGCCGAGGTACATCGGGTTCCACGCCTCCATCTGGACGGCGTTCTTGGTGACCCGGTCGACGATCGTGTCCTTGAACCCCGGCGCGAACCGCTCGACCTGGTCCTCGATCGCCGCGGTCATGTCCACGTCGGACCCGTGCGGCACGTGCACGTAGGCCCAGAAGACGTGGCCGCCCTCGGGCGCACGGGTCGGGTCGGGCACGGTCGGCTGGACGGCGAGCACGTACGGGCGCTCGGCGGCCCTCCCCTGGTTCGGGGCGCGCTCGCCGGCGATGGTCTCCTCGAGGGTGCCGGCCACGTGCAGCGTCCCGGCCCGCCGGGCGTCGGGGTTGGTCCACGGCACCGGCTCGGACAGGATCCAGTCGATCTTGAAGACGCCGGCCCCGTGCCGGTACCGCCGCACCCAGCGCCGGTAGCCCTCGTGCACCCGGTCGCCGGCCATCGACACGAACGCCTCGGGCGTGGTGTCGAGCAGCACGGCCGGGACGCCGTCGAACTCGCACAGGTCGGTGACCAGGTGCCCGGTGACCACCTCGCCGCCCTGCTGCTCGAGCGCGGTGACCATCGCGTCGGCGAGGTTCTGCGACCCGCCCTCGACCAGCGGCCAGCCGACGTGGTGGCCGAGCATCGTCAGCAGCATCCCGAGCGCGGAGGTGAGCGGCTGGCTCAGGTCGAGCATGCCGTGCGCCGCGGCGCCGCCGAGCAGCGCGCGGGCCTCCTCGGTCTCGAAGTACCGGTGCGCCAGCCAGCTCACGTTGGGCAGCCCGTTGAGCCCGAAGTACACGATCTGCGGCACGCTGCGGGTCGGCAGCCGGCGCAGCCGGCTGGTCAGGAAGAAGTCGACGACGTCCTGCCCGTGCTCCACCAGCGGCTCGAACAGGCGGCGGTAGGCCGCCCCGTCCCGCCCGAGCGCGGCCGCCGTCTCCTCCAGGGAGTGGTACTGGACCGCGGCCCGCCCGCCCTCCAGCGGGTGGGCGAAGTTGACCTCCGGCTGCACCAGCCGGACGCCGCGGCTGGGCAGGTCGAACTCGCGGAAGAACGGTGCCGCGGCGGCCATCGGCTGCACGATCGAGCAGACGTCGTGCCGGTAGCCCGGCCGCATGAGCTCCTCGGTGCGCATCCCGCCGCCGGGCCGGTCCGCCGCCTCGACGACCTGCACCCGCAGCCCGGCCGCCGCCAGCCGCAGCGCTGCGGCCAGGCCGTTCGGCCCGGCTCCGACGACGACGGCGTCCGGCTTCCCGTTCACCGGGTCAGTCTGCCCGCGGGGTCCCGGAGCTGCCCGAGGAGCCGGTCGGCGGCGCGGTAGGGGTCGGTCTCGCCCGCCACCACCTCGCCGGCGAGCGCGGCCAGCGCGGCCGACCCGCGCACCTCGCCGATCCGCTCCCGCAGCCCGGCCAGGGCGATCGCCTCGATCTCGCGGGCGGCCCGCTCGGCACGGCGGTGGGCGCCCTCGCCGGAGCCGGCCAGCCACCGGCGGTGCGCCTCGACCTCCTCGAGGACCCGGTCGACGCCCTCCCCGCGGGCGGCCACCGTGCGCAGGATCGGCGGCCGCCACGCCCCCGGACCGGTGGACCGGCCGCCCAGGGACTGGGCGTAGCGCAGGTCGCGCACGGTTCGGTCGGCGCCGTCCCGGTCGGCCTTGTTGACGACGAGGACGTCGGCCACCTCGAGGATCCCGGCCTTGGCCGCCTGGATGCCGTCGCCCATCCCCGGCGCGACGAGCACCAGCGTGGTGTCGGCGAGCGAGGCGATCTCCAGCTCCGACTGGCCGACGCCGACGGTCTCGACGAGCACGACGTCGCAGCCGGCCGCGTCGAGCACCCGCAGCGCCTGCGGCGTCGCCCAGGCCAGCCCGCCCAGGTGCCCGCGCGAGGCCATCGACCGGATGTAGACGCCGGGGTCGCCGGCGTGGTCCTGCATGCGCACCCGGTCGCCGAGCAGCGCGCCGCCGGAGAAGGGCGAGGACGGGTCGACGGCGAGCACGCCGACCCGCCGGCCGGCGGCCCGCAGGCCGCGCACCAGCGCCGTCGTCGTCGTGGACTTGCCGACGCCGGGCGCGCCGGTCAGCCCCAGCACCTGGGCGCGCCCGGTGTGCGGCGCCAGCGCGGCGGCGACCTCGCGCAGCAGCGGGCTGGCGTCCTCGACCAGCGAGATGAGCCGGGCCACCGCGCGGGCCTCGCCGTCGCGGGCGCGGGCGACCAGGTCGGCGACGTCGACAACGCGCCGGCCCCGCCTCCCCCGGGGGGTGGCGGGGCCGGGCGTCGCGACGGCCGTGTCCTCCCGGACGAGGCCGTCGGGCGTCACGCGGGAGCGGGCACGTGCAGGACCAGCGCGTCGCCCTGCCCGCCACCGCCGCACAGCGCGGCGGCACCGACGCCGCCACCGCGGCGGCGCAGCTCGAGCGCCACGTCGAGCACGATCCGGGCGCCGCTCATGCCGATCGGGTGTCCGAGGGCGATCGCGCCGCCGTTGGGGTTGACCTTCTCCGGGTCGATCCCCAGCTCGCGGGTGGCGACGAGGGCGACCGCGGCGAAGGCCTCGTTGAACTCGACCAGGTCCAGGTCCTCCGGCGCGATCCCCTCGCGCTCGCAGGCCCGCCGGATCGCGCGGGCGGGCTGGCTCTGCAGCGTCGCGTCCGGCCCGGCGACGACGCCGTGCGCGCCGATCTCGGCGATCGGCGTGATGCCCAGCTCCGCGGCCTTCTCGGCGCTCATGACCACGACCGCGCAGGCGCCGTCGGAGATCTGGGAGGCGGTGCCCGCGGTGATGGTGCCGTCCTTCGCGAAGGCGGGCTTGAGCCGGGCGAGGGTCTCCACGGTGGTGTCGGCGCGCACGCCCTCGTCGTCGCGGAACTCGATGGGGTCGCCCTTGCGCTGCGGGATGAGCACGGGGGTGATCGCCTCGTCGAAGATCCCGTTCTTGCCCGCGCGGGCGGCCTTCTGGTGGCTCTCCGCGGCGAAGGCGTCCTGCTCCTCGCGGGTCAGCCGGTACCGGTCGTTGGCCTGCTCGGTCAGCGCGCCCATGGCCACCTGGTCGAAGGTGTCGGTCAGCCCGTCGTGCGCCATGGCGTCGACCAGCCGGGCGTCGCCGTACTTGGTGCCGGTGCGGCCGCTGGGCAGCAGGTGCGGCGCCTGGGTCATCGACTCCTGGCCGCCGGCCACGACGACGTCGAACTCGCCGGCGCGGATGAGCTGGTCGGCCAGCGCGATGGCGCTCAGCCCGGACAGGCAGACCTTGTTCACGGTGATCGCCGGGACGGTCATCGGGATGCCGGCGGCCACCGCGGCGGGCCGGGCGGGGTTCTGGCCGGCGCCGGCCTGCAGCACCTGCCCCATGATCACGTACTCGACCTGGTCGCCGCTGATGCCCGCGCGCTCCAGGGCGGCCTTGATCGCGACACCGCCGAGGTCGGCCGCGGAGAAGTCCTTGAGCGAGCCGAGCAGCCGGCCCATGGGGGTCCGGGCGCCGCTGACGATCACCGAGCGGGACATGCTGCCTCCAGGAGCGCGCCGCCGACGCTGGCGACGACGGGTCGGACCGCGCCCGCGGGAGTCGCAGGTCGCGGGGACAGGGCTGCAGGCCAGGATAGATCGGTTCTCCAACCGGGTCGACGGGCCGACCGGCACCCCGGACGGCTCGGCCCGCCGCGGCGTGATCCCCGACACACTGGTGAGTCGTCTCAGACGTCTTGCGCCAAGATGACCCGATGACCGACGCCGCGACGGGTCTGCCCGCCGAGCTGTTCACCACCGTCGACCACGTCGGGATCGCCGTCCCCGACCTCGACGAGGCGATCGCCTTCTACGCGAGGACCTTCGGCGTCCGGTCGGTGCACGAGGAGACCAACGAGGAGCAGGGCGTCCGCGAGGCGATGCTCGCCGTCGGCAGCGGGGAGACCCGGATCCAGCTGCTCGCCCCGCTCACCCCGGAGTCGACGATCGCGAAGTTCATCGGCCGCTCCGGGCCCGGCCTGCAGCAGCTCGCCTTCCGCGTCGACGACGTCGAGGCGGCCGGCGCCACGCTGCGGGAGCGCGGCCTGCGGTTGCTCTACGACGTCCCGAGGCGCGGGACGTCGGGCAGCCGGGTCAACTTCGTGCACCCCAAGGACGCCGGCGGCGTCCTCGTCGAGCTCGTCGAGCCCGCCCGCACCGCCTCCTGAGCCCCCGGGCTCCGGGGCGCGTCCCCGGGTCGCCCGGCCCCGGCGGTTACCGGCCGGTAACCTGCCGCCGCACCCCCTCCGCTCCGAGCCGACCAAGACCCGGGAGTAGCACGTGGACGCGATCAGGGACGCCATCCTCGCCGACCAGCTCAGCGACATCGGCGGGCTGCCGGTGCCGGAGTCCTACCGGGCGGTCGTCGTCCGCAAGGACGAGCAGGAGATGTTCGCCGGGATGCCGACCAAGGAGAAGGACCCGCGCAAGTCGCTGCACGTCGAGGAGGTGCCCACCCCCGAGCTCGGCCCGGGCGAGGCGGTGGTGGCGGTGATGGCGTCGTCGGTGAACTACAACACCGTCTGGACGTCGATCTTCGAGCCGGTCTCCACCTTCGGGTTCCTCGAGCGCTACGGCCGCCAGAACCCGCTCACCAAGCGGCACGACCTGCCCTACCACGTCGTCGGCTCCGACCTGGCCGGCGTCGTGCTGCGGGTGGGCCCGGGCGTGAACAAGTGGAAGCCCGGCGACGAGGTCGTGGCGCACTGCCTGTCGGTGGAGCTGGAGGACCCGGCCGGCCACGGCGACACGATGATGGACCCCCAGCAGCGCATCTGGGGGTTCGAGACCAACTTCGGCGGCCTGGCCGAGCTGGCGCTGGTCAAGAGCAACCAGCTCATGCCCAAGCCACGGCACCTGTCCTGGGAGGAGGCGGCCGCCCCCGGGCTGGTCAACTCCACCGCCTACCGCCAGCTCGTCTCCCGCAACGGCGCCGGCATGAAGCAGGGCGACGTCGTGCTGGTCTGGGGCGCCTCCGGCGGGCTGGGCTCCTACGCCACCCAGATGGCGCTCAACGGCGGCGCGATCCCCGTCTGCGTGGTCTCCAGCCCGGAGAAGGCCGACATCGTCCGGACGATGGGCGCCGAGCTGGTCATCGACCGCTCCGCCGAGGGCTACCGGTTCTGGAAGGACGAGGACACCCAGGACCCCAGGGAGTGGCAGCGGTTCGGCAAGCGCATCCGCGAGCTGACCGGCGGCGACGACGTCGACATCGTCTTCGAGCACCCCGGCCGGGAGACCTTCGGCGCGAGCGTCTACGTCGCCAAGAAGGGCGGCACGATCGTCACCTGCGCCTCCACCAGCGGGTACATGCACTCCTACGACAACCGCTACCTGTGGATGAACCTCAAGCGGATCGTCGGGTCGCACTTCGCCAACTACAAGGAGGCGTGGGAGGCCAACCGGCTCATCGACCGGGGCCTGGTCCACCCGACCCTGTCGCGGACCTACGCGATGGAGGACGTGGGCCAGGCGGCCTACGACGTCCACCACAACCTGCACCAGGGCAAGGTCGGCGTGCTCACCCTCGCCCCGCAGGAGGGCCTGGGTGTCAAGGACGCCGAGAAGCGGGAACGGCACCTGAGCGCGATCAACCGCTTCCGCGGCGTGTGAACCCGCCGGTGGTCCGGGCCGGGTGATCGGCCCGGACCACCGCGGAGCGCCCGGGGAGGGGCCGCCCGCCGGGCGGGGCGCGGTCCGGTGCCCGACCGACGTCCTGACGACACTCCCGGACTCTGCGAGGATGGCGGCATGAGCGATCCCCGCCGCGACCTGCTGCCGATGCGCGAGGCGCAGCACTCGTTCGACGTGGTGCTGCGGGGTTACGACCGCCACCAGGTGGCCGAGACCATCGAACGCCTCGAGGCCGACATCCGGGTCGCCATGGCCGACCGGGACGCCGCCGTGGGCCGCTCGGCCGACCTCGCCGGCCAGCTGTCGGCGATGCACGCGGAGATCGAGCAGCTGCGCCGCAAGGCCGCCACCTCCGGCCCGGCCACCTTCGAGAACATGAGCGAGCGGATCTCGCACATGCTCCGGCTGGCCGAGGAGGAGGCCGCGGACATCCGCGCCGCCGCCGAGCAGGAGGCCCGCGCGCTGCGCGAGCAGACCGCCGCCGAGGAGCGGGCGATGCTCGAGCGGCACGCCGCCGGGCAGGCCGAGGTGGAGCGGATGCTCACCGAGGCCCGCCAGAACGCCGAGCAGATCGCCAGCAAGGCGCAGATCCGCGCCGACGAGCTGGTCGCCAAGGCACAGGAGAAGGTCGCCCGCCTCGAGGCCGAGTCCCAGGCCCGCCGGACCAAGGTGGAGGAGGACTTCGAGATCGCCCAGCGCGCCCGCCGGATGGAGGCCGCGCGCGCCGAGGAGGAGCGGGAGCGCGCCTCGGTCCAGGCCGCGCAGCAGCGGGTCGCCGCGGCCGAGGCGCACGCCGCCCGCGTCGTCGGCGAGGCCGAGGCCTCGGCCGCCGCCGTCCGCCGGGTGCGCGACGAGCTGACCGCCCGCCTCACCGAGGCCCGCCGGGTGCTCTCCGCCCTGCCCGACCTCGGCGACCGGCCGCAGCCGCGTCCCGCGGCGCCGCAGCAGGGCCAGGGTGGCCAGCAGGGTCAGCCGCAGCAGGGCCAGCCCCAGCAGGGGCAGGCTCCCCAGCCGGCCCAGGCACCGCGCCCCGGGGCGACCGAGGAGGTGCGGCTGCCGCGCCGTGAGCCCGGCGGGCCGCAGACCGCCGTCCAGCCGGTCGCCGGGCCGCAGACGGCGATGCAGCCCGCCGTCGGTCCGCAGACGGCCGTGCAGCCGGCCGTGGGGCCGCAGACCGGCGGGCAGCCGGGCGCACCGCGACCGGCTCCGCACGCGCGCACCGTCGACACACCGGTCCAGGGGGTCGGGGAGGCCGCGGCCGCCCGCCAGCCCACCCGGTCGTCCTCGCCCTCCACGCTGCCGGCGGTGCAGCAGCCCGAGTCCGTCTCGACGGAGCGGACGCAGCAGATCCGCCCGGTCCACGCCAGCGGTCAGGAGGAGGACCGGCAGGCCGGCGGCTCCAGCCGTGTGGCCGAGCCCGGCCGGCCGGCCGAGGGCGCGCCCCCCGCGGGGGACGCGCCGACCAGGGTCCAGCCGGCCGTCACCCCGCAGGACACCGGCGGCCAGCCGGCCGTCCCCGGGCGCCGCTGACCCCGCATCCCCCGCGCGCGGGGGATGCCGCGACAGGGTAGGCACGACACGTGCCTGACACCGCCGGACCGGGGAGCCCCGGTGCGGCGGGCGGGCCGCGCCACGCCGCCCCCGCCGACGCCCCCGCCGCGGCCCTCACCCACCTCGGCCACCGGGCCCGGCACCGCGACCGGTCCTCGCTGCGGCGACCGCTCGTCCGCGGCGGCCTCCTGGCCCTCGTGCTGGCCGTCCTCGCCACCGCAGTGGTCCTGCTGCCGCGGCTGACCGGGGACGGCGGTACGGCCGCCGGGACGGGCGACCCGGCGACCGGGACCGCCACGCCGGCGGACTGGCTCCCGGCCGCCCTCCCGCCGTCGGCGGACCTGGCCGCCTCCACCGCCGTCCGCGAGGAGCTCATCGCCGGCGGGGTGCCGCCCGGCCGGCTCCGCGCGGCCGGGAGCGCCGTCCCGCCCGGTGCCCTGCTGGCGGTCGTCGGCCCCGCGCCCCCGGGCTCCCGGGTCGTCGCCCGCTTCGACCGGCCCGGCGACGACGACCTCCTGGTGGTCGACCCGCGGCCCGTCGAGCCCACGGCCGAGCAACGCGAGCGGCGGCGGTCGCTGGCCGCGGCCCTGCTGGCCAACCCGACCACCGGCGCGGACCCCGCCGTCGCGGCCGTCCTGCGCTCCGGGGAGGTGGACCTGCGGGTGCTGAGCCTCCTGGCCGGCCTCGCCGCGGGCGAGGGGGTCGGCATCGCCGCCCTCCCGGCCCTGCCGGGCGAGGAGGACGCCGGGACGCCGGCCCGGCGGGTGCTGATCGACGCCTTCGGCGGTGCGCCGGTGCCGGCCGACCCGGCGGGGACCGACCGGCTGCGCGCCTGGCTGGACGCCCAGTTGCCGCCGCTGCGTCCCGACGACGTGCAGGTGACCGCCGACGGCGTCCTGGTCTCCTTCCACCACGTCTCCGATCCCGACGGCCTGGTCGCCGGCGCCGTCGGCTGACGGCACGCCCGGCGGACCCCCGGCGTGCGCGTCCGGCGGGCGCGGGGTACACGTGAGTGACGCCCCGGCCGCGCTGCGACGCGACCGGGACCGCACACGGGGAGGAACGAGTGACGAGGACCAGCCGCGTCCTGGTGGTGACGGCGCTGGCGGCCGCGGTGAGTGGGCTGCCCCTGGCAACGGCGACGGCGGACGAGGGCGGCCTGCTGCGGCTGGCGCACCTGTCCCCCGACACCCCCGCGGTCGACGTGTACGTCGACTCGGTCGCCGACCCCGCCGCCGGGCAGGTCTTCCCGGCGGTCGGCTACGGCACGGTGTCGGAGTACCAGAGCGTCCCGGCCGGCACCTACGCCGTCAGCATGCGGGCCGCGGGCGCCGACCCGGACACCCCACCGGTGCTGTCGACGACCGTCGAGGTGGAAGCCGACAGCGCCCGCACGGTCGCCGGCGTCGGCCCGTTCGCCGACCTCGGGCTGGAGGTCCTCGAGGACGACCTGACGCCGCCGGCATCCGGGGCGGCCCGGCTGCGGGTCCTCGCCGCCGCGGCGAGCGCGCCCGCCCTCGCCGTCGGGGTGCCCGGCGGGCCGTCGCTGGCCGGCGACCTCGCCTTCGCCGACACCAGCGGCTACGTCGACGTGCCCGCCGGCCCCACGGGCATCGGGGTCACCCCGGAGGGCGGGCAGCCGGCCGAGCTGCCGGTCGAGCTGGCCGCGGGGTCGGTCTACAGCGTGCTGGTGCTCGACCGGTCCGGCGGCGGGCTGACCGTGCGGGCCGTGCGCGACGCCGCGGGGACCGCCGTCGTCCCGGCCGGCGGCGTGGAGGCCGGCGCGGGCGGCGCGGCGCAGCCGGACGGGGTGTCGCTGCCCGTCGCCCTGACCACCGCAGGCGCAGCGCTGGCCGCCGGCGCGGGGGTGTGTCTCGCGACGGCGCGGCGCCCGGCCGGTCGCCCGCGGCACGCCGCCACCTCCCGGAGCCGGTGACGCTCCCGGCCCGCCACCGGGCTCCCCAGCGCGGGACCCGGTACCGCACGCCGCACCGGCGCAGGAGCCCGCTGCTGCCCGTGGTCCTGACCGTGCTCGCCCTGGGCGCCGTGACGGTCGCACTGCTCGTGCCCGGCTCGTCTGCCCCGGCGGCGGAGGCATCGGGCGCGACGGCGCCCGCGGCGTCGGTCCCCGGACCGGTGGTGCTCGCCGCCCAGCCGACGGCACCGGCCACGGTCCCCGTCCGGGTGCGGGTACCGGCGGCCGGCGTCGACAGCGCCCTGGTGGAGCTGGGCCTCGACCCCGCCGGCGCGCTGGCGGTGCCGGCCGACCCCTCCCTGGCCGGCTGGTACGCCGCCGGCCCGGTCCCCGGCGAGGTCGGGCCCGCGGTGCTGGCCGGGCACGTCGACTCCGCCCGGGGGCCGGCCGTGTTCGCCCACCTCGCCGGGATCGAGCCCGGTGACGAGGTGCTCGTCGACCGCTCCGACGGCACCACCGTCCGCTTCGCGGTGACCCGCGTCGAGCGGCACTCCAAGGGCGCGTTCCCGACCGAGGAGGTCTACGGGCCGACCCCCGACGCCCAGCTGCGGCTGGTGACCTGCGGCGGGGCCTTCGACCGGTCGCGGGGCAGCTACGAGGACAACGTCGTCGTCTTCGCGACCCTGGTGAGCTGAGGACCTGAGCCGGGCGCCGTCACCGACGGCGGTCGCGGGCGCGCCAGCAGGCGGTGTGCCAGTGCCGGCGCCGGTCGGCCGCGGAGTCGGTGTCCCAGGGGTCGAGGTCGGAGTCGCGCGCGAAGGCCGGCCAGGTCACCAGGTGCGGCGTCCCGGGCCGGACCTCCTGGTCGCAGCCCGGGCAGCGGTAGGGCTTGGTGCTCGCCGCGCCGGTCAGGGACCGCACGACCCAGTCGCCGTCGGCGGCCTCCTCGACCGGGTCGGACCGGGGTGCCAGCGGGGGGCGGCCCGACGGCCGCCCCCCGCTGCCGCGTCGTCCCCGTCGGGGCACCTCAGCGGCCGGAGTAGTCCCGGAAGCCCCGGCCGGTCTTGCGGCCGAGGTACCCGGCGGTGACCAGGTGCTCGAGCAGCGGCGCCGGCGCGAAGCCGGGCTCGCGGAACTCGGTGTAGAGCTCCCGCTCGATCGCCAGCGACACGTCCAGGCCGACGACGTCGAGCAGCTCGAACGGGCCCATCGGGTAGCCGCAGCCGACCTTCATCGCGGCGTCGATGTCGTCGGCGGTCGCGTAGTGCGCCTGGAGCATCTTCACCGCGTCGTTGAGGTAGGGGAACAGCAGCGCGTTGACGATGAACCCGGCGCGGTCGGTGCAGGAGACCGCGTGCTTGCCCAGCTGCGCGCAGACCGCGTGCGCGGTGGCCGCGACGTCGGGGGCGGTGGCGATCGTGCTGACCACCTCCACCAGCTTCATCACCGGCGCGGGGTTGAAGAAGTGCAGGCCGACGACGTCACCGGGGCGCTCGCTGGCCTTGGCGCACTCGATCACCGGCAGGCTGGAGGTCGTCGTCGCGAGGACGGCGCCGGGCTTGGCGATCTCCCCCAGCGCGGCGAACAGCGCCTGCTTGACCGGCAGCGACTCGACGACGGCCTCGACGACCAGGTCGCGGTCGGCGAGCTCGTCCAGCGACGTCGTCCCGCGGACCCGGCCCAGCACCTCGTCGCGGCCGGCCTCGTCGAGGCGCCCGCGGGCCACCTGCTTGTCCAGCGACCGGCGCAGCGCCGTCAGCACCGCCTCGACCTTCTCCGGCGAGCGGGCCTGGAACAGCACGTCGTAGCCGCCCTTGGCGACGACCTCGACGATGCCGGTGGCCATCGTGCCCGAGCCGACGACGCCGACCAGTGACACCGGCCGGGCGCCCTCGGCGGCACCGCCGGCCCGCGGGGTGTGTTCGTCGGGGACGACCTCGGCGGAGCCCGGGGCGGCGTAGGTGTAGAAGCCGCGGCCGGACTTCCGGCCCAGCAGGCCCGCGGTCATCATCTGCTTGATGATCGGGCTGGGCGCGTGCAGCCGGTCGCGCGACTGCTTGTACATCGTGTCGAGGATCTCGTATGCGGTGTCGATGCCGATGAGGTCCATCAGCGCCAGCGGCCCCATCGGCAGGCCGCAGCCCAGCCGCATGGCGGCGTCGATGTCCTCGCGGCTGGCGTAGCGGTTCTCGTACATGGCGACCGCGTGGTTGAGGTAGCCGAACAGCAGCGCGTTGGCGATGAAGCCGGCCTTGTCGCCGATGGTGACGTCGACCTTGCCCAGCCGGGCGGCGAGGGCCTCGACGTCCTCGATGACCGCGGGCTCGGTGACCACCGTGCGCACGACCTCGACCAGCTTCATGACCGGCGCCGGGTTGAAGAAGTGCATGCCGATGACCTTGCTCGGCCGGCCGGTGGCCACCGACAGCTCGGTCACCGACAGGCTCGAGGTGTTGGTCGCCAGGATGGTGTCGGGCGGGCAGATCTTGTCCAGCTTCGCGAACAGCTCGGTCTTGAGCTCCATCCGCTCGGGGACGGCCTCGACGACCAGCTCGGCCTGGGACAGGTCCTCCAGCGCGGTGCTGAAGCGGATCCGCCCGATGATGGCGTCGCGGTCGGCGGGCTCGAGCTTGCCGCGCGCGACGGCCTTGCCGGTGGACTGCTCGACGTGGGCCCGGCCGCGCTCGAGGGCCTGCTCGTCGACCTCGACGGCGGTCACCGACAGGCCCGCGCGGGCCATGACCTCGGCGATGCCCGCACCCATGGTGCCCAGGCCCACCACGCCGACCTCGGTCAGTTCTCTGGCCACGCTGCCATCCCTCCACGACGCTGACCGGGGCAGTGTCGCACCCGCGGAGCCCCGCGGCGGCGGTGGGTGCCGGGCCTAGAACAGCCGCTGGGTGGGGTCGTCGGTGCCCTTGAGGACGGCGTAGTCGACGGTCACGCAGTCGATGCCGCGGTCCTGGGCGAGCACCCGCGCCTGCGGCCTGATCTCCTGCGCGGCGAAGACCCCCTTGACCGGGGCGAGCAGCGGGTCGCGGTTGAGCAGCTCGAGGTAGCGGGTCAGCTGCTCCACGCCGTCGATCTCCCCGCGCCGCTTGACCTCGACGGCCACCGTCGCGCCGTCGGCGTCGCGGCACAGCAGGTCGACCGGGCCGATCGCGGTCGGGTACTCCCGGCGGACCAGCTGCCAGCCGGTGCCGAACGTCTCCACGTGCAGCGCCAGCAGCCGCTGCAGCTCGGCCTCCACGCCGTCCTTCTGCAGGCCCGGGTCGACGCCGAGGTCGTGCGAGGAGTCGTGCTCGACCGCCTCGATGGTGATGACCAGCTGCTCGCCGGCCTTGTTGGTGACCGTCCAGGTGCCCGCCCCGTCGACCAGCTCGTCCTCCAACCTGCAGGGAGGACTCATCCAGTTGAGCGGCTTGTAGGCGCGGTCGTCGGCGTGCACCGAGACCGAGCCGTCGGCCTTGACCAGCAGCAGCCGGGTGGCGAGGGGCAGGTGGGCGGTCAGCCGCCCGATGTAGTCGACCGAGCAGCGGGCGATGACCAGACGCACGGGCGCCGACGGTACCGGTCCGGTCACGACGGGAACCGCCGAGGACGGCCGGGCGTGCCAGGACCGTGACGACGACGTGGGCGGTGCGTGCGGCGTCCCTGCTGGCCGGGGCGCTGGTCCTGACCGCGTGCGCGGAGGGCGGTGGCGACCCCGGCGCGCCGGCGTCCCCGGGCCCCCTGCCCGCCGGGCTGGTCCTGCAGGTCGCCCACACCGGCGGGTTCACCACGCCGGAGGAGCTGGCCACCCGGCTGCCGCTGGTCAGCGTCTACGGCGACGGCCGGGTGCTGACCCAGGGCCCGCAGATCGCGATCTGGCCGGCGCCCGCGCTGCCGAACGTGCAGGTGGCCAGGGTCGACGAGGCGACCGTCCGTGACCTCGTCGACCGCGCGGTCGAGGCGGGCGTCACGGGGTCCGGCGACCTCGGCGAGCCGCCGCTGGCCGACGCGGCGACCACCCGCTTCACGCTCGTGACGGCCGAGGGCACGTCCGTGCGGGAGGTGTACGCCCTCG
This sequence comes from Geodermatophilus sp. SYSU D00696, assembly GCF_054050235.1. Classification (NCBI taxonomy): domain Bacteria; kingdom Bacillati; phylum Actinomycetota; class Actinomycetes; order Geodermatophilales; family Geodermatophilaceae; genus Geodermatophilus; species Geodermatophilus sp. SYSU D00696. Next base: position 33,536 of record NZ_JBJGYY010000027.1, on the reverse strand, counting down.
CGGAGACCCCCGACGACACCGTGACCGACGAGCAGGCCGAGGCCCGTGGCCGGTTGCAGGACCTGGCCGACGAGCTCACCGGCCTGGGCGGTGGTGCGACGGAGACCTACGAGCCGCAGACGGTGGCCGCCGTCGTGCAGCCGTACACCGGCGGCGACCCCGAGCTGCCGCAGCCCGAGGTCGCCTGGCCCGGCCCCGACCTGCCCGGCACCCCGCTCGGCGCCGGGCTGACCTGCGTGAGCGCCACCGGGCAGCAGGCGGCCGACCTGCTGGCCGCGGCGGCCTCGGCCACCGTGCTCACCCCGTGGGTGACCGCCGACGGCAGCCGCTGGTCGGTCGCGTTCCGGCCGGTGCTGCCGCACGAGTCCGGCTGCGCCGACCTGGCTCCCTGACTCAGTCCGTCCAGACCGCCGGGCGCTTCTCGAGGAAGGAGCGCATGCCCTCGCGGGCGCCCTCGATCTGGCTGGCCGCGGCCATGACCTCGACAGCGGTGGAGTAGGCGTCGCGCTCGGGCCGGTCGAGCTGGGCGTACAGCGTCTGCTTGCCCCACGCCTTGCTCGCCCGCGACCCGCGGGTGGCCCGGGCCACCAGGTCGTCGACGGCGGCGTCGAGCCCGGCGTCGGGCACCACCCGGTTGACCAGCCCCCAGTCCAGCGCGGTCCGGGCGTCGATGACGTCGCCGGTGAGCGCCAGCTCCATCGCCCGCTTGCGGCCGACGTTGCGGGCGATCGCGACCATCGGCGTGTGGCAGAACCAGCCGCCCTTGCCGCCGGGTGCGGCGAAGCCGGCCGACTCCGCGGCGACGGCGAGGTCGCAGGAGGCGACCAGCTGACAGCCGGCGGCGGTGGCCAGCGCGTGCACCCGGGCGACGACGACCTGCGGCACCTGCTCGAGGGTCTGCATGAGCTCGGTGCACAGCGCCAGCAGGCTGCGCACCTCGGGCAGCGGGGCGTCGAGGACGTCGCGGAAGTCGTGGCCGGCGCTGAACACCGGCCCCTCCGCGCCGAGCACGATCCCGGCGGCGTCGCTCTCCCCCACCTCCGTCACCGCGGCGAGCAACTGCTGCAGGTGGTCGCGGGACAGCGCGTTGCGGCGCTGCGGCCGGCACATCGTGATGCGGACGACGTCCCCGTCGCGCTCGACGCGGGGGGCACCCTCGGCGGTCATGTGAGCGACCTCACCACGACCGGGTCGCCCCGGGCAACGTGGCTGGGGAGGCTGGAGGGCGTGCTGCCCGAGCCGGTCACCGACACCGCGCCGCGCGGCGCGGGGCGGACCCTGTTCACCCAGGGCTGGCGCGACGTCGCGTTCGTGCACTGGGCGGTCGACCCGGCCGTCGTCGCCCCGCTGCTGCCGCCGGGCACCCGGCCCGACGTGCACGCGGGGTCGAGCTGGGTCGGCCTGGTGCCCTTCCGGATGCGGCGCATCGGCGTCCTCGGCTCGCCGGGGCTGCCGTGGGTCGGCTCGTTCCTCGAGACCAACGTGCGGCTGTACTCGGTCGACGACCGGGGCCGCCGCGGCGTCGTCTTCCGGTCCCTCGACGCCGACCGGCTGCTGCCCGTCCTGGTGGCCCGGGCGGCGGGACTGCCCTACCTGTGGTCGCGGATGCGGATCGCCCGCGACGGCGACCGGATCACCTACTCCTCGCACCGGCGCTGGCCCGGCCCGCGCGGGGCCGGGGGGCGGATCGAGGTCCGCGTGGGCGAGCGGCTCACCGACCCCGGCCCGCTCGAGCGCTTCCTCACCGGCCGGTGGGGGCTGCACCAGACCGCGCGCGGCCGGACGGTCTACTGGCCCAACGAGCACCCCGCCTGGCCGCTGCACCGCGCCGAGCTGCTGGCCTGGGACGGCGACCTGCTGGCCGCGGCCGGCCCGCCCGGCGTCGGCGGCCCGCCGGACAGCGTGCTGTTCTCCCCCGGCGTCGACGTGCGCTTCGGCCCGCGCTCCTAGGCCGGCGCGGGCACCCGCTCGTCGAGGCCGTGCGCGTCCCGGATGACGTCGACGACCTGGCCCATGATGTCGGTGAGCCCGAAGTCCTTCGGCGTGAACACCCGGGCCACGCCCTGTTCGCGCAGCCGGCGGGCGTCACCGTCGGGGATGATCCCGCCGACGACGACCGGCACGTCGTCGAGCCCGGCCTCCCGCAGCCCGCGCAGCACCGCCGGGACGACCTGCAGGTGCGAACCGGACAGCACCGACAGCCCGACGACGTGCACGTCCTCCTCGACCGCGGCCGAGACGATCTGTGCGGGTGTGAGCCGGATGCCCTGGTAGACCACCTCGAAGCCGGCGTCGCGCGCGCGCACGGCGATCTGCTCGGCGCCGTTGGAGTGCCCGTCGAGGCCGGGCTTGCCCACCAGGAACCGCAGCCGGCCGCCGAGCTCCTCCCCGGTGGCCCGCACCCGCTCGCGGACCGCCACCAGCGTGTCGTCGGCCTCGCCGCCGCCGGTGGCCGCCGCCACGCCGGTGGGCGCGCGGTACTCGCCGAACGCCTCGCGCAGCACGCCGGCCCACTCCCCCGTCGTCACCCCGGCGCGGGCGCACTCCAGGGTCGCCGCCATCAGGTTCTCGTCGGTGCCCGCGGCCGCCCGCAGCCGGTCGAGGGCCCGCCGCACCGGCTCGGGGTCCCGCCCGGCGCGCCAGGCGCGCACCGCCTCCTGGGCCGCGGCCTCGACGGCCGGGTCCACGACCTGGATCGCGGTGTCGAGGTCGGCCAGCAGCGGGTTGGGTTCGGTGGCCTCGAAGCGGTTGACGCCGACGACGACGTCCTCGCCGCTCTCCATCCGGCGGCGCCGCTCGGCCAGCGAGGCGACCAGCTGCCCCTTCATGTAGCCGGACTCGACGGCGGCCACGGCGCCGCCCATCTCCTGCACCCGCGCGATCTCGGCGCGCGCCCCGTCGACGAGCTCGGCGACCTTCCGCTCGACGACCACCGACCCGGTGAACAGGTCCTCGTACTCGAGCAGGTCGGTCTCGTAGGCCAGCACCTGCTGCAGCCGCAGCGACCACTGCTGGTCCCAGGGCCGGGGCAGGCCCAGCGCCTCGTTCCACGCCGGCAGCTGCACCGCGCGGGCGCGGGCGTCCCGGGACAGGGTGACCGCCAGCATCTCCAGCACGATCCGCTGGACGTTGTTCTCCGGCTGCGCCTCGGTCAGGCCGAGCGAGTTGACCTGGACGCCGTAGCGGAACCGGCGGTGCCGGGGGTCCTGCACGCCGTAGCGCTCCCGGGTCAGCTCGTCCCAGAGCCGGGTGAACGCCCGCATCTTGCACATCTCCTCGACGAAGCGGACGCCCGCGTTGACGAAGAAGGACATGCGCGCGACGACCTCGCCGAAGCGCTCCGGCGGCACCTGGCCGGAGTCGCGCACGGAGTCGAGGACCGCGATCGCGGTGCTCATCGCGTAGGCGATCTCCTGCACCGGCGTCGCGCCGGCCTCCTGCAGGTGGTAGCTGCAGATGTTGATCGGGTTCCACCGCGGCATCGCCGTCACGGTGTAGGCGACCATGTCGGTGATCAGCCGCATGGAGGGCCCGGGCGGGAACACGTAGGTCCCCCGCGACAGGTACTCCTTGATGATGTCGTTCTGCGTCGTCCCCGCCAGCGCCGCGACGTCGTGGCCGTGCTCCTCGGCGACCGCCTGGTAGAGCGCCAGCAGCCACATCGCGGTGGCGTTGATCGTCATCGACGTGTTCATCCCGTCGAGCGGGATGCCGTCGAAGAGCGCCCGCATGTCGCCGATGTGCGTCACCGGGACGCCGACCTTGCCGACCTCACCGACGGCGAGCTCGTCGTCGGGGTCGTAGCCGGTCTGGGTCGGCAGGTCGAAGGCGACCGACAGCCCGGTCTGTCCCTTCGCCAGGTTGCGCCGGTACAGCGAGTTGGACTCGGCCGGCGACGAGTGCCCGGCGTAGGTGCGCATGACCCAGGGGCGGTCGCGCTCGTCCGGTGACGAGGGGAACGGCATGCCAGCGGAGTGTAAGGGGACCTACTGGCCGGTAACAGCACCGGCCGGAGGCCCCGGCGGTGGCACACTCGATCGTGTGCGACCGGGCCGCGAGGGTCCGGCACCGATCGCCGAGGGAGGCCGGGATGCTGCAGCCGGGCAGTCTCAGCTACATCGCCGGGCCCGTCGTCGCGATCGTGGTCATGGTGCTGCTGGTGCTGTTCATGCGCTGGGCGTTCGGGGGCAGCTCCACGGGCGGGATGCGCCGCCGGCGGCCGACGCCGTCGGACGACGGCCTGCTCACCCGCGTGGCCACCCTCTCCCGCCGGGAGTCGGCGCTGGCGCTGCGAGCGGTGCTCTCCGACGCCGGCATCCGCTCGACGATCCGCTGCCCCGAGGCACACCGGGCCGACGTGCTGGTGTTCCGCGAGGACGCCGCCCGCGCCCGCGAGCTGGCCGCGTCCTTCCCCGCCGCCTAGTCAGTCCGGGCGCTCGACCCGCTCGACCTGCGCGCCGAGACCGCGCAGCAGCTCGACGAAGTCGGGGTAGCCGCGGTCGACGTGGTGCACGTCCTGCACCTCGGTCACCCCGTCGGTGAGCAGCCCGGCCAGCACCAGCCCGGCACCGGCGCGGATGTCGGTGGCCAGCACCGGGGCGCTGGAGAGCCGCTCGCGGCCGCGCACCACGGCGTGGTGGCCGTCGGTGCGCACGTCGGCGCCGAGCCGCACCAGCTCGTTGACGAACATGAACCGGCCCTCGAACACGTTCTCGGTGACCAGCGCCGTCCCGGTCGAGACCGCGGCCAGGGCGACCGCCATCGGCTGCAGGTCGGTGGGGAACCCGGGGAAGGGCAGCGTGACGACGTCGACCGCGCGCGGCCGCTCCTCCATGGCCACGCGGATGCCGTCGGGGACCACCTCGACCGTGGCGCCGGCGCTGACCAGCTTGTCCAGCGGGACGGCGAGGTGCTCGGCCACCGCGCGCTCGACGACGACGTCGCCGCGGGTCATGACCGCACCGATCGCCCAGGTCCCGGCCACGATCCGGTCGGGCACGGTGCTGTAGGCGACCGGTGCCAGCGCCGTGACGCCCTCGACGGTGAGCGTGGACGACCCCGCTCCCTCGATGCGCGCCCCCATCGCGGTGAGCATCGAGCTGATGTCGACGATCTCCGGCTCCCGCGCCGCGTTGTCGATGACGGTGGTGCCCTCGGCGAGCACGGCGGCCATGAGCAGGTTCTCCGTGGCCCCGACCGACGGGAAGTCCAGCCAGATCGAGGTGCCCCGCAGCCGCGGCGCGCTGGCGACCAGGAAGCCGTGCTCGCTGTGGATCGAGGCGCCGAGCCGCTCCAGCCCGGAGATGTGCATGTCCAGCCCGCGCGAGCCGATCGCGTCCCCGCCGGGCAGGGCCACCCGGGCGCTGCCGCAGCGGGCGACCAGCGGGCCGAGCACGCTGATCGAGGCGCGCATCTTGCGGACCAGGTCGTAGTCGGTCTCGGTGGACGGGGCCTCGGGCACGTCGACGACGACCCGGCCGCCGCCGCCGGCCTCACCCGAGCGCTCGTAACCGACGCCGCAGCCCAGCCGGCGCAGGACCTCGCTCATGATGGCGACGTCGAGGATGTCGGGGACCTCGTCGATGGTCGTCCGCCCCGGGGCCAGCAGTGCTGCGGCCATGAGCTTCAGGGCGCTGTTCTTCGCCCCCGTGACGCGGACCCGGCCCTTGAGCGGCGTGCCGCCGGTCACCTCGAAGCACTGCACCGGGTCACCCTACGGCGGGCGTGCGACCCGCCTCCGCCCACCGCCTAGGCTCGGTCGCCATGACGGTCCGGCTCACCCGCATCTACACGAAGACCGGTGACGCCGGCCAGACGCACCTGGGCGACATGAGCCGGGTCGCGAAGACCGACCCGCGACTGGTCGCCTACGCCGACGTCGACGAGGCCAACAGCGTGCTCGGCGTGGCGCTGGCACTGGGGTCGCCGTCGCCGGAACTGGTCGAGCTGCTGCGCAGCGTGCAGAACGACCTGTTCGACGTCGGAGCCGACCTCTCGACGCCGGTCGTCCCGGACCCCGCTCACCCGCCGCTGCGGGTGACCGCCGCCTACACCGAGCGGCTGGAGGCGGCCTGCGACGCGCACAACGAGGCGCTGCCGGCGCTGACCAGCTTCGTGCTGCCCGGCGGCACCGCCCTCGCGGCGCTGCTGCACCAGGCGCGGGTGGTGGTGCGGCGGGCCGAGCGCAGCGTCTGGGCGCTGGTGGCCGCCGACGGCGAGCGGACCAACCCCGAGACGGCGCGCTACCTCAACCGGCTCTCGGACCTGCTGTTCATCCTCGCCCGCGAGGCCAACCCGGACGGCGACGTGCTCTGGGAGCCCGGCGCACACAGCGGCGTGCACGCCCAGCGGGCCGCCCGCGGCTAGTGGACCGGCGGGGCCGACTCCACCCAGGACAGGAAGCCGGTCACCGTCGAGGGGTCCATGGCCAGCTCCCGGGGCCCGCTGCCGGTCTCGCAGGTGAGGACGACGGCGTCGTCGGGCAGGGCGACGTCGTCCCGGCCGGCGGCGCGGCGGCCGGCCACGCGGAACTCGGTCCGGCACAGCCGCTGCTGCGGGCGCACCGACAGCGACAGCGCGCGGTACCAGAGCAGCGCGTCCCCGCCGTACCAGGCGACCCCCACCGACCAGCGGGAGCTGCCCAGCGGGCGCAGCCACATGGGAACCGCGCCCAGGCCCATCAGGAGCAGGCGGCGGCGCAGCAGGAACCCGACCACCAGGGCGAGGACCAGCGCCGCGGCGAGGAGCAGGAGGGCGGTGGTCACCGGCGGGCGGTGCGGGCTCGGTCCGGTGGGGTCAGACGGCCTGGCCGGCGGCCCGCAGGCGGGACTGGGCCCGGCGCGCGGCGGCCAGGGCGTCGGGGTCGTCGCCCGCCTGCTCGGCGCGGCTCAGCGCCGCGCGGGCGCGCTCGACGTCGATCTCGGAGCTGATCTCGGCGTTCTCCGCGAGGATGGACACCCCCTGCGGGGTCACCGAGAGGAAACCGCCGTGGGCGGCGGCGACGACGTCCTGGCCGTCGGCGCTGCGGATGGTGACGACGCCGCCGGGCGCCAGCTCGCCGAGCAGCGGGGCGTGACCGGGCAGCACACCGATCTCGCCCTCGGTGGTGCGGGCGATGACCATGCTGGCCTCACCGGACCAGATCGTCCGCTCGACGGCCACCAACTCGACCTGCAGGGTCGCCACGACACTCCTCCGGGTCCACCGACGCTGCGGTGCTGGGACGCCGGCCGGGCGGGCACGGCGACGGACCTGCCCACTCTAGCCGCGTGATCCCGGGGCACCCGGTGCGGGCCGGGTGAGCTGCTGGAACGGCCACCCTCCAGGGGCCCGCGCCGAGCTCGCGAGGCGTGGGGGCAGGGTGGTCTTCCCTCAGGCGGCCCGGCGGTAGAGGAGGGTCCAGCGGCCCACACGGACCCACGGGTGGCGGACCGTGGAGGCCGGTGCCCACTCCTCGGTGTCGTAGCGGATGTCGGTCACGTGCGAGACGGGTGCCGACGGCGGCCAGGTCCACCCGGGATCGGGCGTACACACCGTGGGCCCGGCCACCGCGCTCTGGGTGCTCGCCCCGTCCAGCCAGTCCATCGTCTCTCCCGCGCTGCGCGACCGGTCCCTCCGGGCGCCATCTGCTCGATCGGCAGAGAGGCTCCCGCGCTTGAGGGTGCGTCCGCCAGGGTCGTGCCCACGCTTCACCCGTTGTGAACCACCGGATGGGGCACTCCCTGGCCGGTCCCGACGCTGCGTAGGCGCACGCACGCGGAACGGCCCGCGCAGGTCTCGGATGGGTAACGGTGCCGTCCTGCCGGCACCCCGCGGACCCGGGAGAACGCGACGGCCGGGCACCCCCGCGAGGGGTGCCCGGCCGTCACTGTCGTTCTGTGGAACGGCCACCCTTCAGGGCCCCGCGCCGAGCCTGCGAGGCGTGGGGGGAAGGGTGGTCCTTGCTCACCCGCGCTTGAGCTTCTCGGCGTTGCGCTCGAGGTCCTCGAGGCCACCGCACATGAAGAACGCCTGCTCGGGCACGTGGTCGTAGTTGCCCTCGGTGAGCGCCCGGAAGGCCTCGAGGGTCTCCGACAGCGGCACGAACGAGCCGGGCTGACCGGTGAAGGCCTCGGCCACGAACATGTTCTGCGAGAGGAACCGCTCGATCCGCCGCGCGCGCTGCACGGTGACCTTGTCCTCCTCGGAGAGCTCGTCGATGCCGAGGATCGCGATGATGTCCTGCAGCTCCTGGTAGCGCTGCAGGATCTGCTTGACGGTCTGGGCGACCTGGTAGTGCTCCTGCCCGACGTACTGCGGGTCGAGGATCCGGCTGGTGGAGTCCAGCGGGTCGACGGCCGGGTAGATGCCCTTCTCCGAGATCGGCCGGGAGAGCACCGTCGTCGCGTCGAGGTGGGCGAAGGTGGTGTGCGGCGCCGGGTCGGTGATGTCGTCGGCGGGCACGTAGATGGCCTGCAGCGAGGTGATCGAGTGACCCCGCGTCGAGGTGATCCGCTCCTGCAGCTCGCCCATCTCGTCGGCGAGGGTCGGCTGGTAACCCACGGCGGAGGGCATGCGGCCCAGCAGCGTGGAGACCTCGGACCCGGCCTGGGTGAACCGGAAGATGTTGTCGATGAAGAGCAGCACGTCCTGGTTCTGCTCGTCGCGGAAGTACTCCGCCATCGTCAGCGCCGACAGGGCGACCCGCAGCCGGGTGCCCGGCGGCTCGTCCATCTGACCGAACACCAGCGCGGTCGAGTCGATGACGCCGGACTCGGTCATCTCGGTGATGAGGTCGTTGCCCTCGCGGGTGCGCTCGCCGACGCCGGCGAACACCGACACGCCACCGAACTCCTGGGCGACGCGGCGGATCATCTCCTGGATCAGCACGGTCTTGCCCACGCCGGCACCGCCGAACAGGCCGATCTTCCCGCCGGCCACGTACGGGGTGAGCAGGTCGATGACCTTGATGCCGGTCTCGAGCAGCTCGGTGCGGCCCTCGAGCTGGTCGAAGCGCGGCGCGTGCCGGTGGATCGACCAGTGCGGGGCGTCGGCACCGTGACCGGGGGCGTCCAGGCAGTCGCCGAGGGCGTTGAACACGTGGCCCTTGGTGACGTCACCGACCGGGACGCTGATCGGGGCGCCGGTGTCGCGGACGTCGGCACCGCGGACCAGGCCGTCGGTGGGCTGCATGGAGATGGTGCGGACCACGTTGTCACCCAGGTGCTGGGCGACCTCGAGGGTCAGCGTCTTGCCCAGGTCGGCCAGGGTGACGTCGACGTGCAGGGCGTTGAACAGGTCCGGGATCGCGTCGCGCGGGAACTCGACGTCGACGACCGGGCCGGTGACCCGGACGACGCGGCCGGTCGTCTGGGTGGTCGGACGGTCCTCGGTGACGGTCATGGGGGTGCTCTCCTGCCCTTCGGGCCTCGGTGGTCTCGCAGTCCAGTGTCCTCCGCCCCCGGTGGGGGCGGAGGACGGTGGGGGTCAGTCGTCGGCGCCGGCGCTGACCAGCGCGTCGGCGCCGCCGACGATCTCGCTGATCTCCTGGGTGATCTCCGCCTGCCGCGCCTGGTTGGCCTGGCGGGAGAGGTTCTTGGCCAGCTCCTCGGCGTTGTCCGAGGCCGACTTCATCGCCCGCCGGCGCGACGCCGACTCCGAGGCAGCCGCCTCGAGCAGGGCCGCGTAGATGCGGGTGGTGACGTACTTGGGCAGCAGCGAGTCGAGCAGCGCGTCGGCCGAGGGCTCGAACTCGTAGGACGTCGGCACGCCGGAGGGGCCGACGCCCGTGCCGTCCCCGGAGTCCTCGTCCTCCCGCTGGAGCTCCTCGGTGTCGACCGGTGCCAGCCGCCGGGCGACCGGCACCTGGCTCAGCAGCGACACGAACTCCGTGTAGACGATGTGCACCTCGTCCACCGCCCCGCTGCGGTCGGCGTCCTCGCCGGGGGCGAAGACGTCGATCAGCGCCCGGCCGACCTCCTGCGCGTCGGAGTAGGCCGGCTGCTCGGAGAACCCGGTGAAGGTCTCCTCGACCGGGCGGTCGCGGAAGGAGTAGTAGGTCTCCCCCTTGCGACCGACGACGTAGAGCACCGGCTCCTTGCCCTGCTGGCGCAGGGTGCCGAGCAGCTCCTCGGTGCGGCGCAGCACGTTCACGTTGTACGAGCCGGCGAACCCGCGGTCGGAGGTGACCACCAGGACCGCCGCCCGCCGGGTGCCGGTCCGCTCGTTGAGCAGCGGGTGCTCCAGCGACGCCGACGACGCCAGCGCCGACAGCACGCGGGTGATCTCGCGGGCGTAGGGCTTGGAGGCCTCCACCCGGGCCTGGGCGCGCACGATGCGGGCGCCGGCGATCAGCTCCTGGGCCGAGAAGATCTTCTTCGTCGACTGGGTGGAGCGGATCCGGCGCCGCAGCGCGCGGAGCGAACCGGCCACGTCAGGCCCGCTTCGCCGTCGAGGCGCCCTGGGTGGTGGCGCCGCCCTGGGTGGTGGCCCCGCCCTGGGTGGTGGCCCCGCCCTGGGTGGTACCGCCGCCCTGGGCGGTGGAGACGCCCTCGTCGTCGCCGGTCAGCGAGCTGCCGTCCGACGTCGTGAACTGGCCGTAGAACGCCGTGACGGCGCGCTCGAGGCTGTTGACGGCGTCGTCCCCGAGGGCCCGCGAGGTGCGGATCTCGTCGAAGACGCCGGTCTCGCTGCGGCCCACGTAGTCGAGGAACTCCGACTCGAAGCGCCGGACGTCGCCGACCGGGACGCGGTCGAGCTTGCCGGTGGTGCCCAGCCACAGCGAGACGACCTCGCGCTCGACCGGGTAGGGCTGGTACTGGCCCTGCTTGAGCAGCTCGACCAGCCGCTGACCGCGGTCGAGGGTGGCCCGGCTGGAGGCGTCGAGGTCCGACGAGAAGGAGGCGAAGGCCTCGAGCTCGCGGTACTGGGCGAGGTCGAGGCGCAGTCGCCCGGCGACGGACTTCATCGCCTTGATCTGCGCCGAACCGCCGACCCGGGACACCGAGATGCCGACGTTGATGGCAGGGCGGACACCGGAGTTGAACAGACCCGTCTCGAGGAAGATCTGCCCGTCGGTGATCGAGATGACGTTGGTCGGGATGTAGGCCGACACGTCGTTGCCCTTGGTCTCGATGAGCGGCAGCCCCGTCATCGACCCGGCGCCGAGCTCGTCGGAGAGCTTGGCGCAGCGCTCCAGCAGCCGGGAGTGGAGGTAGAAGACGTCGCCGGGGTAGGCCTCGCGGCCCGGCGGGCGGCGCAGCAGCAGCGAGACGGCGCGGTAGGCCTCGGCCTGCTTGGACAGGTCGTCGAACACGATCAGGACGTGCTTGCCCTCGTACATCCAGTGCTGGCCGATGGCCGAGCCGGTGTAGGGGGCGATGTACTTGAAGCCGGCCGACTCCGACGCCGGGGCGGCGACGATGGTCGTGTACTCCATCGCGCCGGCCTCCTCGAGGGAGGCGCGGATCGCCGCGATCGTCGAGCCCTTCTGGCCCACCGCGACGTAGATGCAGCGCACCTGCTGCGCCGGGTCGCCGGTGGCCCAGGCCTGCTTCTGGTTGATGATCGTGTCGGTGACGATCGCGGTCTTGCCGGTCTGCCGGTCGCCGATGACCAGCTGGCGCTGACCGCGGCCGATGGGGGTCATCGCGTCGATGGCCTTGATGCCGGTCTGCAGCGGCTCGTGCACCGACTGGCGCTGCACCACGGTGGGGGCCTGCAGCTCGAGGGCGCGGCGGCCGGTGGTGGCGATCGGGCCCGCGCCGTCGATCGGGTTGCCCAGCGGGTCGACCACGCGGCCGAGGTAGCCGTCGCCCACCGGCACGGACAGGACCTCGCCCGTGCGGCGGACCTGCTGGCCCTCCTCGATGCCGGCGAAGTCACCCAGGATGACGACACCGACCTCGCGCACGTCGAGGTTCAGGGCCAGTCCGCGGACGCCGCTCTCGAACTCGAGCAGCTCGTTGGTCATGACCGAGGGCAGGCCCTCGACCCGGGCGATGCCGTCGCCGGCCTCGGTGACGATCCCGACCTCTTCCCGGGAGACGTCCGGGGAGAACTCGGTGACGTAGTTCTGGATGGCACTGCGGATCTCGTCTGCGGAGATCGTCAGCTCGGCCATGGGTCGCGTCCTCTTCCCTGCTGAGGTGGTGCTGGTGGTCTGGGTGGGCGGGCGCCGGGTCAGCCGGTGAGCCGGCGGCCGGCGGCCTCGAGCCGGTTGGCGATGCTGCCGTCGATGACCTCGTCACCGACGCGGACGACGAGACCGCCGAGCACCGCCGGGTCGACGGTCACCTGCAGCCCCATGGTCCGGCCGTAGATCCGGCCGAGCACGGTCTGCAGCCGCTGCTCCTGCGCGGTGGTCAGCGGCACCGCCGTCGTGACGTGGGCGACCGACCGGCCACGGCGGGCCGACGCCGACGCCGAGAGGCGCTCGACCCGGTTCTCCGCGTTGCCCACGTGCCGCGCGGTGAGCGAGTTCCGCAGCAGCAGCTCGGAGACCGGGCTGACCCGGCCCGACAGCAGCCGGTCGAGCAGCGCGGTCTTGCCGGCGACCGGCGCGCGGTCGTCGGAGAGGATGCGCGACAGCTCCGGGTCGCCGGCGACGATCCGGCCGAACCGGAACAGCTCGTCCTCGACGCCCTCGAGCTCGCCGCGTGCCTCCGCGGCGTCCAGCCCCGCCTCGGTCGCGAGGACCTCCACGGCCTCGACGAGGTCGAGCGGCCGCGACCAGCGCTGCCGGGCGACGGTCTCGACCAGGTCGACGGTCGCCTCGGAGACCCGGCCGCCGAGGATCCGGCGGGTCACGCCGGCCCGGTCGACCGGCTTCACCGACGCGTCCGACAGCGCGCGGCGCAGCGAGACCTGGCCGTCGAGCAGCCGCGCGACGGCGAACAGCTCCTCGGCCAGGGCCAGCAGTCCCGGGCCGGCGGCACCGCGGGTCGTCGCCGCCAGGCGCTCCCGGCTGACCGCGAGCGCCTCCCGGCTGGAGGCGTCCATCAGCGGTCCGACCCGGGGACGAACACGGTGCTGCCGGTCCGGCCGTCGGAGGCGCCGCCGGCGCTCATGCCGTCGAGCTGGTCGAGGAAGCGGTCGACGGTCCCGCGGCGGCGGGCCTCGTCCTCGAGGGACTCGCCGACCACCCGGCCGGCCAGGTCGACGGCGAGCGCGCCGAGCTCACCGCGCAGCTGGTTGACCACCGACTGGCGGTTGGCGGCCAGCTGCTCCTCGCCGCGGGCGACGATCCTCGCGGACTCCTCCTGCGCCTGGGTCCGCAGCTCCTCGAGGATCTGCTGGCCCTCGGCGCGGGCCTGGTCGCGGATCTGCGCGGCCTCGGTCCGGGCCTCGGCCAGCTGGGCGCGGTACTGCTCCAGCGCGGCCTTCGCCTCGGCCTGCATGGCCTCGGCGCGCTCGATGCCGCCCTCGATCGCCTCGCGGCGGGCCCGGAAGACCTGCTCGAAGCGCGGCGCGATGAACCGGAAGAAGACCAGCAGCACGATCGCGAAGGCGATCAGGCCGATGATGATCTCACCCAGCGGCGGCAGCAGCGGGTTGGCACTCTCCGCAGCGAGGATGCTCATGGTCTCAGTGTCCCTGTCTGAGTCGGTGACCCGTGCCTGGAGCTACGGATCAGGTGCCGAAGACGAAGGGGACGACGAAGCCGATCAGCGCGAGCGCCTCGGAGAGGGCGAACCCGAGGAAGGCGTAGGTACGGGTCAGACCGGCCGACTCGGGCTGCCGGGCGGTGGCCTGGATGTAGGCGGCCCACACGATGCCGACGCCGATGCCCGGGCCGATGGCGGCGAGGCCGTAGCCCACGGAGCCGATGCTGCCGGTCAGCTCAGCGAGAAGATCCATGACGGGGTGTTCCTCCTGTGTCGTCGCCCGGTGTCCGCCGGGCGGCTTGCGGGGGTCGTGCGGGTGGTGCGGTCCGGGTGGTGCGGGTCAGGCCGTCAGTGCTCGGCCTCGATCGAGCCGTTGAGGTAGGTCCCCATCAGCACGGTGAAGACGTAGGCCTGCAGGAAGATGACCAGCAGCTCGAAGAACGTCATCACGATCGCCATGAGGGCGGAGACGGGACCGAACACGATCGAGAAGTTGTCCCGGCTGAACAGGTAGACCGCGCCGAGCGAGAAGACGACCAGCAGCATGTGGCCGGCGAACATGTTGGCGAAGAGCCGGACCGCGAGGGTGAACGGCCGCACGACGAAGTTCTGCAGGATCTCGATCGGCGTGACCAGGACGTACATCGGCTTGGGCACGCCCGGCAGGAACAGGATGTCCTTGAAGTAGCGGCCGGCGCCCTGCTCGCGGATGCCGATGTAGATGTAGAGGACCCAGCAGATGCCGGCGAGCACCAGCGGGAACGCGAACAGCGACATCGGCGAGATCTGCGCGAACGGGATGATCGCCATCAGGTTGTTCGCGAGGATGAAGAAGAACAGCGACGCGAGGAACGGGGCGAACGGCAGGCCTCTGGGACCGACGACGTCGCGCGCGATGCCGTCGCGGACAAGTGAGTAGCCGCTCTCGCCGACGAACTGCAGCTTGCCCGGGACGATCTGCGGCCTGCGGACCGTCGCCACCATGAAGACCAGCATCGCCAGCGTGGCGATCCACAGGATCAGCGTGATGCGGGTGATGGCGAAGTCGATGCCGAGCACCGAGAACTCGGCGATCGGTTCCGGGTAGAACTCGCTGAGACCGGGGGCCTGGAAACCGTCCCCGCTGCTCTCCTCGACCGCGAGCACGTCTGCGAGCGCGAGGGCGCTGGAGGTCACCGTTGTCCCTTCTGCGTCCTGGGCCGGCTCCGTCGTCCGCCCGGGCTGTCGCTCTTCTCGGGTGCACCGGGTGTCGGTGGCAGCCCGCCGTACCGTTTCACGACCAGGTAGATGGCCGCCGAGATGCCGAGGAGGATCCCGACCGGCAGGAACACCCGCGTGTCCAACCACCGGTCGAGCAACCAGCCCGCCCCGCCCCACACGGCCATCCCGGAGATCATCGTCCCGATGACGGCGTAGCCGGTCTCGGCACCACTACCCCGGGGAGCGGATGGTCGCGCAGATCGAGGCCGGGGGTCCCCGCGCACGGGGTCGTCCTCGGCCATCGCCGGGACACTATCAGCCGCGTGTCGCGGGCCCGTCCGGTGCCGGGGGGAGGGTCGCCCGACCGGGCGGCGCGGGCGGGGTGACGTAGTAGAGCGGCCGGGTCCAGACCCAGCGCAGCTGGACGACGCTCCACAGCAGAGCGCCCACGATGACCGCCCAGGCCATCGTGAGCCGGTCGAGCCAGCCGTCCTCGGGGAGCGCGCTCAGGATGCCGAACAGGACGACGGCCTTGACGAAGAAGGTCCCCAGCGCCGCGGGGAGCGTGAAGGTGTCGTTGATCCGGCCCGCCCAGGCGATGACCACACCGGAGACGACGAAGAACGCCGTCACCACCGCGGCTCCCACGAGCACGCCCACGGCGTCGGCCCAGCCGGCGACCAGCCCGGCGACCAGCGCCGCCACGGCGGCGACCGCGCCGGTGACCAGGGCGCCGACGCGCAGGAACGACAGGTCCCAGGGCACCTCCGGGGCGGGGCGGGGCGCGCTCACCGGAGCCCCTGACCGGCACCGGCCGCGCGCGGCGCCGTCGCCCCCTGCGGCGACGGCGGCACGGGGGCGCCCTCCGGCCCGGCGGTCCGGCCTTGCCTGCTGCGGGTGGCGCGGGCGGTGGGGTGCGCGGCGCGGCTGCGCCGTCGCTGGGCGGCGATCTCGGCCGCCCGGGCCTCCCGGGCCGCCCGCCGGGTGTGCGGGCTGAGGACGACGACGACACCCACGGCGAGCAGCACCCCGATCACGACGAGCAGCTCCGCGGTCCCGCCGGTGATCGAGAGCGCCACCGCGCCGAAGGACAGGAGAGCCGCCCAGAAGTACATGGTCAGCACCGCCCGGCGGTGGGAGTGGCCGATGGCCAGCAGCCGGTGGTGCAGGTGCATCTTGTCGGGTGAGAAGGGCGACTGCCCGCGGCGGGTCCGCCGGACGACGGCCAGCACGAGGTCGGTGAACGGGATCGAGAGGACCGCGATCGGCACCAGCAGCGGCAGCGCCAGCGGCAGCAGGCTGGCCGCGGAGTCGAAGGTCTGCGCGTCGACCCGGCCGGTGGCGCTGACGGCCGCCGCCGAGAGCATGAGCCCCACGAGCATCGACCCGGAGTCGCCCATGAAGATCCGCGCCGGGCTGAAGTTGTGCGGCAGGAACCCCAGGCAGGCGCCGGCCAGCACGGCGGTGATCAGCGCCGGGGCGCTGGCCACCTCGTCGTAGCCGACCATGCTGAGGTTGTAGCTGTAGGCGAAGAAGGCCAGCGCGGCGATCGCCGAGACGCCCGCGGCCAGCCCGTCGAGGCCGTCGATGAAGTTGAGCGCGTTGACCGTCACGACGGTCAGCAGGATCGTCAGCGGCACGCCGACGTCCGGCCCGAAGGAGAGGGTCCCGATGTCGGCCACCGGTAGGAACAGGAAGGCCAGCTGGACGCCGAGCAGCACCATGACGCCGGCCGCGGCGATCTGGCCGGTCAGCTTGGTGAGCGCGTCGAGGCCCCACTTGTCGTCGAGGACGCCGAGCAGGCAGATCAGGCCGCCGGCGACGAGCACCGCGGCGGTCTGGGAGTCGTCGAACGTGCGCTGCAGGGCCGGCAGCCGGGTGGCGACGAGCACCGCGGCGGCCACCCCGAGGTACATGGCCACCCCTCCCCCGCGCGGGGTGGGGATCACGTGCACGTCGCGCTCGCGTGGCGCGGCCATCATCCGCAGCCGCACCGCCGCCACCCGCACCACCGGGGTGGCGAGGAAGGTGACCAGGCCCGCCGTGAGCAGGACGACGGCGTACTCGCGCACGGCTCAGCCCCGCCCGGCCCCGCGCGGGACCCGGGCCGGGCGCGCGGCGGAGGGGCTCATCGCGGCGGTGCTCCCTGGGCGAGACGGCAGGGCGGTCTCCCCACGGTATCGCCCGCGCCGTGACCGGAGCGGGACCGAGCGTTCCCGTGCGGCCTAGTCAGTGACGTCAGGGAGGACCTCGCGCAGCCGCTCGACGGGGACCGCGCCCACCCGCAACACGCGCGGCACGGAGCCGGTGCAGTCCACGATCGTGCTGGCCGCCGAGCCGGTCCGCGGTCCGCCGTCGAGCACGACCGCGGCGTGCGTGCCGAGCTGGGCGACCGCCTCCTCGGCGGTGGTCGCGGCGGGCCGGCCGGAGCGGTTGGCGCTGGACACGGCCAGCGGGCCGGTGCGGCGCAGCAGGTCGCGGGCGACGTCGTCGTCGGGGAGGCGGACGGCGACGGTGCCCTCCGCGTCGCCGAGGTCCCAGGCCAGGGAGGGCGCGTGCTCGACGACGAGGGTCAGCCCGCCGGGCCAGAACGCCTCGGCCAGGCGGGACGCCGCGGCCGGGACGCTCATGGTCAGCCCGGCCAGCGTCGAGGCCTCCCCGATCAGCACGGGCACGGGCATCGCGCGGCCGCGGTTCTTCGCCGCGAGCAGGCCGGCGACCGCCGCCGGGGAGAAGGCGTCGGCACCGACGCCGTAGACGGTGTCGGTGGGGAGCAGGACCAGCTCACCGCGGGCTATCGCCGCCGCGGCGGCGTCCAGGCCCGCCGTGCGCGCGGCGGGGTCGGTGCAGTCGTAGACGTCGGCCACGGGCGGTCAGTCTCCCCCACCCCGGACGGCGGTGGTGTAGCGCGGGCGGCCGGCCAGGTCGGGGTGGTCGGCCACGTCGGCGAAGTCGCCGGTGCCGCGGACGAGCGCGGGCAGCGCGCTCCCCTGCTGGTCGGCGTGCTCGATGCCCAGGGCGCCGCCGGCCCGCAGCAGCCGGCCTGCGGTGCGCAGCAGGCCGCGGACGACGTCGAGGCCGTCGGGGCCGCCCCACAGCGCCAGCGGCGGGTCGTGGTCGGCGACCTCGCGCGGCACCCGGGCGCCGTCGGGCACGTAGGGCGGGTTGGAGACGACGAGGTCGACGGCGCCGTCGAGCTCGCGCAGCAGGCCGGGGTCGGTCATGTCCCCGGCGAGGACGGTGACCTGCCGGTCGCCCGCGGCGGCGCGCAGCGCGGCGTTGTGCCGGGTCCACTCCAGCGCCTGCGGGTCGCGCTCGACGGCGGTGACCCGCGCGCCGGGGTGCTCGTGGGCGAGGGACAGCGCGATGGCGCCCGAGCCGCTGCCCAGGTCGACGACGACCGGCTCGTCGAGGCCGGCCAGCCGCCCCAGCGCCCACTCGACGAGCTGCTCGGTCTCCGGCCGCGGCACGAACACGCCCGGTCCGACGGCGAGCTCGAGATGGCGGAAGGGCGCCCGGCCGGTGAGGTGCTGCAGCGGGGCGCGGGCGGCGCGCTGGTCGAGCAGCGCGGTGAAGCGGGCGGCGGTGTCCTCGTCGACGTCGTCGAGGGTGAGCAGCGCCGCCCGCGGGCGGCCGAGGACGTGCGCCAGCAGCAGCTCGGCGTCCACGCGCGGCGAGTCGACGCCGGCGTCGGCCAGCCGACGGGCGGCGCCGGCGAGCAGCGTGCGGGTGTTCAGGACCCGGCCGCCAGCAGCTCGGCGGTGTGCGCGCGGGTCAGCGCGTCGATGACCGGGTCGAGCTCGCCGTCGAGGACCTGGTCGAGGTTGTGTGCCTTGAAGCCCACCCGGTGGTCGGAGATCCGGCTCTCCGGGAAGTTGTAGGTGCGCACCCGCTCGCTGCGGTCGACCGTGCGGACCTGGCTGCGCCGCTGGTCGCTGGCGGTGGCCGCGGCCTCCTCACGGGCGGCCGCCAGCAACCGGGAGCGCAGCACGCGCAGCGCCGACTCGCGGTTCTGCAGCTGGCTCTTCTCGTTCTGCGAGCTGACCACGATCCCGGTGGGCAGGTGGGTGATCCGGACGGCGGAGTCGGTGGTGTTCACGCTCTGCCCGCCGGGACCCGAGGAGCGGAAGACGTCGATGCGAAGGTCGTTCGGGTCGACGGTGACGTCGACCTCCTCGGCCTCGGGCAGCACCAGGACGCCGACGGCGGAGGTGTGGATGCGGCCCTGCGACTCGGTGACCGGCACCCGCTGCACGCGGTGGACGCCGCCCTCGAACTTGAGCCGGGACCAGATGCCCTCGTCGCCGCGGGACTTCACCGCGATCGAGACGTCCTTGTAGCCGCCGAGCTCGGCGGGGACGGCATCGAGCACCTCGGTGGCCCAGCCCCGGCGCTCGGCGTAGCGCAGGTACATGCGCAGCAGGTCGCCGGCGAACAGCGCCGACTCCGCGCCGCCCTCCCCCGCCTTGATCTCGAGGATGACGTCCTTGTCGTCGTCGGGGTCCTTCGGCAGCAGCAGCTCGCGCAGCCGGTCGGTGAGCCCGTCGACGCGGAGCTCCAACTGACGTGCTTCGTCGTGGAAGGACGCGTCCTCCGCGGCCAGCTCACGGGCGGCGGCGAGGTCGTCGCGGGCGGCGTCCAGGCTGCGCGCGGTCTCCACGACGGGCGCGAGCTGGGCGTAGCGGCGGCCCAGCCGGCGGGCGCGGCCGGGGTCGGCGTGCACCGCGGGGTCGGCGAGCTCGGTCTCGAGCGCGGCGTGCTCCTCGAGCAGCCCGCGCAGCCGGTCGGGCGCGGCGTCGGTGGGACTGCTCATCACAGGACCTCTCGGGCGGGACGTGGCGGGCACTTCCGCGGAAGTGCACGAGGGGATGGGGCGGACACGACGACGGCGCCCGCCCCACGCGAGGTGGGACGGGCGCCGTCGGGGGTGCTACTTGCCGGCGTTCGCGCCGCGCTTGCCGAAGCGCTTCTCGAAGCGGGCCACGCGGCCGCCGGTGTCGAGGATGCGCTGCTTGCCCGTGTAGAACGGGTGGCAGGCCGAGCAGGTCTCGACGGTCAGCTGACCGTTGGGAGCCGTGCTGCGGGTGGTGAAGGTGTTCCCGCAGCCACAGGTCACCGTGGTGGTGTGGTAGTCGGGGTGGATGCCGGGCTTCATGTCGCCTCTTCCGGGGTCTGGGCCGTTCAGGTGGTCGAACGCCGGTGACGGGCCGGTCATTCCGGCCGTCCGCACGGCGCTGGCGCGGGGCTCGGCCGACCAGTATCCCTGATCGGCCGGGCCCCGCCGGCGGGTGGCTGCTCGCCGGCCCCGCCGGTGGCGCTAGTCGAGCGCGGTGCCGGGCGTGTTCTTCTGGACCTGCATGAGGAACTCGATGTTGTTGCGCGTCTTGCGCAGCTGGGCGAGCAGCAGTTCCAGGGCCTGCTGCGGCTCGAGCGCGGCGAGCACCCGGCGCAGCTTGATGACGATGGCCAGCTCGTCGGGCGACATGAGGATCTCCTCCTTGCGCGTGCCCGACGCGTTGACGTCGACGGCCGGGAAGACCCGCTTGTCCGCCAGCCGGCGGTCGAGCTTGATCTCCGCGTTACCGGTGCCCTTGAACTCCTCGAAGATGACCGTGTCCATGGTGGACCCGGTCTCCACCAGCGCCGAGGCGATGATGGTCAGCGAGCCGCCGTTCTCGATGTTGCGGGCGGCGCCGAGGAAGCGCTTGGGCGGGTAGAGCGCCGTGGAGTCGACACCGCCGGAGAGGATGCGCCCGCTGGCCGGGGCGGCCAGGTTGTAGGCGCGGCCCAGGCGGGTGATCGAGTCCAGCAGCACGACGACGTCGTGGCCCATCTCGACCAGGCGCTTGGCCCGCTCGATGGACAGCTCCGCGACCGTGGTGTGGTCCGACGGCGGCCGGTCGAAGGTCGAGGCGATGACCTCGCCCTTCACCGAGCGCTGCATGTCGGTGACCTCCTCGGGCCGCTCGTCGACGAGGACGACCATGAGGTGGCACTCGGGGTTGTTCGTGGTGATCGCGTTGGCGATCGCCTGCAGCACCATCGTCTTGCCGGCCTTGGGCGGCGACACGATGAGCGCGCGCTGACCCTTGCCGATCGGCATCACCAGGTCGATCACACGCGTGGTCAGCTGGTGCGGGTCGGTCTCCAGCCGCAGGCGCTCCTGCGGGTAGAGCGGGGTCAGCTTGGTGAACTCGGGGCGGTTGCGCGCCTGCTCGGGCTCGAGCCCGTTGACCGTGTCGAGGCGGACGAGCGCGTTGTACTTGTCCTTGCGCTCCCCCTCCCGCGGCTGGCGGACGGCGCCGGTGATGGCGTCACCGCGGCGCAGGCCGTGCCGGCGCACCTGCGACAGGGACACGTAGACGTCGTTCGGGCCGGTCAGGTAGCCCGAGGTCCGGACGAACGCGTAGTTCTCGAGCACGTCGAGGATGCCCGCGACCGGCAGGAGGACGTCGTCCTCGCTGACGGTCGGCTCGCCCTGCTGCTCGAACCGTTCGCGCCCGTTGCGGCGGTTGCGGTCGCGGTAGCGGCGGCCGCGGCGGCCGCGGCCGCCCTCGAAGTCGTCGTCGTCCTCGTCGTTGCGGCCGTCGTTGCGGCCGTCGGCAGCGCGGTCGGTGCGGTTGTCCGGGCGGCCGCTGCGCTCGGCGCGGTCACCGCGGTCGGGACCGCGGTTGCCGTCGCGCTGGCCGTCCCGCCCGTCGCGGCCGGTGCGCTCACCGTCACGACCGGTCCGCTCGCCGTCACGACCGGTCCGCTCGCCGTCGCGGGCGGTGTCGCGGCTGGTGTCGCGGCTGGTGTCCCGACCCTCGCGGGTGGTGTCGCGGCCGTCGCGGTTGCGGTTGCGGTCCCGGTTGCGGGCCGGGCGCTCGCCCTCGCCGCGCTCGGGACGGTCGCCGTCGGTCCGCTCGCCGTCGGTGCGCTCGGTGCGCTCTGCCGGCGGGGCGGTCGGGGCGTCGGCGGCCGGCGCGGCCTCGGCAGGCGCGGCGTCGGTGACGGGGACGGCCGGCGCGGCCTCGGCGGCCTGGGTCGGCGCGCCGGCGGGGCGGCTGGCCGCCCGGCGGCGGCGCGGGGCACCCTCGGCGGCCGGGGCGGCGGTCCCGGTCAGCGGGCCGCCGTTCGCGCCTCCGCTGACAGGGGCCTCGACCGGCGGGGCGGTCGCGGCGACGCCTCGCGTCGCGGGGGCGCCGGAGGCGGAGCCGGCCTCGTCGGCCGGGGCGCTGGGCGCCGGGACGGCGCCCGGCGCGCTGTCGACCTGACGGGCGGAGATGGCGGCGACGAGGTCGCCCTTGCGCATGCGGCCGACACCGGAGATGCCCAGCTCGGCGGCCAGTCGCTGGAGCTCGGGGAGCAGCATCCCGGCCAGCCCGCTGCCGCGGCGGCGGGTCCGGCCCGCCGAGCCAGGAGCGGCAGGTGCCTCGCCCGTGGCGACGCCCTCGGGGGCGCCGACGGTCGCGAGGTCGGTGGTTTCGCTCACGTACAGGTCCTTCCCTGCTGTGACCTGCGCCTACCGGCACAGGGGGTGACCCGGCGCCGGCCCCGGTCCCGACGGGTTCGGGACAGGAGGGAGCGGCGGATCCGATGGGTGCGGAGCGGGATCAGCGTCGACAGGAAGGTCGTCTGCAACGTTCCGCGCGAGGCTCGCCCGAGGGCGGCTACGCCAGGAAGCCTAGGCTCGCCCCACGGTCGGGACAACACCGCTGTCAGGCGGAGTGTTCCTCGTTACGAAGACGATACCCCAGGCGTCACGGCCGACACTCGTGCGCCACCGTGGTCCACCTCCAGGGGGTACACGCGCCACCCCTCCGGGGTGAGCGAGATCACCTCGCGCACGTGGCCGGCCGACGCCGGATCGGCCCGGTCGTCGCCGGCCCGGTGCCGCCCGAGCACCAGCACGCTCGGGCCCGCACCCGACACGACCGCCGCGTGGCCGGCGGCGCGCAGCCGGTCGACCAGCGCGAGCGTGCCGGGCATCGCGGCCGCGCGCTGCCGCTGGTGCAGCCGGTCGTCGGTGGCCTCGAGCAGCATCCCCGGCTCGGCGATGAGCGCGTGCACCAGCAGCGCCGCGCGGGCGGCGTTGTACGCGGCGTCGCAGTGCGGCACCGCGGCGGGCAGCAGCGTGCGCGCGGTGTGCGTCGCGAGCGTGCCCTCGGGGACGAGCACCACCGGCGCCACCTCGGCGCTGACCGGCAGCCGGTCGGCCCGCGCCCCGGCCGGCGTGGTCCAGGACAGCGTCGCCCCGCCGAGCAGGCAGGCGGCGACGTTGTCGGGGTGGCCCTCCAGGTCCGACACCAGCCGCAGCACCGCGCCGTCGTCGCGGACGTCGACGCCGGGGCACAGCTCGAACGCGCCGACCACGCCGGCGACGACAGCCGCCGCCGACGAGCCCATCCCCCGGCCCTGCGGGATGGCGTTGACCGCGCGCACCCGCAGGCCCGGCGGCGACCAGCCGAGCAGGTCGCACGCGTCGCGGAAGGACCGGACGACCAGGTGCCGCTCGTCGGCGGGCAGCTCCTCCGCCCCGACGCCGGCGACCTCCACCGACAGCCCGGCGTCCGCGACGGCGAACTCGACGACGTCGTGCAGCGTCAGCGCGAGGCCGGCGCAGTCGAAGGCGGGGCCCAGGTTCGCGCTGGTGGCGGGGACCTGCACCCGGACGGCGGGGGTGCTCACAGACCGAGCTGCGCGACGGCCGCGGCGGCGTCGACCGGCACGGTCACCGGCGCGGGCGCTCCGGAGATGGCCCAGTCGGGGTCCTTGAGCCCGTTGCCGGTCACCGTGCACACGACGCGCTGCCCGGGCTCGAGCTCGCCGGCCGCGGCCACCTTGAGCAGCCCGGCCACCGACGCGGCCGAGGCCGGCTCGACGAAGACCGCCTCGGTGCGGGCCAGCAACCGGTAGGCGGCGAGGATCTCGCGGTCGGTGACCGCGTCGATGCGCCCGCCGGACTCGTCGCGGGCGGCCAGCGCCTTGGTCCACGACGCCGGGTTCCCGATCCGGATCGCGGTCGCGATGGTGGTCGGCTGCTCGACGACCCGGCCGGTGACGATCGGCGCGGCACCGGCGGCCTGGAACCCCCACATCCGCGGGCGCCTGGTGGCCGGGCCGTCGTCGGCGTACTCGCGGTAGCCCTGCCAGTAGGCGGTGATGTTGCCGGCGTTGCCGACCGGCAGGCAGTGCACGTCGGGGGCG
Source organism: Geodermatophilus sp. SYSU D00696 (assembly GCF_054050235.1). Classification (NCBI taxonomy): domain Bacteria; kingdom Bacillati; phylum Actinomycetota; class Actinomycetes; order Geodermatophilales; family Geodermatophilaceae; genus Geodermatophilus; species Geodermatophilus sp. SYSU D00696. The sequence goes on along the minus strand of NZ_JBJGYY010000027.1, from coordinate 9,564 downwards.
TCGCCGAGCACGTCGACGATCTCGAACGAGGCGGTCTTCTGCCCCTCGATGCGGAACTGGTTGACGCTGTTGACCAGGCTGACCGGGTAGTCGATCGCGAGCTTGCTGGCCAGCGCGAGGCAGTCGTCGAAGTTGCCGTCGACCTGCAGCAGCTTGGCGCCGTGCACCAGGGCCTGGGCGAGCTTGCCGAGCGCGATCTTCCCCTGCGGCACGAGGACGGCGCAGACCATCCCGGCGCGCGCGGCGTAGGCGGCGGCGCTGGCGCTGGTGTTGCCGGTGGAGGCGCAGATGACCGCCTGGGAGCCCTCTTCCAGGGCCTTGGTGATGGCCATGGTCATCCCGCGGTCCTTGAACGACCCGGTCGGGTTGGCGCCCTCGACCTTGAGGAACACCTCGCAACCGGTGCGCCGCGACAGCTCGGGCGCCGGCACCAGCGGGGTGGCGCCCTCGTGCAGGGTGACCACCGGCGTCGCCGGGCTCACCGGCAGCCGGGACCGGTAGGCCTCGATCAGGCCGGGCCAGGCCGGCGAGACGGCACCCGGCAGCGTCCCCGTCATGACAACCCCTCCACCCTGAGCACGCTGGTCACCCCGCGGACCGCGGGCACCTCCCGCAGCGCGGCGATCGTGGCCGACAGCGCCGCGTCCGGTGCGCTGTGCGTGACGATGACCAGCGTGGCGGCGTCGCCGTGCCCGTCCTGGCGGACGGTGGCGATGCTCACCTCGTGCCGGGCGAACTCGGTGGCCACGGTCGCCAGCACGCCGGGCACGTCGGCGACGTCGAGGCTGACGTGGTAACGGGTCGGCGTCTCGGCGATCGGCCGGGTCGGCAGCTCGGCGTAGGCGGTGGGGCCGGCGCCGGCGGCCCCGGCCACCCGGTTGCGGGCGACGGCGACGAGGTCGCCGAGGACGGCACTGGCGGTGGGCTCGCCGCCGGCGCCCTGCCCGTAGAACATCAGCTGCCCGGCGGCCTCGGCCTCGACGAAGACGGCGTTGAACGCCCCGCCGACGGCGGCCAGCGGGTGGGTGGTCGGGATCATCGCCGGGTGCACGCGGACGGCGACCGAGTCCCCGTCGGGCCCCGCGACGCGCTCGCAGATCGCCAGCAGCTTCACCGTGCAGCCGATCTCGGCGGCGCGGGCGACGTCGGTCGCGGTCACCGCGGAGATGCCCTCGCGGTGCACGTCGGAGGCGGTGACCGCGGTGTGGAAGGCCAGCGAGGCGAGGATCGCGCCCTTGGCGGCGGCGTCGAACCCGTCGACGTCGGCGGTCGGGTCGGCCTCGGCGTAGCCGAGCTCGGTGGCCTCGGCCAGCGCCTCGGTGAACCCGGCGCCGGTCTCGGCCATGCGCGACAGGATGTAGTTGGTGGTGCCGTTGACGATGCCCACGACCCGGCGGATCTGGTCGCCGGCCAGCGACTCGCGCAGCGGGCGCAGCAGCGGGATCGCCCCGGCCACCGCCGCCTCGTAGTACAGGTCCACGCCGGCCTTGGCCGCCGCGGCGTGCAGCGCGACGCCGTCCTCGGCGAGCAGCGCCTTGTTCGCGCTGACCACCGACTTGCCGGACTCGATCGCGGCCTGGATCAGCGAGCGGGCCGGCTCGATCCCGCCGATGACCTCGACGACGAGGTCGACGTCGTCGCGGGTGACCAGGCCGTGCGCGTCGGTGGTGAGCAGCCCGGCGGGCACGTCGGGGTGCCGGTCGGGACGGCGGACGGCGACCCCGGCGACCTCCACCGGGCGGCCGACGCGGGCGGTGAGGTCGGCGGCCTGCTCGCCGACCAGGCGCAGCACCGCGCCGCCGACCGTGCCGCAGCCGAGCAGGGCGACCTTCAGGGGCGTCACGACTGGGCTCCCACCGGGTGCTCGGGCGCGGGCTGGTCGACCGCCGGCGACGGCGCGGGGCGGTTCGCGAGGACGGCGTCGAGGGCGAACACGTCGGCCAGTGTCTGCCGCCGGACGATCTCGGTGGCGACGCCGTCCCGGACGGCGACCACGGGCGGCTTGAGCAGGTAGTTGTAGTTGCTGGCCATCGACCAGCAGTAGGCGCCGGTGGCGGCGACGGCGAGCAGGTCGCCGGCCCGCACGTCGGAGGGCAGCCACAGGTCGCGGACCAGCACGTCGCCGCTCTCGCAGTGCTTGCCGACGACGCGGCACAGCGCCGGCGGGGCGTCGGAGGTGCGGTTGGCCAGCACGCAGGTGTAGTCGGCGTCGTAGAGGGCGGTGCGGATGTTGTCGCTCATCCCGCCGTCGACCGAGACGTAGTTGCGCACCGGTGGCGCGCCGTGGCTGCCGCTGCCCAGCCGCACCGGCTTGATGGTGCCGATCTCGTACAGCGTCACGGTGCCCGGGCCGGCGATGGCCCGGCCCGGCTCGACCGCCAGCCGGGGCACCGGCAGGTCCAGCGCGGCGCACTCGGCGGCGACCACGGTGCGCAGCCGGCGGGCCACGTCGCCGGGGGTGACCGGGTCGTCGTCGGGCAGGTAGGCGATGCCGAAGCCGCCGCCGAGGTTGAGCTCCTCGAGCACCTCGCCGGTGGCCTGGTGCACCTGGCCCATCAGCCCCACCACGCGGTGCGCGGCGGCCTCGAAGCCGGCGGTGTCGAAGATCTGCGAGCCGATGTGGCTGTGCAGGCCGGTCAGGTGCAGCGCCGGCTCCCGGATGACCCGCACGGCGGCGGTCAGCGCGTCGCCCGTGGCCAGGGAGAACCCGAACTTCTGGTCCTCGTGCGCGGTGGCGATGAACTCGTGGGTGTGCGCCTCGATGCCGACGGTGGTGCGCACCAGCACCGGGACCGGGGCTCCCCCGGCCGCCACCCGCGCCGCCGCCATGGGCACCAGCCGGTCGATCTCGTCGAAGGAGTCGAGGACGACGTGCCCGATGCTGGCGTCGACGGCCAGCTGCAGCTCGACCAGGGACTTGTTGTTGCCGTGCAGCGCGATCCGCTCGGCGGGGAAGCCGGCGGCCAGTGCCACGGCCATCTCGTTGCCGCTGCAGGCGTCCAGGTGCAGGCCGTCGTCGGCGAGCCACCGGGCCACCTGGCCGCAGAGGAACGCCTTGGAGGCGTAGTGGACGTCGGCGCCGTCGAAGGCGGTGGCGAAGTCGGCGGCACGGCCGCGGAAGTCACCCTCGTCGAGGACGAACAGCGGGGTGCCGTGCGCGCGGGCCAGCTCGGTGACCGGCCGGCCGGCCAGGTGCAGCTCGCCGTCGACCCGGCGGGACGAGCGCGGCCAGACCTGCTCGTCGAGGGCGCCGAGGTCCTCCGGCGGCGTGCCGGCCGAGGGCGGCGGGGCCATGGCGCCGTGCAGCGGCCCCGCCGGGTGCGCCCTCACATCCGCTCCGGGGCGGAGACCCCGAGCACGCCCAGGCCGTTGCGCAGCACCACCGCGGTGGCGGCGCACAGCCACAACCGCGCGGTGGTGAGCGGCCCGGGTTCCTCGTCGCCGCGGGGCAGCACCCGGCAGACGTCGTAGAAGCGGTGGTAGGTGCCGGCCAGCTCCTCCAAGTAGCGGGCCACCCGGTGCGGCGCGCGCAGCTCCGCCGCGGAGGTCAGCACCCGCGGGAACTCGCCGATCGCGCGCAGCAGGTCGTTCTCCCGCTCGTGGGTCAGCAGGGCGACGTCGACGTCCCCCGCCTCCCCGAGCGCGATGCCCAGGTCGGCGGCGTTGCGCAGCACCGAGGAGATGCGGGCGTGCGCGTACTGGACGTAGAAGACCGGGTTGTCGTTGGTCTGCCGGCTCCAGAGGTCCAGGTCGAGGTCGATCTGCTGGTCGACCGAGGCCCGGGCCAGGGCGTACCGGGCGGCGTCGGCGCCGACGGCGTCCACGAGGTCCTCGAGCAGGACGACGGTGCCGGCGCGCTTGCTCATCCGCACCGGCTCGCCGTCGCGGACCAGGTTGACCAGCTGGCCGAGCAGGATCTCCAGGTTGGCCTCGGGGTCGTCGCCGACCGCGGCCACCAGCGCCTTGTAGCGGCCGACGTACCCGGCGTGGTCGGCGCCGAGCATGATGACGACCTTGTCGAAGCCCCGGGAGCGCTTGTCCAGGTAGTAGGCGCAGTCGGCGGCGAAGTAGGTCGGGTCGCCGTCGCTCTTGACCAGCGGCCGGTCCTTGTCGTCGCCGAAGTCGGTGGTGCGCAGCCACACGGCGCCGTCGGCCTCGTAGACGTGGCCGTTCTCCCGCAGCCGCGCGATCGCCTTCTCCAGCGCCCCGGTCTCGTGCAGGGTGCGCTCGCTGAAGTAGACGTCGAACTCGACGCCGAACGCGGCCAGCGTGCGCTTGATCTCGGCGAACATCAGCTCCACGCCGCGCTCGCGGAAGCGCTCCTGCTGCTCGGCCTCGGGGAGCTCGAGCACGCCGGGCTCGGCGGCGACCACCTGCGCGGCGATCTCGCCGACGTAGTCGCCGGCGTAGCCGTCCTCGGGCACCGGCCGCCCGGCTGCGGCGGCCATCAGGCTGCGGGCGAAGCGGTCGATCTGCGCGCCGGCGTCGTTGAAGTAGTACTCCCGCGTCACGGTCGCGCCACTGGCCTCGAGCAGCCGGCCGAGGGCGTCCCCGACGGCCGCCCAGCGGGTGCCGCCGATGTGCACCGGGCCGGTCGGGTTGGCCGACACGAACTCGAGGTTGAGCCGCTGCCCGGCCAGCGCGTCGGTGTGTCCGTAGGCGGCGTCGGCGGTGACCGCGTCGACCGCGATCCGGCCCAGGGCGCCCTGCGTCAGGGTGATGTTGAGGAAGCCCGGGCCGGCGACGTCGACCCGCCCGATGCCCGGCCGGGTGCGCAGCTCCCCGGCGATCGCCTCGGCCACCTCGCGCGGCGGCCGGCCGGCCGGCTTGGCCAGCCGGAGGGCCACGTTGGTGGCGTAGTCGCCGTGCTCGGGGTTCTTGGGGCGCTCGACGACGACGTCGTCGGGGACGGCGACGGCGACGGCGAGCGTGCCGCGCTCGACGACCGCCGCGACGACGGTCCGGACGAGGTCGCGCAACTGCTCCGGTGTCACCCGGGAAGCGTACGCAGCGGGCGCGACCCGGTTCCGCGCCGTACCCGCGGTGCCGGGGCGCGCACAGGAACCCGACCTAGACTCCCGGGCGAGGGCGGGCGCGAGGCCTGCCGCGCCGGCGCGCACCCATGCTGCGCCACGACCGGCGGACGCACCACTCGACGATCACCGAGGAGAGCACGTGGCCAAGGACCGCAAGCCCGATTCCGGCCGCGCCGGAGGCGGGGCGACCCGCTCCGGCGGCGGGACGGGCAGGGGCGGCTCCGGCGCGCGCCCCGCCTCGACGGGCAGGACGCCGAACCGCGGCACCGGCGGGCGCGGGCGCACCCGGCCGCCGACGCAGGTGGTCACCCAGCAGCGGCCGTGGGGCCTGATCGCCGCCGCGGTCGCCGTCGTGGTCTTCGCCGCCGCGGCGATCACCTACGCCGTCCTGCAGGTGCGCGAGGCCGACGAGGCGCGCATCGACTCCATCGACGAGATCGCCGGCATCGAGAGCTTCGACTACGCCGCCGGCCAGGAGCACGTGACCACCCCGGTGCAGTACGAGCAGTCGCCGCCGGTCGGCGGGCCGCACGACGGCGAGTGGGCCGACTGCACCGGCACCGTCTACGACGCCGACATCCGGCACGAGAACGCCGTCCACTCCCTCGAGCACGGCGCCGTCTGGATCGCCTACGACCCGGAGCGGCTCTCCGACGACGACGTCACGCGGCTCGAGGGGCTGGTCGACGGCATCTCCGGCCGGCTGATGTCGCCCTACGCCGGCCTGGACGCCGCGGTGAGCCTGCAGTCGTGGAACCACCAGCTGAAGGTGGACTCGGCCGACGATCCGCGGATCGAGCAGTTCGCCGACTTCCTCACCTTCAACGGCGAGGTCGAGGGCGCCTACCCGGAGATCGGCGCCAGCTGCGAGAACCCCGACTTCGTCGCCGACCCGCTCGTCACCGGCGAGGGCAGCCGCGGCACCGACGCCATGACCACCGACGCCCCGACCACGCCGACCGCGGCGGCCGACGGGACCAGCACGGAGTGAGGCCGCGATGACCGCCACCGCCGTCGACCCGGACCAGGACGCCCCGGCCCCGGCCCGCCGCGGCCTGCGCGCCGTGCTGCTGGCGGTCATCGCGGTCGCGCTGGTGGCCCTCGGCGGGGCGCTGGCGGTGGGGCTGGGCATCGGCCAGGAGGAGGCGCCGACGGCCGACTCGGTCGACGCCGGGTTCTCCCGGGACATGGCGGTGCACCACCGGCAGGGCGTCGAGATGGCCAACCTGGCGCTCGAGCGCAGCACCGACCCCGAGGTCCGCCAGTTGGCCTTCGACATCTCCAGCACGCAGACCAACCAGGCCGGCCGGATGGAGGGCTGGCTGTCGCTGTGGGGGCTGTCGCGCTCCGGCGGCGACCACATGGCCTGGATGGGCGGGGAGCACGCCGGTCACGGCGCGTCGGAGGCCGACGGCGCGGTGATGCCCGGGATGGCCACCGAGGCGGAGCTGGCGCAGCTGCGGTCCCTGACCGGGACGGCGTTCGACGTGGAGTTCCTGCGGCTGATGACCCGTCACCACCAGGGCGGCTTCGACATGGCTCAGTACGCCGCGGAGAACGCCGCCGAGCCCGCCGTGCGGAGACTGGCCCGCTCGATCGCCGACACGCAGAGCGCCGAGGTGACGACGATGGTCGACATGCTCACCGCGCGGGGCGGGACGCCGCTGCCGGCGCCCTGAGTCCCGGCGTCGGGGCGGCCGGGGACGGCTGGTAACTTCACTCCTGCCCCGAGCCCCCGTAGCTCAGGGGATAGAGCACCGCCCTCCGGAGGCGGGTGCGCAGGTTCGAATCCTGCCGGGGGCACGCCACATAACTGCAGGTCAGAGGCTCAACTGAACGGCCCGGACGGTCCTCCGTCCGGGCCGATTTGGTCCCCAGTCCGCAGAAAGTCCGCAAGACCGCCGCGGACGTGCCGGGCGGCGTCGTCCAGCCGGTCCGCCACCGCGTCGAGGTCGTCGTCGAACAGGTCGGCGTAGGTGTCCAGCGTCAGTGCGGCCGAGGCGTGCCCGAGCATCCGCTGGACCGCCTTGACGTTCGCGCCGGAGGAGACGGCCAGGCTGGCGGCGGTGTGCCGCAGCTCGTGCGGCACCAAGCCGTCGAGTCCCACGGCCGCAGCAGCGCGGTCGAAGCCGGCGCGCCGGAAGATCCGGTTGCGGAGCACTCCCCCACCGCGCAGGCCGGTGAAGAGCAGGTCGTCGGCCTGCCGACCCGCCAGGTGCCTCCGGAGTTCCTCCAGCAGGAAGGCCGGCACGGGCACGGAACGGCGCTCGTAGCCCTTGGGCACCCCCCAGACGAGGGCGCCGTCGACCTCGACGACCGACTCGACGACCTCGAGCCGGCGCCGCGGGAGGTCGATGCGGCTCACCTTCAGCGCAGCGAGCTCTCCCCACCGCAGACCGCAGTAGGCCAGTACGAGGACGACTAGCCGGTAGGAGTCCATGACCTCTCGCTCGCGGTACGGCAGTCGCGTCCCCGGCCTGGGCCGGGCCGTCTCGGCAGCGAGCAGGTGGACCTGTCGGTGGGTCAGGTAGCGACGACGGGCCTGCTCGGCGCGCGGCAGGTTCACCCCGGTGCAGGGGTTGCGGCTCAGCCGCCCGTCGCGGACAGCCAGGTCGAGGACCAGGCTGAGGACCCGGAAGTGCTTGCGCACCGTGGCCGCCGCCATGCCGGCCGCCCGCTGCTCGGCCACCCAGGACTGGATCTCCGCATGCGAGAGCGTCACCAGCTGCCGGTCGGCCCACTTCGGCAGGAGGTGTCCGTGCAGAATGCCGCGGTAGCGGGCCAGCGTCGTCGGCTTGAGCTGCGCCTGGCTGTGCAACCACCGGTCCGCCCACTCCCCGACGGTGACGCGCCCGGCCCGCGGATCGACGTAGGTTCCCGTCTCGACGGCAGCCGTGACGCCGTCCAGCCATCGCTGGGCGTCGACTTTGCGACGGAAGTGCCGGGCGTGCTCGCGTCCGGCCGCGTCGCGGTAACGCGCCCGCCACTGGCCGTCTGCTCGCTTCGCGATGCTCGCCATCCACCCTCGTCCCGCTCGAGTCCTGTCCGCAGGACCCGTCTAGCGCGAGAAGGCGATGTGCAGGCCATTCCCGGAGGAACTGTGGACGCGGTCAGCGGCTGTGGATGACTCGCAGCTCAGGAGGTGAGCTGCAGCGGTCCTCCGGTCTTCCTCCAGTGCCCTCGGGATCCAAGCGGTGATCCTGCATCCGCACTCGTCGCCCGCGGACCGGGCCATCGTCGACGGGACTTCACCCCAGACCTCGCCCGGCGTGACCGCACCGGCGGGTGGGCACGGACGTGAAGAGCTCGTCGACGGCGTCCACGGCTGGCTGCGCGCCATGGTCGAGCACTACGACTCCAGGCACTGGGCGGTGTGGGACTGGCCGGAGCAGGCTGAGCAGCTCGTCGCCGGTCCCTCAACGGCCTGGCAGCCGACCTTCAAGCGGGAAGACGACCGCCTGTGGGCCGAGCAAGCGCGGATCCGCGGCCAGCGGGACGAAGCCGATGCCGCCCTGCAGCAGGCGAGGCGGCTCGCCGGCCAGTGGGTCGACATGGCCCGCGACCACGACGAGCAGGGCGCCACCACGACCGCTATCGTCTACCGCGCGCACGCCCAGCCGCTGCGCCGCGCCCCGGACGGCCAGCAGTGACTGCCCAAGGCGCGACAGGATCAGCGCGCGAGCTTCGCGCACGCCGGGCAGACGCCGGCGCTGCTCACCTGCGGCAGCGGGAACCGCGTCCCGTCCGGCACGAGCGACAGCTGCTGGCCGCACCGGGCAACACTGTCGCCCTCGCGCACCGCGTGGGTCAGGTCCTTGAAGCCCTCAGGCGCCCAGCGCCGCTCGTCCGGCGCGATCCACGTCCGGCTGGTGCCGCTGAACAGCTCGCTGACCATGGTCATGTCCACGGTGATCGTCCTTTCTCGTCGAACAGGCGGGCGCACCGTAGGAGCCGTCCGCACCTAACGTCGCGCCCTCATCTGCATCGCTCGCCGAAGGCCAGCCGTGACCGACGACGTCGCCCGTACCCGCGCCGCGGCCGCGCAGATGCGCGCCGAACTCGCCGACGAGTCCGGCCAGCCTGGGGACCCGGAACTGCGCTACCTCGACGCGGTCATCCGCCTCATCGAGCTCGCCGCCGACGAGTCAGTCGCCGTCGACCGGGTCAACGACCGCTCCCGCCAGCACGCTGAGCGGCCGGCGGCGGCGACGGCACCTGCGCAAGGCACCGGCCCGAGTGGCCCGCCGCGCTGCAGGCCGTCGACGCCTGGGCGGAGGCGCACCGTGGGCGAGGACTCCGAGCGGGTCCGGTCGGACGACACCGGGCGCCGAGGGCCCGTGGATCGACGCGGCGCCCAGGACCTGACCCGACGTCGAGTCCCCTCACTGGAGAAGCCCAAGATTAAGAAGACGTTGCATTAGTTCGTCGGGAGTCGTCGGGCACAGATCAGGGTGACGGCCAGGCGGGCCAGCGCGGTGATCGTCACGGCGGTGCGGTCGTAGCGCAGCGCCAGGCGTTTGTAGGACAG
>NZ_JBJGYY010000026.1:0-65741 GCF_054050235.1 Geodermatophilus sp. SYSU D00696 | reverse complement strand
CCTCGGCGGTCTGCACGCTCAGTACCCCGTCGTCGCCGAGCACCGCCCGCACCCCGCCGGACCCGGCGGTGTTCGACTGCCAGGCCACCGCACCGGCCTCCGACACCACCGCCAGGTTCCCGTCGGCCCGCATCTCCACGTGAGCACCGGGCACACCCCACGTCCCGGCCGCCCAGACCGACGCTCCGTCCGGCCCATAGACCACGAAGTTGCCGTCGCCCTGCATGTTGGCCCGGAACGAGCCGTTGGCCGACACCAGCGACTGACCGGCGGTCAGCCGCTCACCGGCGGCCAACTCCGGGCTCGTCACCGGGGGGGGAGCCGCGCTGGACCAGACCACGGTGCCGTCGACGGTCTGCACGCTCAGTACCCCGTCGTCGCCGAGCACCGCCCGCACCCCGCCGGACCCGGCGGTGTTCGACTGCCAGGCCACCGCACCGGCCTCCGACACCACCGCCAGGTTCCCGTCGGCCCGCATCTCCACGTGAGCACCGGGGCTGTTCCACGTCCCGGAGTTCCACACCGGCACCCCATCGACATTGCGGTAGACGACGAAGTTGCCGTCACCCTGCATGTCCGCCCGGTGCGACCCATTGGCCGACACCAGTCCCTGACCCGCCACCAGCTGCGAGCCCGCCCCCAGCTGGGCCGGCGGCACCGGAGGCGGAGGCGGAGCTGCGCTGGACCAGACCACGGTGCCCTCGGCGGTCTGCACCGTCAGCGCCCCGTCGTCGCCGAGCACCGCCCGCACCCCGCCGGACCCGGCGGTGTTCGACTGCCAGGCCACCGCACCGGCCTCCGACACCACCGCCAGGTTCCCGTCGGCGCGCATCTCCACGCGAGCCCCGGACGCACCCCACGTGCCGGAGTTCCACACCGGCACTCCATCGGCGGTGCGGTAGACGACGAAGTTGCCGTCGCCCTGCATGTCTGCCCGGAAGGCCCCGTTGGCCGACACCAGCGCCTGGCCGGCGATCAACTGGGAGCCCGCCGCGAGCTCCGACCCCACCGTGGGCGCCGCCGTGGGCGTCACCGGGGCCGAACGCTGCGACGCCGGGCCGGTGCCGGCTCCGTTGACCGCCGCGACCGTGAAGCTGTAGGCCGTGCCGTTGGTCAGGCCGGTCACCTGCAGCTGGGTGGCATCGGCTGCGGCCGACTCCTGACGCGCCGGCTGCGTGGCGTCGCCCTCGTAGACCGCCACCTGGTAGCCGGTGATCGGCGACTCGCCCGCGTCCGCGGGGGCGGTCCAGGTGACCGTCGCCGAGGCGTCGCCCGCCGTCACGGTCCCGAGCACCGGAGCCCCGGGCACCGTCGCGGCCGTGCCGACGTAGCCGCCCATCGGGGACGACGGCACGGCGGTGACCGTGCCGGTGACCCACGCCGACAACTCGCCGCCGTAGGACTCGAGCGCCGCACCGTTGACCTGCGTGCCCGCCGGCACGGTCAGGGGGACCTCGGCGCCACCGCCCTCGACGTGCACGCCGGAGCTGTCGATGTAGGCAGTCGTGTTCTGCGCCGCGCTCTGCCAGCCCGCCATGCGGTTCAGCTGCTGCAGCTGCGACGTCATGTCCGTGCGCACCACCGGAGCCGAGGCGGCGTGCGTCGCCCGGTACTGCTGCAGGATCCCCTCGACGACCGGGTAGAGCAGGGCATCCTCGGCGAGGTTCGACTGGTGCGCGTAGAAGGGCCGCGGGTCGTTGGTCAGGACCTTCCCCAGGGCGTTGCGGACCTCGAGGGGCTGCAGGTAGCCGTCGAAACTGGCCCGGGCCTCTTGGGGGTCACCGGCCGGCAGCGGCGCGATGCAAGTGCTCAGGGGGTTGTTCTCGCAGATGCCGCTGCCGCCGTCTGCCCTGGAGTTGTAGTACCAGTTGTACTCGTCGATCTGGTCCTGGTACGTGCCGGTGTTGTAGTAGACGTTCATGGGATAGCGCGGGAGCGTCACGGTGCCACCCCCGGTGACCGTCCGCGGGGTCGGCTCGCGAGACGCGTCCGACGCGGTCACGTCGATGCCGGTCTGGTCGAGCGCCGCGCCCAGGAACGGGTTGTCCTGCGGCTGCTGCGGCGTGGTCCGCAGGCCGGAGTGCTCGCCGGTGACGAGCTCCGTTGCGTCGAAGTCGCTCAGACCCACCGAGGCCGCCCAGGTGATGTTGTCCTGCACCTGGGCGCGGAGGAACTCCTGCGACGCCCAGTACACCCCGCCCGACTCCTGTGCCGGGATCTCCGGGTCCTGCCGCGGGGTCTCGCCCTCGGAGGTCGCGCAGTGCCAGGGCTGCCCGACGACGGTGGGCGCGATCTGGATGCAGCCCATGTACGGGTGCGTGAAGGTGTGGTTGATCCACGGGAACTGCGCCTGGTTCGCCAGCAGCGCGTCGGTGAGGGGATCGGCTCCCCCGTGCTCGTCCCGCCACATCTGGATGCCGCCGGCGTTGAAGACCATGTCGAGCTTGAAGTCGTTGGCGTTCTGCCAGTCCAGCAGGCGCGTCACGTCCGCCGACGTCATCCGGATGTCCTCGGTCGTCACCGAGGGGTCGACGCAGTCGTCGCCCGGGGTGCAGTTCCCGCTCACGCTCCACCGGCTGTCGGGCAGGAACACGTCGTCGATGTGGACGGCCAGGTAGTTGCGCTGGTGGCCCAGGTGGATGCCGCGGGTCATCCAGGTCACGACGCCGTGCGCCACCGTGTTCCACCACTGCATGTACGGGTTGTAGGCCGCCGTGAGGACGAGCTCCTCGCGTCCGTCCTTGGCGTGCACGCCGGCCAGGACACCGCTCTGCCCCCCAGGGGCACTGGCCGTCAGGAGCGGGGTGAACGACTCTCCGGCCGGGAGCGGGGACACCGGCTGGGCGAGGTACCCGAAGACCTCCAGCTCCGAGCCGAAGTCGTCGACCGGCAGCGACCCCTGCAGGTACCCGAACGGGCCGGCCAGGCCGGCGGCGGTGACCGTGGCCGACCCGCCGTCCAGCGAACCGCTGTAGGTCGGGCTGTTGAGCCCCATGCTGGGCGTGGGCCAGTTGTACGCGCTGACCTGGCGCACCCCGTAGGTGCGCTCGTAGGCCGTCAGGGCCGCGGTCTCGTCAGCCGTCAGCCCACCGCCGGCCTGGTTGGGCAGGACCACGGCCTGGTAGCGCGCCGTGGCTGCCGACGCGTCGGCCAGGAAGGCGGCGTCGATGACCGGCCGGCCAGGGTCGTTGACCAAGACCTTCGTGAAGGGCACGCCCTCGCGGACCAGCTGGGTCGCGATCGCCTCGACGGACGGATCCCCGTTGCTGACGACGAGCACCCGGAGGTCCACCCGGTACTCGGCCGCTCGCGCGGCGCTCGCGCTCAGGGACACACCGGCCACGACGATCGCCAGCAGGACCAGGAGCGCCACCACGGAGCGCCCACGTGACAGTCCGGCCCCTGTGCGCGATGACGAACCCATTGTCGATGCCCCCATGAACGGTGCCCTGTCCCGCAGTAACCGCGACAACATAAGGACAGCCGTGCATGGATTCTCCGGCCGTGGGTACTGCGCTCGGTTCAAGCGCGAGTCGTGAACCGACCGTGGGTGTCTCGGAAACCCTCTGTGGTCACCGCTTCACGCGGCGCGTGTGCGTCGTCACTGTGGGTCCGGATCTCCGGACATGGGAACTTCGAGGGCGGCGATCGCAAACCCCGGGGCTCTCCTCCACGTCACAGAGCCGCTCTCCACCATCTGGTGGAGACGCGGTCGTCCACCTTGGGGGATACAGGACTGCCGCATCCCTCCACGCTGACGTGCCGTCACGCCATCGCATCGGGCTCGGACCCGAGGCGATGGCGTGCGGTGACACGGGGAGGCAGCCGCAGTGCAGACGAGGAGTTCGTTCCCACCGCGCCGCGTCGCAGAGGGCACGTCGACGGGGAACACCAGACCACCTCTCGGCAAGCACGCCGCGTTGCGAGTGGCTCTGGTCACCGAGGGCAGTTACCCGGTCAAGACCGGTGGCGTCAGCACCTGGTGCGACCAGCTCATCAAGGGCATGTCCCGGCACGAGTGGACGGTCATCAGCCTCACCGCGACCGGCGGTGAACGGTCCGTCTGGCCGCAGCCGCCCGCTCTACGGCGCGTCGTCCTCCACCCGATGTGGGGCACGCTGCCCTCCGGCGTCCGGCGCCTCCGCCGCAGCGCCGACCTGCACCGGGCGGTGCAGCTGGCGCTGGCCCGGCTCTGGGACGCCGCGCTCGCCCCCGACGGCGAGGAGGCCGTCGCCCAGGCGCGGGCGGCCCTGCGTTCCCTCGTGCGCCTGAGCGACGGGCAGCGACTCGCTGCCCTCCTCGCCACCCGGGGCTCGGCCGGCGCGCTCCTGACCGCGTGGGGAGCGCGCTGCGCCGGGCTACCACCCCTGAGCGTCGCCGACGCCGTGGCCGCCGCCAACATCGTCGACCGGACTCTCGCGGTCGTGGACGCTGCGCCCACCGACGTGGACCTGGTGCACTCGGCCGGCAACGGAGGCGCAGGCATGATCGGCCTCGCCGCGTACTGGCGGCACGGCATCCCGATGGTGCTCTCCGAGCACGGCGTCTACCTGCGTGAGCGTTACCTGGCGCTGAACGACGGCAGCCGGTCCTGGGCTGAGCGCCGCGCCGTCACCGCCCTGGTCCGCCGCATCTGCGAGGTCGCCTACCGAGAGGCGGACCTGGTCCTCCCCGTCTCCGACTTCAACCGCCGGTGGGCGCAGCGGCTCGGCGCGGACCCGGGCCGGGTGGTGACGATCCTCAACGGCGTGGAGCCCGAGCTCTACGAGCCCGTCGGCGCGGAGCCGGAGGTGCCCACCCTCAGCTTCGTCGGCCGGATCGACCCGCTGAAGGACCTGCACACGCTGGTCCGCGCCTTCGCGATCGTGCGCCGGCAACTCCCGGAGGCGAGACTCCGCCTGTTCGGCCCGGTCCCCGAGGGCAACGAGGCCTACCGGGACAGCGTGGCGGAGCTGATCCAGGAACTCGGCCTGACCGATTCGGCCACCTTCGAGGGGCCGACCAAGGGCAGCCGGCCGGCGATCGCGGCCGGATCGATCGTCGTGCTGTCCAGCATCTCCGAGGGGCTGCCCTTCACCGTCATCGAGGCGATGATGTGCGGCCGGGCCACGGTCAGTACCGACGTGGGCGGGGTCGCCGAGTGCCTCGACGAGGACCGGCGCGCCGGCGTCGTCGTCCCCTCCCGCGACCCGGAGGCCTTCGCCGCGGCCTGCCTGGACCTGCTGAGGGACGACGAGCGTCGCCGGGCCATGTCCTTCGCGGCACGGGAGCACGCGCTGGCGACCGCCACGCTCGATCGCGCTCTGGCCGCCTACCAGTCGGCCTACCAGCAGACCGCGACGCGTCGGCTGACGGCGCCTCCCGTGCCCGTGCCGGTGGCGCCCGTGCGGATCGTTCCCGTGCCGTCCGTCCCCCTGCCGGCCACGGTCGTTCCGGTGGCGCGTCCGCCGATGGCACATCCGCCGGTCCCGCGTCCGCCGGTCGCGCCTGTCCCGGTCGAGCTGCCGGACGACATGCCCGTCCTGGTCCCGACGCCTCGGCGTAGTCCGCAGGTGGCGGGCTCCCGATGACCACCGTTCCACCCGCCGTGCCTGCCAGGGCCGAGCCGACGGTCGACCCCCTGCAGGACCTGGCCGCCGGTGCCGTCGACGTGCTCGACGTTGCGGCCCGGCTCGAGGCCAACGGGGTGAGTGATCGCACGGCGGCCGCTCGCCACGGCCGCACCGACGTGTTCGCACTGGCCGCGGCGGTCTACCGCGTTGGGCAGGCGAGGGTCGGCTCGGAGCTGCGGCGGGCGCGGACCCCGGTCGGCCTCGACGAGGCGGGCAGGCGGGGTCTGCTGCTCGTCGCGGGCGTCCTCCTCGCAGCGGCGGCGCTGAGCACGCTGCAGGTCGACGCCCGGCTCGTGTGGACCGCTGGGGCCACCGGGTGGATCGGTGGCCAGGTCGTCGCTGCCGTCGCCTGGTCCCGACTCGGGTGGGGCGAGGGTCCGGCGGGCCGGCGCAGGGCCGGGGGGATGACGCTGCTCGTCCTCGCCGTGGCCCCGCTGACGCCGATAGTCCTCGCCCACGACTTGAGAGTGGCCGCCGTCGCCGTCGCGCTGTGCCTGGTGTGGACCGCCTACGCATCCGCGGTCTCCGTCCTCGTCTGCGCCAGGCGCACCGTCGGCGCCCTCGTGGCCGTGTGGGGTGCTCTCCTCGTGGTCGCGGTGGTGTCGGTCCTACCCGAGTCGTGGACGTGGTCGCCGAGCCTCACCCTGGGCGGCGCGACGACGGCGAGCCTGGTCGTCGTCCTGCTCGGCGTCCGCACCGTCGTGGGAGCGGGCGGTCCCGCCCTGCCGGGCAGGGCCGACTGGCGCGCTGCCGCGCCGGCCGCGGCGCAGGCCTTCCTGCTCGCGACGAGCCTGCTCACGCTGCTGCAGACGGTGCCCGAGCAGAGTGCCACGCCGCTCGTCACGGCGAGTGTGGTCGGCGCCGCCGCGGCCGATCCGGTGATCGCCCTGCTCCGTGCCCGTCTGCAGACGTCGGCGGCCCGGCTGTACGTCATGCAGGCTGCGGCCCGCAAGGCGCGGCACGCGGCCGTCCTCGCCGCCGGCAGCACCGCCGCGTTCTCCGCCCTCGCCGCCGCCCTGGTCGTGCTGGCCCTGCAGGCCGGGAACCCGGAGTGGCCCATGACCGTCGTGACGGCGGCTGCGTTCACCTCGATGGCGACCACGGCCGCGGCGCTCACCGCCTTCGGTGTGCCCTGGCGTGCGGTGCTCGCCGCGGCGATGGCGGCCGTCTACGCCTCCTCGGCGCTGGTCTACGGCGCCCACACCGCAGCGGTCATCTTCCCACTGGCCCTGTTCGGCGCGATCGCCATCCTGCTGCACCGGGTGTCCGACCCCCGGGTCGTGGCATGACCAGCTCCCGGATGGCCGTCCCCTGGTACGTCCACCCCGCCGAGGACCCGCCGGCCTGGAGCGCGCTGGCCGAGCACACGCCCCGGCCGTCGTTCGTCGTGGTCAACGTCCACGACGGTCCCGGCGCACCGGACGACCCCTACTACCCCGAGGCCCTCCGGATGCTCCGCCGCCTGCGGCTGCTGGGGTACGTCGACGTCGCCTACGGCGAACGGTCCCCTGCCGACGTCCTGGCCGACGTCCACGCCTGGCTCGACGTCCACCGGGTCGGTGGGGTGATGTTCGACCGGTTCCCCGCGGACGCCGCGGCGATCGACCGGTGCGTCGAGTACGCAGCCGACGCCCGGCGCGCCGGGGCGGGTTTCGTGGTGGGCAACCCGGGAGTCGTCCCCGCACTGGGCTATCTCGCGCTGCTCGACGTCACCTGTGTGTTCGAGGGCACCGCAGCCTGCCACGCCGAGTTCCGGCCGCCGCCCGGGCTGTCCCGGATCCCCCGGGCCCGGGTGTGGCACCTGGTGCACACCTGCCCGGCCGACGAGCTGTCCGCGGTCACCCGTCGCGCTGCGTCGCTGGGCGCGGGGCACGTCTTCGTGACCGACCGCGAGATGCCCCACCCATGGGGAGGCTTCCCTCGGTCCCGAACCGTCACCGGCCGCCGGGCGGTGACCGCCTCTTGACGTTTCCCCGACGCACCTGCGTACTGGTGCTCGTGGCCATGGTCGTGAGCGGCTGCGCCGGCGGGAGCTCCCGGGACGACGACCCCGCCGGTACGGCGGCGCCCGCCAGCAGCACCTCGAGCGCGTCCCCGGGACCGAGCAACGGGGCCGGGACCTCGGAGCCGTCCGCCGCCCCATCGTCCAGCGGGGTCCCATCCGGCGCCGATGACACTGCCGGCAGCGGTCCACGGGATCCGGGCGGTGGGACGTCCACCGCCGCACCGAGCGGTGCCGGCGACGCGCCTGGCACGTCCACGCCATGGCGGCCGGCCCCGGGCACCACCTGGCAGTACCAGCTGAGCGGTGCGCTGGACCTGTCTGTGGACGCCGACGTGTACGACGTGGACTGGCAGGAGACGACTGCCGAGCAGGTCCGACAGCTGCACGACGCCGGCCGGCGGGTCATCTGCTACGTCAACGCCGGCGCCTACGAGGAGTGGCGCCCGGACGCCGGGGCCTACCCCGAGGAGGTCCTCGGGCGGCCGCTGGACGACTGGCCCGGGGAGCGCTGGCTCGACATCCGGCGCACCGACGTCCTCCTGCCCATCCTGGCCGCCCGGTTCGACGCCTGCCGAGCCAAGGGCTTCGACGCCGTCGAGGCCGACAACGTCGACGGGTACACCAACGACACCGGTTTCCCGCTCACCGCCCAGGACCAGCTGGCCTTCAACACCGCGGTGGCCGGGCTGGCCCATGACCGGGGGATGTCGGTGGCGCTGAAGAACGACGTCGAGCAGGTCACCGACCTGGCACCGGTGTTCGACTTCGCCGTCAACGAGGAGTGCCTCGTCTACGACGAGTGCGAGGCCTACCGTCCGTTCTTGGCACTCGGCAAGGCGGTGCTGCACGTCGAGTACACCGCCCCTCCGCGAGAGCAGTGCGTCCTGGCATCCTCGCTCGGCATGTCGACGATCCTCAAGGACGTCGACCTCGGTCCTGGGCTGCGACACTGCTGAGGTGAAGGCAGGGAACGGGGCGCTCCGCGACCTCGCCCTGAGCACCGGCGGCCCGGTGGCGCTCGCCGTCGCCGGAGTGGACGGCTCGCTCCTGCTCGAGTGGGTCAACGGAGCCATGGCCGCGCTGCTCGGGCTGGAACCGGGCGACGACACCCGAGTCCCGCTGGACGACGTCCTCACCGGGAGCGACGGCGCCCGGGTGACCGCGACCGTGCGCGACCTGATCGACCTGCGCGGCCAGAGCGCCAGCGTGCAGGTCAGCGCCCTGCGAGGCGACCATGCCGACCCGATCTGGTTCCACCTACTGGTGGCCCCGGACCGCAGGATGAGCCGGCTGTCTCCCCGCATGCGTCGTCGGAGGGCCCGGCGCGTCGTCCTGCACGCCCAGGTCACCAGTTCCGCTGCACTCCCGGGGCCGGACAGGATCGGCGACGGACGCGGGCACCTGGTCGATCGTCTGGGGACGGCGCTGTCGCGCCTGCGTCGGCGCCCGTCGCGTGTGGCGCTGGCCCTGGTCTCGGTCCTGCAGAACGGGCTCGAGGGTCCGCAGCCGCCGCCCGGACTGCAGACGGCCGACCTGGCCGACCGGGTCCGACAGGTGGCCCGGGAGACCGACACCGTGGTCGTCCTCGCACCGGGCTGGCTCGCCGTGCTGGTCGAGGACCCCACCGACGGCGGTGAGATCGCCATGGCCCGCCGAGCCCTCGCGGCCCTGCGCCGCAGCGGTGCCGCCGGTCCTGAGGGCGGCCCACTCGTCGCCGTCACGGTGCAGGAGATCACCGATCCCGGCGCCGACCCCGACGCCGTCCTCGCCTCCCTCCACCGGACTGCGGCCCGGGTGGCCCTCGACGGCGGCGTCACCGTGCTCGACCCCTGGCAACCGGACACCACGCCGGCCGGACGCCCTGACGGCACCGTCAACGGCACGGGCAGCCGGCAGCAGATCCAGCGGGCACTGCGCTCCGGACGCTTCGTCCTGGGACGCAGGGCGATCGAGGCGCTCGCGCCCGATCCACAGCCAGACGCCGGAGGGGTGGACCGGCCCGCCACCGTCACCCCGTCGAAGACGGTCCTCCTCGAGGTGGGGACCGTCGACGAGGACGTACTGTCACCGGTCCGTGTCACCGCTCCCGGGCTGGCCGCCGCGCTCGACCAGTGGGTGCTCCGGCAGGCGCGCGGCCTGGCGACGGACGGCTCGGCCTCGACGCTGGTGATCCGCCTCCAGCCGAGCAGCGGCCTGGGGCCGGACTTGAGCGAGGCAGCCGCCGAACTGGCCCGCGCACGACCGGAGCAGGTCGTCCTCCAGGTCCCCGAGGCCCGGTTGGCGGAGATCCTGGTCGCGGAGCGCGCCGTGCTGCACCGCCTGTCCGAGTCCGAGGTCCGGCTGGCGGTGAGCGCATGGTCGGGGCGCATCGAGGTCCCTGCGCTCGTCCGGTGGCACATCGGCCTCGTCGAACTCTCCCCCACGACCCAGCAGGAGGTGCTGCGCCCCGAGGGCGCTGCACTCGTCACCGCGCTGACCGCCGGCCTGCACGCGGGCCTGGGCCCGGCGGCGCTCGTCGTGGCCGAGTGGTCGTACGACCCGCAGGTCCGCGCCGCTCTCTCTTCGTGCGGCGTCCTCTGGGCAACACCGCCGGAAACGGTCATCATGGTCACCGGATGACTGTTCAAGAATCGGACAAGCGGTCAACGGGGTCACGGGGCGTCACGACGGGCGTGTGCCATGACCTCCGTCACGAGTTGTCGACACTGCGCACGCTGATCCACGCGGCCGCCGACCCCTCGCTGGGAGCACGCCGGGTCCGGGAGCTCCTCGAGGCCGCGGGGAGCGAAGTCGGCGCCGCTTTCGACCTGGTCGACGCGCTTCCCGAGCCGCACCCCGCGCCGGCAGCCAACGGGCACTCCCCCGGTTCGGGGTCCCGTTGGAACCGGCCGGCAGCGGCTGGGCACGTCTGCGACGTCGACGCCGTTCTGCGGACCGCCGCCGCCGCGCACACGCCGAACAGCCGGCGCATCACCGTGCAGTCCACGGCGGCGCTGCACGTGGCGATGCCGAGAACGGCTCTGATGCGAGCGGTGCGCAACCTGCTCTGGAATGCGCTGGCCGCCACCTCCTCGAACGGCAGGATCCTCCTGCAGGCGGGGTACACCGGCCCGGCTGTCACGGGCACCCCAGGCCTCCACGGCCAGCGACGAGTGCGGGTCGAGATCCACGACGACGGCCCGGGTCCCGGTCGGGCCGGCTTCCACCGACACGGTGGCACCGGCCTCGATGTCGTCCGCTCTCTCGTCCTCCCGGCCGGCGGCTGGCTCGTGCTCGGTCGTTCACCCTGGGGCGGTTGCTGCGCCGCACTCACGTTGCCGCCCGGAGCCGTGGAGCCGTGAGCCGTCTCCTGCTGTGCGACGACCACGCCGTCTTCATCGACGCACTCGCAGTGGCGCTGGAGGCCCGCGGGGAGGAGGTCGTCGGCGTCGCCCGCAGTGTGCCCGAGGCCCTGGCCGCGGCCCGGGCGACCGAACCCGACGTGGTGATCATGGACCTGCACTTCTCCCAGGGTCCAGACGGGCTCGCGGGCATCCGCGCACTGACCGCCGGCTCTCCGGGTGTGAGAGTCGTGCTGCTCAGCGGTGCCGTCGACGGCCGCGTGCTCGCCGAGGCCGTCGCAGCTGGCGCCGAAGGAGTGGTGAGCAAGGCCGAGCCGTTCAGCGTCGTCCTCGAGGCGGTGCGCATGGTGGCCAAGGGCGCGTTCTACACCGACAGGGAGCTGTTGCGGACGACCCTGCGCCCCTCGCGTGCCGATCTGGACCAGGTCCAGCTGGCCGCACAGTTCCTCACCCGGCGGGAGTCGGAGGTGCTCGAGCGACTCGTCCAGGGCTCCTCCACGGAGGAGATGGCGACAGCGATGGGCGTCGGCGTCGCGACGGTGCGGTCCCACGTGCAGGCAGTGCTGAACAAACTGGGGGTGCGCTCGCGCCTCGAGGCGGTCCTCCTCGCCGTCTCCCACGGTCTGCTCGAGCTCCCGCGCACCCGTCTCCCCGGCACGCCCGAACGGCGGGGCACCGGGTAGACCCGCCGTCGCGCGTGGCGCTCGATCGGTCGACGAACGGGCGGCAGACTGTCGCACACGGATCGCCTCGGCCGAGGGGTCTGCATGGCTACGCTGCGGGCATGACGTGGCTGGTCACCGGAGGTGCCGGATACATCGGCTCGCACATCACCCGGGCGATGCTGGATGCCGGCATGCAGGTCGTGGTCCTGGACGACCTCTCGACCGGCGATGCCTCCCGGCTCCCCGACGTGCCGTTCTTCGAGGGCTCCGTCCTCGACGGCGGCCTGGTCACGCGGATCCTGCGCCAGCGCGACGTCCGTGGCATCGTGCACGTCGCCGCCAAGAAGCAGGTCGAGGAGTCGGTGCGCCGTCCGCTCTTCTACTACCACCAGAACGTCGAGGGCCTGCGGGTGCTGCTGGAGGCCGCGACGGACGTGGGGGTCGGCGCCTTCGTGTTCTCGTCGAGTGCGGCCGTCTACGGGAGCCCGGACGTGGACCTGGTGCGGGAGGAGACGCCCTGCCAGCCGATCAACCCCTATGGGACGACGAAGCTGATCGGTGAGCGGATGGTGACCGACGTCGCCGCGGCGAGCGGCCTTCGGTTCGCGAACCTGCGCTACTTCAACGTGGCCGGCACAGCCGACCGAGCGCTGACCGACAGAGGCGTCTCCAACCTCGTACCCATGGTCTTCGAGCGGCTGACCCAGCGGGTCCCGCCCCGGATCTTCGGCGACGACTACGAGACGCCCGACGGAACGTGCATCAGGGACTTCGTGCACGTCGCTGACATCGCCTCCGCACACGTGGCTGCCGCCCGTGGCCTCGAGGAGGGCCGGGTGGGCGCGCTCACCGCCAACATCGGCCGGGGGGAGGGGGTCTCCGTTCGCGAGATGATCAGCCTGATCCGTTCGGTGACCGGCACGACCGAGGAGAGCTGGGCCGAGCCCCTGGTGGAGCCCCGCCGTCCGGGTGACCCGCCGCGGGTGGTCGCGTCGGCAGACACGATCGAGGACGCCCTCGGGTGGCGTGCACAGTGGGAGGTCGCTGACATGGTCAGGTCCGCGTGGGAGGGCTGGCTCCACCTGCGCGGTCGCGAGGGCGCGGCTCCGCTGGACCGCGTGTAGCGCTGCACCCGAGGCAGTACGCCGACACGGCTCGCAGACCGGTCCGTGTCACACCGGGATGGCGTCAGCCTGGGCACACTGGGGACTGCCGTCCACACCTCGGGAGTTCGATGCGATCCCCTGCCGCCGCTCGGATCCGCCGGGCCCTCCTCAGCGCGCTCCTCGGCCTGAGCCTGACCTCCTGCTCCGGGTCGCCGGAGTCCGGTGCCGGGCCCACCAGCAGCGCGGCGGCGCACAGCAGCACCGCACCCCGCAGCACCGCAGCGCCGACGTCGGCCGACCCGGTGGAGGCGCAGGTCGACGCCGCGCTCGCCGACCTCGACCGCCGCGCCGAGGTCGCCCAGCTCTTCGTCGTCGGCGTGGAGCTCGACGACCTCTCCCCTGGCGACGCGCTGGTGTCCGACGGAGTGGGCGGGCTCTTCCTCGCCGGCCGCTCGCAGGCACCGGCCGTCGATCTCGCTGCCGTCACCGGCCGCTGGGTGGAGTCGGCTCCCGGCCCCCGGCCGTGGATCGCCGTCGACCAGGAGGGCGGCGCGGTGCAGGCGCTGAAGGGCCCCGGCTTCGAGCGGCTGCCACCGGCCATCGACCAGGGGCGGCTGCCTCCCGAGGAGCTGGCCGCGCTGGCCGACCGCCTCGGCGCCTCGCTGGCGGCGGCCGGGGTCAACCTCGACCTCGCGCCGGTCGCCGATGTCGTCCCGGCCGGCACCGAGGCCGCCAACGACCCGATCGGCGCCTTCGGGCGGCAGTACGCCGCCACGGCCGCGGAGGCCGTCCCCGACGTGCAGGCCGTCGTCGACGGACTGGCTGCCCACGACGTCACCGCCACCGTCAAGCACTTCCCCGGCCTGGGCCTTGTCGACCGGAACACCGACGAGGCCGCCGGTGTCAGCGACCCCGTCACCACCGCCGACAGCGAACAGGTGGCGGCCTTCGGCGAGCTCGCCCGCGCCGAGGCCGACCCGTTCGTCATGGTGTCGTCGGCCACCTACCCGCAGTTGGACCCGAACGCGCCGGCCACCTTCTCGCGGCAGGTGATCACCACGCTGCTGCGCGGCTTCCTCGGCTTCGACGGCGTGGTCATCACCGACGACGTCGGCGCGGCCGCCGCCTTCCAGGACGTCCCACCGGGCGACCGGGCAGTCCGCTTCCTCGAGGCCGGCGGCACCCTCGTGCTCACCGTGACCGAGGACGTCTACCCGGAGATGGTCGACGCCGTCCTCGCCCGCGCGGAGGCCGATCCGACGTTCGCCACCATCGTCGACGCCGCCGTGCGCACGGCGCTCACCGCCAAGGCCCAGGCGGGACTTCTGGACTGACGCCCGACGGGTCGCGTGCAGCGTTCCGAGGCGGGCTCCCGTCGCCGGCCGGTCGCCTGTGCGTCCGCACCAGGACCACCAGCAGCGCCATCGCCACCGCCCACCCGGCGAGGACGAACACGTCCCCCAGGTGCAGGCCGTGATCCGGCACCACTCGCACCAGGATGGGGCCCTCGCTCACATACTCGCCGGTGAGGAGCAGGAAGGTGAAGCCGGACAGCACCACGCCCACGACGACGGCACAGGTCCAGCGAGACACCAGCAGCACGGTAGCCGCGTCACGCGGGGACGCCGCGCAGACCTACCCGGCCAGGTGATCCGAGCCGGGCCCCGGCATCGTGCGGCGATCGGGCCGGAGGTCACCACCGCGCCAGATCCGGCCCCTCGACGAGGGGACCGTCCTCCTCCTCGTCCGCGTCGGAGCCGTCGTCGCCACGCTCCCGGCGTTCCGCCGTCCGGATCATCCTGCCGAGGACGAGGCCCAGCGACAGTGCGAGGGCGGCCCACGCCAGGAGCGCCCATCCCCACCACGGCACGTGTCCCCCAGCCGTCGTCCCGGCCCCCGCGCTGCCCGTCGACGCTACCGGGGACACGATCAACAATCACGCTGTGTCCCCGGATGGTGACGTCAACCCGATCTGTTGCGCACGACGGACCCGTGGGATAGACAAACTCGTCGAGCGCGTCTCCAACCACCGGGCGGGCACCCCCGGACAGGCGGAGCAGGAAGGCGCAGTGGAGGACTCAGCAGGGCCGGATCCGCTCGGTGCGGACACGCGGCAGGCGCAGCGGCACGTCGACGAGATCGCGACGGCGCTGCGCGCCGAACTCGCCATGGAGGCCGCCGGCATCGGCACCTTCGACTGGGACCTCGTCAGCGGGGTGCTGGAGCGCGACCAGCGGCTGGCCGGGGTGTTCGGGGACGACGGCACCCGCACCGGACGCGCCGTCGACACCTTCACCGCCCGGGTCCACCCCGACGACCGGGACGACGTCGCCGCGGCCGTCCAGCGCGCCATCGACACCTGCGGTGGCTTCGACGCGCTCTACCGGGTCCGGCTCCCCGGCGGCAGCACCCGGTGGATCTCCGCCCGTGGCCGCGCGCTGGGCGACGCGACGGGCGTCGCCACCCGGCTGCTGGGCGCGGCCTCCGACGTCACCGACCAGCTCGGCGTGGCCCGTGTCCTCGAGGCGATGCCGGCCGGCTTCTACGCGCTGACCCCCGACTGGCGCTTCGCGCACGTCAACGCCGAGGCCGAGCGCATGCTCGGCCGCTCCCGGGACGAGCTGGTCGGCCAGGTGATCTGGGAGGCCTTCCCGGCGGCCCGCGGCTCGGCGTTCGAGCAGGCCTACCGCCGCGCGGCCGCCACCGGGGAGCCGGTGACCTTCGACGCCTACTACCCCGCACCGCTCGACGGCTGGTACGAGGTGCGCACCTGGCCGACGGCCGAGGGGCTGTCAGTCTACTTCCTCGAGGTCACCGAGCGGGTCCGGGCCCAGGAGGAGCTCCGCCGCGCCGCGGAGCGCGTGACGACGGTGGCCCGGGTCAGCACCGAACTGGCCGGGTCCCTCGACGCCGAGGTCGCCACCGGGCAGGTGCCGCGGCTGGTGGTCCCGGTACTGGCCGACGCCTGCATCGTCAGCGTCCTCGACGAGCACGGGCACGGCCGGTCGGTGAGCACCTGGCACGCCGACGAGGAGCAGCGCGACCTGCTCGAGCGCTACGCCCGGTCACGGCTGTCCTCGCTGACCTCCCTCCCGGCGGTGACCCGCACCATCTCCCGGGGAGAGGTGCTGCACCTCCCCGGCCACGAGGCGGTGGCCACCACGCCCGCCGGCGAACCCCGCGAGCTCCTGACCGCCCTGCGGCCCAGCGCCGCCCTGGCCCTCCCGCTGCGCGGCCGGGACCGCCCGCTGGGCCTGGTCTCCCTGCTCTACACCGGCGACCGGGTCCCGACCGACCAGGAGGTCGCGACGCTGCGCGACGTCGCCGACCGGCTGGGCATGGCGCTGGACAACGCGCGCCTCTACGGCACCCAGCGGCAGCTCGCCCTGGAGCTGCAGCGCTCCATGCTCACCGCGCCCCCGGAGCCCGACCACGCCGAGATCGTCGTCCGCTACCTCCCGGCCGCCGAGGCGGCCGCGGTCGGCGGCGACTGGTACGACGCCTTCCTCACCCCCGGCGGGGCGACGGTGCTGGTCATCGGCGACGTCGCCGGTCACGACACCGCGGCCGCCGCCACGATGGGGCAGCTGCGCAGCCTGCTGCGCGGCATCGCGATCGGCACCGGCGCCGGGCCGGCCGACGTCCTGTGCGGCCTCGACCGGTCCATGGCCCTGCTGCGGCTGCCGACGCTGGCCACCGCCGCCGTCGCGCGGCTGGAGCAGACCCCCGAGGAGGTCGGCGACGGGACCACCCGGCTGCGCTGGTCCAACGCCGGGCACCCGCCGCCGGTGGTGCTCGGCCCCGACGGCGCGGTCACCGTCCTCGCCGGGGACCGCGCGGACATGCTCCTCGGGGTCGACCCCGCCCGCGGACGGCGGGAGTCGGTGGTCCGCCTCGACCGGGGCGCCACGGTCCTGCTCTACACCGACGGCCTGGTCGAGCGGCGCGACGAGGACCTCGACGCCGGTCAGGCCCGGCTCGTCGAGACGCTGGCCGGGCTGTCCGACCGCCCGCTGCCGGAGCTGTGCGACCTGCTCGTCGAGCGCATGGTCGACGGCCGGCCCGACGACGACGTCGCCCTGGTCGCGGTCCGGCTGCACCCGCAGGACCGGCCGCGCCCGGCGGGGTCGGCCCGGTGATCGTCGTGACCGCCGCGGGCGGCCCCACCGGCACCGCGGTCGTGCGCGCCCTGCGCGACCGGGGGGAACGAGTGCGCGCCGTCGTCGCCACGCCCGGCCCCCGGCCGGAGCTCGACGCGCTCGGCGCGGAGGTCGTGGTCGGGGACCTGGCCGGTGACGTCTCCCCCGCGCTGGCCGGCGCCGATGCGCTGTACCTGGTGTGGCCGAACTTCGACCCGCGCGAGCAGGACGCCGCCCCGGCGGTGCTGCGCGCCGCCGCCCGCGCCGGGGTCGGCCGGCTGGTGTACCACTCGGTGCTGCGCCCGCAGGCGCGGTCGATGCCGCACCACGCCGCCAAGGACCGGGTCGAGGAGGCGCTCGACGGCGCCGTCGCGGGCACCGGTGCGCGCTGGCGGGTGCTGCAGCCGTGCGCCTACGCCGACAACCTCGACGCCGCCGTCACCGCCGCCGCGCGCTCGGGGCAGCTGCGCAGCCCGTGGGGACTGGAGCGGGCGCAGTCGTTCGTCGACCTGCGCGACGTCGCCGAGGCCGCCGCCGTGCTGCTCACCGAGGACGGCCTCGACAGCGGCACGTTCGAGACGGCCGGCCCCGAGGAGCTCACCGCGCCCGACGTCGCCGCGCTGCTCACCACGCACCTGGGGCGCGAGGTGACCGCCGTCGACGCCGACCCGCCGGACGACGACGGCAGCTACGCGCGGCGCTGCCTGCGGGCGATGTTCGTCGAGTACCGGGCGCACGGGTTCACCGGCAGCCCGCGGGTGCTCGCCGCGCTGTTGGGCCGCCCGCCGCGGACCTTCGCCGACCACCTCCGCGCGTAGTCGTGCTCTGCACACACGTGTGTGCAGAGCTCGAGCGTCAGCGGGAGACGGTTGAGGCGTGTCCGTTCTGCGCCGCCCGGGCGGCGATCCGCTCGCGCTGCGGGACGACGGTGTACTTCGGGTCCTTCGCACTCGCCATGCCGGCCTCGAAGACGCCGAAGCGGGTGAGCAGCGACCCGGCCGCCAGCAGCAGCCCGGAGACGACCGCGCCGGGCCGCGAGCGCCCGGCGACGACGGTCAGCCCCGCCCCAGCGGCGGTGCAGGCCTTGGCCGCCCGCAGCAGCGTCCCGGCCCGCCCGGTGTGGAAGGGCTCGCTGACGACGCCGTGGCCGTTCTCCACCCGGTGCACCACGGCGAGCTCGATGGCCGCCCCGGTCACGGCCATCTTCCGCGACGGGCCGGCCTCGGCCACGGGGGTGAACACCATCGTGACGCCGCCGCCCGCGGCCATCGCCGACCCGCCGAACACGAACGGCAGTTCCCGGTGCGGCGCGTGCCACGACGGCACCGCGGTGTTGGCCAGCAGCACCCCGGTGTAGGTGGCCAGCGGCCCGCCGAAGAGCGCGGCCACCGCGCCACCGAACCGCTTGAGCCGGGGGAACCAGCCGAGCAGCTCCACCGCGGCCGTGGCCCCGGCCGCCGCGCTGAACGGCGCCAGGATGTAGGAGCCGATCGACAGCGGCGAGGTCGGCTTGATGACCCGCAGCATGTGCAGGAACCGCTCGGGCCGCCCGAGGTCGTGGACGAGGAAGACCACCGACAGGATCGACCCGCCGCCGGCGGTCAGCCGGGAGACCCGGGTCAGCGCCGGCCGGCCGCTCAGGTCGGCGAGCGCGCCGAGGATGGCAGACGAGCCCGCGGCGCCCCCGAGGAAGAGGTACAGCGGCACGTCGGGGCTCTTCCACACCGGCGGCTTGATGATGGGGCGGCCGTAGTAGGAGGTGAACTCGGCCTCCTCCACCATCGGGACCTCGCCGCCGCGCCCCTTCCGGCCGCCTCGGCGACCGCCCTTGCGCCGGCCGGTGCCGTACGCGCGCACACCGTCTCCGGCGACGTCGGACCCGCCGGCCCGCCGCCACCCGGCGCCCGGCGTCGTGAGGCCCTCGGTCACGCCGGTCACCGCCGCCGCGAGCCGAGGACGGCCGACAGTGCGACCCCGACCATCATCGCCGCGGCCGCGGCCGCCGACCGCCACATCGCGGGCAGGTCGCGGGTGGTCACGACCGGGTCCGGCGGCAGGCCGTAGACCTCGGGCTCGTCGAGGAGGAGGAAGAACGCGCCGTTGCCGCCGACGCCGTCGTCCTCGTCCCGCCCGTAGAGCCGGGCGGACTCCACGCCCTGCCGCTTGAGCGTCTCCAGCCGGGCGTCGGCGCGGGCCTGCAGCTCGTCGAGGTTGCCGAACTGGATCGACTGCGTTGGGCAGGCGGTCGCGCAGGCCGGCTGCAGGCCGTCGGTCAGCCGGTCGTAGCACATCGTGCACTTGAAGACCCGGCCGTCGCCCTTGCGCTGGTTGATCACCCCGTACGGGCAGGAGGGCACGCAGTAGCCGCAGCCGTTGCAGATGTCGCCTTGCACGACGACCGTGCCGAACTCGGTGCGGAACAGCGCACCGGTCGGACAGACGTCGAGGCAGCCGGCGTGCGTGCAGTGCTTGCAGACGTCCGACGCCATCAGCCAGCGGACCTCCCGGTCGCCGGACTGCGAGGTCTGCGGGTCGTACTCGCTCAGGGCCTCGGCGTTGAGCACGCTGGTCTGGGCGGTGACCACGCTGTCGCCGGGCTCGGCCTCGTCCGGCGCGTCGACGATCCCGTCGCGGCGGCCGGCCGCGGCGGCCGGGGGCGGCCCGACGGTCGGCATCGGCAGGTCGACGGTGCGCACCTGCTCGATGAAGGCCACGTGCCGCCAGGTGTTGGCGCCGAGCTGGCCGGTGTTGTCGTAGGACATGCCGGACAGGCCGAGGGTGTCGCGGACGCCGTAGGAGTCGTCCATCGGCAGCGTGTTCCACTCCTTGCACGCCACCTCGCAGGCCTTGCAGCCGATGCACACCGAGGTGTCGGTGAAGAAGCCGACCCGCGCCGGGTGGTCGGTGTCGTACCCCGCCTCGCCCTGCACGTCGGGCAGCGGCCCGAACAGCCGGTTCTGCGGGTCCTTGCCCGTGAAGGCCGGGCTCGCCGAGCTCACCGTCGTCATCAGGTCCCCTCCACGGCCACGCGGCCGCCGACCGGCATCCGGCCCGAGGCGATGCCCGCCCGGCTCCGGTACTCCTCGAGGAGCTCGGTGAGCTCCGGTCCCCGCGGCCGCCGACCGGGACGGATGTCCACCGTCGAGGCCTTGCTCTCCTGGATGTGGGTGTTGGGGTCCATCACCACCGGGAGCAGGTCGTTGGCCGAGTCGCCGGTGGAGATGCCGACCTCGCCCCAGTGGTAGGGCGCGCCGATCTGGTGCACCACCTTGCCGCCGCGGGTGCGCAGCGGGCGGATCCGCTCGGTGACCAGCACCCGGGCCTCGATGGCCGCCCGCGGGCTGATGACCGTGGCCCAGCCGCCGTTCTCCAGCCCCCGCTCGGCGGCCAGCTCCGGCGACACCTCGACGAAGAACTCCGGCTGCAGCTCCGACAGGTAGGGCAGCGTGCGACTCATGGCGCCGGCCGTGTGGTGCTCGGTGAGCCGGTAGGTGGTCACCGAGTACGGGAACACGTCGCCCGTCGAGGGGGCCTCCCGGTTGTACGGCGCCTGGATGTGCTCCGTCGTCGGGTTGCCCTGCACCGGGTAGAGGACGTTCTCCACCGGGGACTCCGCCGGCTCGTAGTGCGTCGGCAGCGGCCCGTCGACGACGCCCTTCGGCGCGAACAGCCACGCCTTGCCGTCGCTCTGCATGACGAACGGGTCCTGACCCGACAGCGCCGCCTGCGCCTTGGCCCCCGGCGGGGGCACGTAGTCCGGCGGCTTGGTGGCCTCGAAGTCGACGGCGTCGCCGGTGCTCGTCCAGCGGCCGGCCTCGGCGTCCCACCACACGTACTTCTTGCGCTCGCTCCACGGCTTGCCGTCGGGGTCGGCGGAGGCGCGGTTGTAGAGGACGCGGCGGTTGTAGGGCCAGGACCAGCCCCACTCCGAGGCCACCTGGCCCTGCTCGCGGCCAGGCCGCTTGCGCGCCGCCTGGTTGACCTCGTCGGCGTAGACGCCGGAGTAGATCCAGCAGCCCGACGTCGTCGACCCGTCGTCCTCCAGCTCCAGGTAGCCCGACAGCGCCCGGCCGTCGGGGCCCACGCCGTTGATCTCGCGCAGCACGGCGTCGGCGCTGGGGTCCTGGGTCTCCCCGTGCAGCGGGTAGTCCCAGGTCAGGTCCAGCAGCGGCCGGTCACGGGGGTCGGTGGAGTCCTTCAGCCGCTCCCGCAGGATCCGGCCGAGGTGGTAGTAGAACCACAGGTCGCTGCGGCAGTCACCCGGCGGCTCGATCGCCTTGAACCGCCACTGCAGCATCCGCTGGGTCTGGGTGAAGGTGCCGTCCTTCTCCACGTGCGAGGCCGCGGGCATGAAGAAGACCTCGGTCGGGATCTCCTCGGTGACCAGCTCGCCGGTCTCGATCTCGGGCGCGGTCTGCCAGAAGCTCGCCGACTCGATCATCTGCAGGTCGCGGACGACGAGCCACTCGAGGTTGGCCAGCCCGAACCGCTGCATCCGGCCGTTGGCGTGCCCGACCGTGGGGTTCTCCCCGGCGAGGAAGTAGCCGGCGACCTTGCCCTCGACCATGTCGGCCACGGTCCGGTAGCTGCTGTGGTCGCCGGTGATCTTGGGGACGTGGTCGAAGCAGAAGTCGTTCTCCGGCTGCGCCGCGTCGCCCCACCAGGCCTTGAGCAGGCTGACCATGTAGGCGCGCTTGTTGCCCCAGAAGCCGCCGGTGCCGGCCGCGTCGGCGCAGTAGTCGTCGAGCGACTGGTGCTGGACGGCGTGCGGCATCGGCAGGTAGCCGGGCAGCAGGTTGTACAGCGTCGGGATGTCGGTGGACCCCTGGATGCTCGCGTGCCCGCGCAGCGCCAGGATCCCGCCGCCCGGGCGCCCCATGTTGCCCAGCAGCGCCTGCAGGATCGACGCCGTCCGGATGTACTGCGCGCCCACCGTGTGCTGGGTCCAGCCCACGGAGTAGACGAAGGCCGTCGTCCGCTCCCGGCCGCTGTTGGCGGTGATCCACTCGGCGACCTTCAGGAAGGCCTCCGGCTCGACGCCGCAGACCTCGGCGACCATCTCCGGCGTGTACCGGGCGAAGTGCCGCTTGAGGACCTGGAAGACGCAGCGCGGGTGCTGCAGGGTCTCGTCCCGCTTGGCCCGGCCGCGCAGCGGCGGGCCGCCGGACCCGGCGGCCTGGGCCTGGTCGGCCTCCTTGACCGACTCCTGCTGGGACAGCCGCTCCTGCTCGGCCGCGCCGGCGGGGTCGTCCTCGGCGACGCCGTCGCCGGGGGACTCCTCGTACTCGTACTGCCAGCTCGCCTGGTCGTACTGCTTCGCGTCGGGGTCCCACCCGGAGAACAGGCCGTCGAGGTCCTCGGTGTCCTGGAAGTCCTCGCGGATGATCGACGCCGCGTTGGTGTAGGCGACGACGTAGTCGCGGAAGAACAGGTCGTTGCTCAGCACGTGGTTGACCAGCGCGCCGAGGAAGACGATGTCGCTGCCGGCGCGCAGCGGCACGTGCAGGTCCGCGATCGCGCTGGTGCGGGTGAAGCGCGGGTCGACGTGGATGACCTTCGCGCCGCGGGCCTTGGCCTCGGTCACCCACTGGAAGGCGACCGGGTGGCACTCGGCCATGTTCGAACCCTCGATGACGATGCAGTCGGAGTTCACCAGGTCCTGCTGGGGGTTCGTGGCACCGCCACGACCGAACGAGGCACCCAGACCGGGCACCGTGGCGGAGTGCTATATGCGGGCCTGGTTCTCGATCTGGATCGCGCCCAGGGCGCTGTAGAGCTTCTTCATGAGGTAGTTCTCCTCGTTGTCGAGGGCTGCCCCTCCGAGGCTCGCTATCCCCATGGTGCGGTTGACCCGCTTGCCGTCGCACTCGTCCTGCCAGTACTCCCGGCGGGCGGCGAGGACGCGGTCGGCGATCATCTCCATCGCCGTGTCGAGGTCGAGGTCCTCCCACTCCGTCCCGTACGGACGGCGGTAGCGGACCTTCGTGACCCGGGTCGGGCTGGTGACCAGCGACTTGCTGGCGCTGCCCTTCGGGCACAGGCGGCCGCGGTTGACCGGCGAGTCGGGGTCGCCCTCGATCTGGACGACCTGCTCGTCCTTGACGTACACCCGCTGCGCGCAGCCCACCGAGCAGTACGGGCAGACGCTCTGGACGACGCGGTCGGCGGTGGCCGTGCGGCTCACCACGCTCTCCGTCGCCCTGCTCCGCGCGGACAGGCCGCGGCCGAGCGGATCGGGGCCGGTCAGCTGCCGGAACACCGGCCAGGCGTCGAGCCAGGTCTTCACGGCGTCGACTGTGCCACCACGCGCCGGATCCGGCGCGTTCTACGGACCGGCCGGTGCCGGACGGGATCGTCCGCTCCTCCGTGCACTGCGGCGGAAGGGCACGGAGGAGGCGTGCCCTCCGGGGTCGGGACACCCGCCGGCGAGGTGCTCGCGGGCCAGCCGGCGCGGCGCCTTGGCCAGCCACGCCTCGGTGACCAGCTCGGCGAGCTCGCCGACGTCGATGGCGTCGAGCCGGACGAGGACCGCCGCGTAGCCGTCGAAGTGCGGCGTCGTCAGGTAGACGGCGGGGTCGTCGGCGACCAGCGCGTGCTTGACGCCCTCGTCGGCGACCGCGGCGCCGAGCACCGGGCCCACGGGTGCGGTGTCGCCGAGGTGCTCGAGGTCGGCGCGGCGCAGCGGCCGCTCCCACACGAACGTCCGGTCGCGGACCTTCCAGGCCGGGGAGCCCCGCGCGGTGCCCTCGGAGGTGCCGGGCAGCGCGAGGGCCAGGCGCCGCACGTCCGCCCAGGTGGCCACGGCAGGAGTCCCGGACCGACCCGCAGTCCTCACGGTCAGAGGACGGTCACCGACTTGGCGAGGTTGCGCGGCTTGTCCGCGTCCCGCCCGAGGACGACCGCGATGCAGCGAGCGAGGTGCTGGAGGGCGAGGACCGCCTCCAGGGGACCCCAGACGGGGGCCGGGCCGGACGGCAGCACCGGGAAGGTGTCCGTGCCGCCACTGCCGATCCGGATGATCCGGGCCCCGCGGGACGCGAGCTCGGCGGCCGCACCCGCCAGCCGGTCGACGTCCCCGCTCTCGATCAGGAGCACGGGGGTGCCTTCCTCGATCAGCGCGATGGGGCCGTGCTTGAACTCGCCGGCCGGCAGCGCCTCGGCGTTGCGGTAGGTGATCTCCTTGAGCTTCAGCGCTCCCTCGGCGGCGTAGGGGAGACCGGCGCCCCGGGAAACGAAGAAGAACGACCGCGCGTCCGCAAGTTCCTCGGCGAGGGCCGTCGCCACGGGGAAGGCAGTGCTATGTGCGGCTGCCAGCCGTCCGGGGAGCTGTCCGAGCCGCAGCCCCAGCCGGGCGACCTGCGCCTGGGGCATCGCCCGGGTGGCCGCGGCGTGGGAGAGCGCCAACGCCACACCTGCGACCACCTGGGAGGTGAAGGTCTTGGTCGCCGCGACGCCGATCTCGGGACCCGAGCAGGTCTCGAGGACCGCGGTGCTGCGGCGAGCCAGCGTGGAGCCGGGCCGATTGGTGATGGCCAGGACCGGGCCCCGGACGCCCTCGAGGGCGTGCAGAACGTCGGTGGTCTCTCCGGACTGGGAGATCGCCACGTGTAGGGTCCGCGGACCGGGACGGGTCACCACCTCGTCGAACTCCGACGCGATGACGATCTCGGTAGGACAGCCCGACAGCGCACCGAAGGTGCGAGCCGTCACCTGGGCCGCGTGGAGCGAGGACCCGCAGGCGACGAAGCGGAGCAGGCCGGGAGCGGGCAGGCCCAGGTCGTGCCACAGGGCGCCGTCGGCGACACCGGGCAGCACTCGCTCGAGCAGGTGGGACACCACCGACGGTTGCTCCGCGATCTCCTTCTCCATGAAGTCGTCGTAGGCGCCGCGCTCGACGTCCTCGGCGGTCCACTCGAGACGGACCGACGGGCGGGCGGGCTGCACCCGCGCCTCCGCGTCCAGCCAGGTGACCTCCTCGCCCAGGACGACGACGTCGCCGTCACACAGGACGCTCACCGACGAGACCGTTCCGACCAGCGCGGTCGCATCGCTTGCGGCGACGTGGCCCTCGGTCCCGGAGCCGACGACCAGCGGGGACCGATGGGAGGCCAGCACCACCTCGTCCGACCGGCCGGCGACCACCGCGAGGGCCCACGTCCCCCGCAGGGACCGGACGGCGGCAACCACGGCCTCCGGCAACGCCCCGCTGTCCGCCATGCCCTCTTCGACCAGGTGCGCCACGACCTCGCTGTCGACACCGGAGGAGAACACGTGACCACGGGCCTCGAGTTCCTCTCGCAGGCCCTGGGCGTTGTCGATGATGCCGTTGTGCACC
This sequence comes from Geodermatophilus sp. SYSU D00696, assembly GCF_054050235.1. NCBI lineage: Bacteria > Bacillati > Actinomycetota > Actinomycetes > Geodermatophilales > Geodermatophilaceae > Geodermatophilus > Geodermatophilus sp. SYSU D00696. The sequence goes on along the minus strand of NZ_JBJGYY010000026.1, from coordinate 40,538 downwards.
ACTGCCACTGCGCCGGTGCAGTCGGTGTGCGGATGGGCGTTCACCTCGGAGACGCCGCCGTGCGTCGCCCAGCGGGTGTGCCCGATGCCGGTCCCCAGGTCCGACGGTGGGCGCTCGGTCTGGAGCAGCCGGCCCAGGGTCGCCACCCGGCCGACCGTCCGGATGACCCGGATGTCGTCCTGACCGATGCCGGTCAGTGCGACGCCGGCTGAGTCGTAGCCGCGGTACTCGAGCCGTCGGAGACCGTCCGCCAGGTAGGCGGACGCGCTCCGGGGGCGACGACAGGCGACGATCCCGCACATGGTGGACCTCCGTCGATGCTGGCGGATCCGCGGACCGGCCAGCGACCCGCGGGATGGGAAGAGAGGCACGGCGCCTCCAGGGGACGCCGTCGACCACGTCGTGGAGGCACTCAGGCAGAGTTGCCGGAGGGCAGGACGGGGACACCGACCGCGGCCGGGACGCGGGAGCACTGCCTGACGGCACTACCCGGGCCGGGTGGTCGGGAGCACGGCGTGGCCCCTCGGCGAACGGTGCGCCCCTCTGCGCCCCCGCTCACGTCTGGAGTGTCGTTCGTCGTGGACCGGTCCGAGGTCTGGGGGTCCGCGCGGCGGGAAAGCTAGCAGCCCGGACCCTGCTGCGTAAGGGGCGTCGCCATGCCCCTTGCACCACATCCGTCGGGCCGTCTGAGTGACTCCAGGGGCACGGAGAGGCATGGAGCACGTTCCCGTGGCGCGAGTCGCCGGGGGCGTGCCCGGAGGTCTGGTCCCACGTGGCGTGGCTACGCGACAGTACGCGCCATGCGGGGAGAAGAGTTGGCGAACAGGCAGGACCGGACCAGCCGGCACGAGGGGCTGCGCCGTACCGAGAACCTGCTCCGGGCACTCGAGGAGGGGGTCCCTCCGATGCAGCGGATGCTGGACGAGGTCCGGAGAGAGGTCACCCGGCTGCTGGAGCAGGAGGCGGATGCCGCTCGCGACGAGGAGGTCGCCGCTCTGCGACGGGAGGTGGCACAGCTGCGGGAGGCCCTGGCGTCACGTGCGGTGATCGAACGGGCCAAGGGTTTCCTCATGCACGAGCGTGGCATCGACGAGGGACAGGCCTACGACCGCCTCAACGACCTGGCGCAGCGTCACCGCCGCAAGGTGCGGGACGTCGCCGCGGAGATCACCGCTCAACCGGTGGGGCAGCAGGTGGCCAGCGCCGCTGCCAGGACGAACGGGGTGGTGGTCACACCCAGCTGAGCGCCACGGGCCGTGCAGCGACCCCGCCCGTATGGGAGTCAGGTGGGCGGGACACCGCGGGCGACGATCCGTCGACACCCCGGTGTGGGGAGCGCCATCCCGCAGGCGGCCAGCCGCTCGCGGAGCCGGGCGGCCTCCTGGCGGCGCTGCTCGGCGCGGCGCCGCAGCACGGCCACCTGCCGGGGGTCGGTGGCCCGCTGGGCGCGCAGCTCCAGGACCGCGGCGGTCTCCAGGTGCAGCGCCATGCGGCGCAGCTCGCCGGACGTGTCCGCCGTCGTCGTCGGTACCCCAGGGCCGTGCCCCGATGAGGTCATGGCGATCATGGTGGAACGCATCCGTCCCGGCCGCACCCGGAACGGCGCGCCGCGATCGGGACCGTCCGGTTCCGGCGGGGTGAAAACGCTGCGGTTCCGTCGCCGCCTGGGTCGATACTGGCCCCGTGGGCGACCCGGTGCTGCACTACCTCGGTCACTCGACGGTCCGCGTGGACCTGGCCGGCAGCACGGTGCTCACCGATCCGCTGCTCACCCGCGCCGTCGGCCCGCTGCGGCGGGTGGCCGCACCGCCGCCCGGGTCGGCCTGGTCCGGGGTGGACCTCGTGCTGGTCAGCCACCTGCACGCCGACCACCTGCACCTGCCGTCGCTGCGGCTGCTCGGCGAGGGGGTCCGCGTCGTGGTGCCGCGGGGCGCCGGCGCGTGGCTGCGGTCGCGGGGCCTGCGGTGGGTCGACGAGCTGGCCCCGGGCGAGTCCCTGACCCACGACGGGCTGCGGGTCACCGCCGTCCCCGCGCGGCACAGCGGCCACCGCTGGGGCCCGCGGCTGACGCACGGGCCCGACACGCGGGCGGTCGGTCACCTCGTCGAGGGCGACGGGCAGACCGTCTACGCCCTCGGCGACACCGACCTGTTCCCGGGCATGGCGGACGTCGGCGGGCGCGGCGTCGACGTCGCGCTGGTGCCGGTGTGGGGCTGGGGCCCGACCCTCGGCCCCGGCCACCTCGATCCGCACAGGGCCGCCGAGGCGGTGGCCCGGGTGCGCCCGCGGGTCGCCGTCCCCGTGCACTGGGGCACCCTGGCCGTCCCCGGCGCGACGACGCTGCCCGGTTTGTCCCGCCGCTACCGGCGGCTGCTGGTCGAGCCGCCGCGCCGGTTCGCCGCCGCGGTCGCCGCCCGTGGCCTGGAGACCACGGTCGCGCTCACCGAACCGGGGCACCCGGTCGTCCTGCCCACCGCCGCGGAGACGCCGTGAGCGCCGCCGGGACGGTCGCGGCGAGCTGGACCGACGGCTCGTCCCTGGGCTACCCCGTCGTCTTCGGCGGCGTCCTGCTCGGCTCGGTCGTGCCGGTCGTCCCCACCGGGGCCGTCGTCGGCGCCGCGGCCGCGCTCGCCGTCAGCACCGGGCAGCTGGACATCGCGCTGGTGCTCCTGCTGGCCACGCTCGGCGCCTGGACCGGCGACGTCGCCACCTTCGCGGTGTGCCGCTGGGGCGGGCCTGCCGCGGTGCGGTGGGTGGCGCGCGGCCAGCACGCCGACCGCATCGAGGAGGTGCGCGGGCAGTTCCGCCGGCACGGCTGGCAGATCATCGTCGTCGGGCGGCTGCTGCCGGCCGGGCGCATCCCGGTCCTGCTCGCCGCCGGGGCGCTGATGTACCCGTGGCGGCGGCTGCTGCCGGCGTCGCTGCTGGCCGCGACGCTGTGGGCGGTCGCCTACGCGCTCATCGGCGTGGCCAGCGGCGGTGTCTTCGACAACCCGCTGCTCGCCACGCTGGTGGCCACGCTGCTCGTGCTGCTGGTGGGCGCCGTGCTCAACGTCGCCCAGTCGCGCCGGCGCAGGCACACGGCCGACGGGCCCGGCGCCCCGGCCGGCGACGGTCCCGCCGGGGACGAGGCCCCCGCCTCCGCCACCCCCTGCGGCCCCGCACCGTGAGCCGCGCGGCCGCCCGCGGCCCGGGCGCCGGCGGACGCATGCTCGGCCGCGGCCGGGCGCCGGCCCGCGTGCTGCTGACCTGGCTGCTCACCACCCTCGCCCTCGTCGCCCTCGACCGCTGGCTCGAGGGCTTCGAGATGCGCAGCTGGTGGCAGCCGCCGCTGGCCGCGCTGCTGCTCGGCGTGCTCGCCGGGGTGGTCTGGCCGCTGGTCATGCGGGTGGCGCTGCCGCTGGCGCTGTTCACCCTGGGGCTGGGCAGCTTCCTGCTGCTGGGCGCGGCGGTGCTGGCGGTCTCCTTCGCCATCCCCGGGGTCCGGGTGGCCGACCTGCGCACCGCCGTGCTCGTCGTCGTGGCGATGGCCGCGGTGACGGCGGTGGTCAACAGCGCGCTGGCGATCGACGAGGACGAGCTCTTCTTCCGCCGCGCCCGCCGCCGCGCCGCCGGGGCCGGGGCCGCCGCCCCGCTCCCGCCCGGTGTGCTGTTCCTGCAGATCGACGGCCTGGGCGTCGACACCGTCCGCCGCGCCGTCCGCGACGGGTCGATGCCCACCCTGGCCGCCTGGCTGCGCTCGGGCAGCCACGCCCTGACCGGCTGGCACACCGACTGGAGCTCGCAGACCGGCGCCGCGGTCTGCGGCATCCTGCACGGCTCCAACCACGACATCGTCGGCTTCCGGTACTACGAGAAGGACCGCGACCACGTCGTCCAGGTGTCGCACCCGGCCGACGCCGCGGAGGTGGAGCGGCAGCACTCCGACGGCCGCGGGCTGTTGGCCGGCGGTGGCGCCAGCCGCGGCAACCTGTTCAGCGGCGACGCGCCGTACGTGAGCCTGACCATGAGCTCGCTGCCGCTGGTCACCACACGACGGGCCGGACGGCGCCGGGAGCGGGTGGGCGCGGGCTACTACGCCTACTTCGCCAACCCGGTCAACGCCGTCCGCACGCTGGGCGTCTCGCTCGTCGACGTCTACCGGGAGCTCGCCGCCGCGGCCCGGCAGCGGCGCGCCGACGTCCGCCCGCGGGTGAGCCGGGGAGGCGTCTACCCGCTGGCCCGGCCGGGCACGACGGTCATCGCCCGCGACATCGTGGTGGCAGCGATCCTGGAGGACGTGCTGGCCGGGCGGCCGGTGGTGTACGCCGACTTCCTGGGCTACGACGAGGTCGCCCACCACAGCGGCGTCGAGCGCTTCGACACCCTGGAGGTGCTGCGCAGCATCGACCAGCAGATCGGCCGGCTGGCCCGCGCCGGCCAGCTCGCGCCCCGCGACTACCACCTGGTGCTGCTGTCCGACCACGGCCAGACCCAGGGCGAGGCCTTCGCGCAGCGGTTCGGGGAGACCATCGAGGCGTTCGTCGGCCGGCACTGCGGCGGGTCCCCCGCGCCCGGGCACCGCGGGACCGAGCCGCGGGACAGCCGCCGCGCCGCCGAGGGCTGGCAGGTCGCCTCCGCGCTCGCCGAGGCGGCGTCGGGACCGGGGTTCATCGCCCGGCGGCTGCGCGACCGGGTGGAGAGCGCCGGGGCCACCGAGCACCGGCACCGGACACCGTCGGGCCGGCCGGGGCAGGTCGCGCGGGTGGCACCCGGCGTGGTGGTCGTCGTCTCCGGCCACACCGCGGGGATCTCCTTGGCCGACCTGCCCGGCCGGGTGCCGCTGGAGGAGATCGAGCGGCACTGGCCGGACCTGCTGCCCGCGCTGGTCGACCACGCCGGCGTCGGGTTCCTGCTGGTGCACTCCACCGAGCACGGGCCGGTCGTGCTCGGCCGCGACGGCCTGCACCGGCTCGACACCGGCGTGGTGATCGGCGAGGACCCCCTGCTGCCCTACGGCGGGCACGCGCCGGCGCTGGTGGCGCGGGTCTCGGGGTTCCCGCACTGCCCCGACGTGGTGGTCAACAGCCGCTACGACCCCGACACCGACGAGGCCTCGCCGTTCGAGCCGCACGTGGGCTCGCACGGGGGGCTCGGCGGCCCGCAGCAGCACGGGTTCCTCGCCCACCCGCGGCGGCTGTCGGCCCCCGGCGAGATCGTCGGCGCCGAGCACCTGCACCGCGTGCTGCGCGGCTGGCTCACCGAGCTGGGCCACCCCGAGCCCGACGGCGCCGGTGCGCCCGTCGGCCCGCTGAGCCCCACGGCGCTGCGCGAGGGCGACCGCAGCCGCACCTGAGCCACCGGCCGCCGAACGCCGGGCGACGGGTGCGTGAACACGCGCGCCCCCCGTGGCGACCGCGCCGGGGGCTCCACGACAGTGGGCCGATGCGACCCGACGCCCGTGCCTGGTTCTCCGGCCGCACCTCCACCGTCCGCTCCCTCGCCGACGTCGACGCCGGTGGGCTGCTGCTGGCCAAGCGCCGCGGCGGGCACCGGGTCAGCGTGGTGCTGCCCGCACGCGACGAGGAGGCCACCGTCGGCGGGCTGGTCACCGACCTGGTCGACCGCTGGGTGCGGGCGCTGCCCCTGGTCGACGAGGTGCTCGTCGTCGACTCCGACTCCACCGACCGCACGGCGCAGGTGGCCCGCGCGGCCGGCGCCGAGGTCGTGGCCGCCGCCGACGTCCTGCCCGCCCACGGCGCCCGGCCGGGCAAGGGCGAGGCGCTGTGGAAGTCGCTGGCGGCCACCAGCGGCGACCTGCTCGTCTTCCTCGACGCCGACCTGCTCGGCGACGTGTCGCACTACGTGCCCGGGCTGCTGACCCCTCTGCTGACCGACCCCCAGGTCGGCTACGTCAAGGGCTGCTACACGCGGCCGCTGGAGCTCGACGGCCGCTCGACGCCCGCCGGCGGGGGCCGGGTCACCGAGCTCACCGCCCGGCCGCTGCTCAACGCGCTGTGGCCGGAGCTGGCCGGCGTGGTGCAGCCGCTGGGCGGGGAGTACGCCGGCCGCCGGGAGCTGCTCGAGCAGGTGCCCTTCGTCTCCGGCTACGGCGTGGAGGTCGGCCTGCTGGTCGACCTGCTCGGGCTGGTGGGCCTGGGCGGGCTCGCGCAGGTGGACCTGGGGGTGCGCCGGCACACCTCGCAGGACCAGGAGGCGCTGGGCCGGATGGCCGGGCAGGTCGTGTCGGCGGTGCTGTCCCGCACCGCGACCGGGTCCGCGGGCGCCGGCGGGCTGCTCACCCAGTTCCGCAGCGAGGGCGCCGGCTTCGTGCCGGTGAGCACGCCGGTGACGGTCGACGAGCGGCCGCCGATGGTCACCGTGCCCGAGTACGGGGCCGGCCGCGCCGGGGTGGTCTGAGACCCCGCCCGGGTCGGCCGGTGACCCGCGGCGCTCCCACCTGCGGGGACCGCCCCGACCGGCGGACGGCGACCGGGGGTGCCCCCGGGCGGGGTCTACGGCATCCTGTCGCGACGGGGGTCCCGTGCCGGCGAGGGAACCGGCACCCGACCGTGGGGAGAACGCCCATGCGGCCTGAGGTCCACCGCTGGCTGCGCCGGCGCACGTACACCGCGTCCAGCTGGACCGCGGCCGAGCTGGCCGACGCCAAGCGGGAACAGGGCACCACCGTCAGCGTCGTCCTCCCCGCACTGGACGAGGAGCCCACCGTCGGGGCGATCGTCGGCGCCATCCGCGAGGCGCTCGTCCGGGACGCGCCGCTGGTCGACGAGGTGGTCGTCGTCGACAGCGGATCGGCCGACCGCACCGCCGCCGTCGCCGCGGCCGCCGGGGCCCGGGTCGTCGACACCACCACGGTGCTGGCCGCCCACGGCCGGGTCCCGGGCAAGGGCGAGGCGCTGTGGAAGGGACTGCACGCCACCGACGGGGACCTGGTCGTCTTCGTCGACGCCGACCTGGTCGGCTTCGACCCGCAGTTCGTCGTCGGCCTGCTCGGCCCGCTGCTCACCGACCCGGCCATCGGGTACGTCAAGGCGCTCTACGACCGGCCGCTGTCCACCACCGAGGGCATCGTCCCCTCCGGCGGCGGACGGGTCACCGAGCTGCTCGCCCGGCCACTGCTCAACGCCTGGTGGCCGGAGCTCTCCGGCTTCGTCCAGCCGCTGTCCGGGGAGTACGCCGGGCGCCGCGGGCTGCTCGAGCGGGTGCCGTTCGTCTCCGGCTACGGCGTCGAGTTCGGCCTGCTGGTCGACCTCGCGGGGCTGGCCGGGGTCGACGCGCTGGCCCAGGTGGACCTCGGCACCCGTCACCACGGCCACCAGTCCGACGCGGCGCTGGGCCGCATGGCCGGGCAGATCCTGCAGACCGCGATGGCCCGCCGGCCCGGCGCCGGGAGCCCGGCCTCGGAGCTGCTGCAGTTCCTGCGCACTGCGGACGGCGTCGAGGCGGTGAGCTGGGACGTCGCGGTCACCGAGCGGCCACCGATGCGCACCGTACGCGCGGCCGCCGGCGGGCACGGGGGACGCCGGCCGTGAGGGTGCTGATGGACGCCGGCCCGTGGCTGCCGGTGCCGCCCGAGGGCTACGGCGGGCTGGAGAACGTCGTCGCCACGCTCACCACGGAGCTGCGCGCCCGCGGGCACACCGTGGTCCTCGCGGCGTCGGGTGACTCCCCGCTGCCCGTCGACGAGCTGGTCAGCGCGTTCCCCACCGGGCGGTTCGACCGGCTGGGCTCGCCCTACGCGCAGGTGGTCGGCACCGCACACGCCCACGCGCTGGTCGTGGCCGAGGCCCTCATGAGCGCCGCCGAGCCCTTCGACGTGGTGCACACCCACCTGGAGGTGGTGGGCCCGGCGCTGCTCGGCGCGCTCGGAGCGGCCGTGCCGCCGGTGCTGCACACGCTGCACTGGGACGTGCGCCGCAATGCCGACTTCTACGAGCGCTTCGACGGCCGCGGCCGGGTCTTCTTCGCCGGCGTGTCCGACAGCCAGGTGGCCCGCGGACCCGAGCGGATGCGCCGCCAGACGCTGGGCGCGGTGCCGCTGTCGGTGCCGGTGGACGGGCCGCCGCCGCTGCCCCGCGACCAGCGGGACGACGCCGTCCTCGTCCTGGCCCGCATCTGCGAGCTCAAGGGCACCGACACCGCGCTGCGGGCCGGCGCCGCCGCGGGCGTCCCGGTGGTCCTCGCCGGGCCGGTGGGCCCCTTCGCCGACCGGGCCGCCCTCGACGCCGCGCTGGCCACCCCCGGGCACCCCGGGGCGGGCCATCCCGACGTCGTGTGGTTCCGCGAGCACGTCGACCCCCTGCTCGACGGCGACCGCGCCCGCTGGGTGGGCAGCGTGGCCGGCGCGGAGAAGGCCGGCCTGCTCCGGCGCGCGCGGGCGCTGCTGTCGCCGGTGCGCTGGGACGAGCCGGGCGCGACGGCGGTGTGCGAGGCGCTGGCCGCCGGCACGCCGGTGGTCGCCACGGCCCGCGGCTGCCTGCCCGCCCTCGTCGACGACGGCCGCACCGGCTTCCTCGCCGACGACGAGGCGGGTCTGGCCGCGGCCCTGCGCCGGGTCGGCACCCTCGACCCGGAGGTCTGCGCCGCCGAGGGCCGCCGCCGCTTCGCCCCCGCGGTGATGGCCGCGGCCTACGAGCGGCTCTACGCCGAGGTGGTGCGGCGCGCCGCTCAGGCGTCGAGCCGCACCCGCGACCCGGTCCTGGCCGACTCGGCGACCGCCACGGCCACCCGGTGGGTGCGCAGCGCCTCGGCGTAGTCGACCAGGCCCTCGGCCCGGGTGCCGGAGACCAGCAGGTCCACGAAGGCCCGGTCGACGGCGGTGCGGGCGTCCACCGACGGCTCGCGGTGCTCGGCGCCCTCCGCCGTCGTCACGGTCAGCGACGTCTCGGTGAGCTCCACCGCCACGCCGGCGCAGGACAGCTCGAGCCCGGCGTGGGTCTTCGCCGGCTGGGCGCACGCGGCGGTCAGCGTGCCCACGGCGCCGGAGGCGAAGCGCAGCAGCGCCGCGGTGGCGTCGTCGACGTCCCGCGACGGGTCCGACGAGGGCGCCGTCACCGCCTCGACCTCGGTCACCTCGCCGGCGAGCACGCGGGCCAGGTCGAGCACGTGGGTGGCCTGCTCGACCACCTGCCCGCCCGACCGGTCGGCCCGCCGCCACCACGCCGGCGGCGGCACCTTGTCCAGCCAGGTCACCGAGACCAGCCGCGGCGGGTGCGCCGCGCAGAGCGCGCGGGCCGCGGCGACGGTGTCCAGGTGCCGCCAGTGGTAGCCGGTCGCCGTCGGTACGCCGGCCGCGGCGACGGCGGCGGCCACCTCCTCGGCGACGGCGAGCCCGGCACCCAGCGGCTTCTCCACGAACAGCGGCAGTCCGGCGCGGACCACCGCGAGCTCGAGCTCCCCGTGCGCGAAGGGCGGCACGCACAGCCAGACCGCGTCCGCGCCGGATCGCAGCAGCTCGTCGATGCCGAGGGCGGGCACGTCCAGCTCCGCGGCGAGCGCGGCCCCCGCGGACGGGACCGCGTCGGCCACCCCCACCAGCTCCACGCCGTCGAGTCCCGCCAGCGTGCGCCCGTGCCGCGCCCCCACCCCACCGGCCCCGACCAGGCCCGCCTTCAGCGTCATGCCGCGGAACTGCCCCGGTCCGGGCCCGGGGAACCACGGCCCCGTCTCCGGCTGATCTCGTTCCGCATCCCACGCTCGTGCGCCACCGCGTTGTTAGCCTGCCGACCGTGAGTGAGCAGTCCCGCCGGGCCCAGAAGAAGGCCCGGACGCACGCCCACGTCCGGGACAACGCGCAGCGCCTGTTCCACGAACGCGGCTTCGACGCGGTGACCATCGCCGACGTCGCCTCCGCCGCCGACGTGGCGGTGCAGACGGTGTTCAACCACTTCGCGACCAAGGAGGAGCTGTTCTGGTCGGGCCGGTCGCCGTGGGTCCCCGGCCCGGCGGAGGCCGTGCGGGGCCGCGCGCCCGGCGTGCCGCCACTGACCGCGCTGCGCGAGCACCTCACCGACGCGATGGGCCGCTTCGTCGAGCGCCTGGGCACGCCCGAGGGGCGGTGCACCGTCGGCGCGCTCGACCGGTCGACGACGCTGCAGGCGGCCGAGCGGGAGCTGCACCACGAGGCCGAGCGGCTGCTGCGTGTCGCCCTGGAGGAGGCGTGGACCGGCCCGGACGCCGAACGGCCCGCGCCCGCCGACCCCCGGCTGACCGCCGCGCTGGTGGCCGCCACGTGGCTGGCGACCACGCGGACGCTGGTCACCGCCCTGCGCGACCGGCTGCCCGCCCCCGAGGACGTCCCGGCGCTGGCCGCGCGGACCCGCGCGCTCACCGACCGGCTGCTCGCCCGCCTGCAGGACGACGCCGGTGCCGACCTCGGCGTCAGGCCCGGCGTCCTCCGGGACGACGAGGACCCCGGCGTCCTGCGCGCCGTCTGAGGGCGCGGCGCCGGGGTCGCGGGCCGCGGATCAGCGGGCGACGGGCTCCACGGCCGGCGCCACGATCGGCATCAGCACCTCGTCGACCACCTGCTCGACGTGCTCGGCCACCATGGCGCCGTCGCCGGCGACGGTGAGTCGCTGCCACCAGAAGGCCTCGAGCACCGAGCGCAGCAGGGCCAGCCGCTCGTCGGGCACCTCGTCACCTCGCTCCGCCCAGCGCGCGCCCATGACCTCGACCGCCGCGGTGAGCGGGTGGACGAGGGCGGCGTCGAGGCCGGCCCGCAGGTCCTCGTCGTGGCGGGCGGCGCCGACGAGGCTGGCCACGGCCCGCTCCTCGCGGGAGAGCGGGCGGCGCCAGGAGGCGACCAGCGCGACCAGGTCGGCGCGGGGCGAGCCCTCGTCGTCGGGCGGGGTGACCAGGCGGAAGCGACTGACCGCCGAGCGGGCCAGCGCGGACATCGAGGGCCAGCGCCGGTAGATGCCGGCCTTGCCCGCGCGTGCCCGGGCCGCGACCCGGTCGCTGTTGAGCCGGCCCCAGCCCTCCTCGGCGAGGATGTCGACGGCGACCGCGACCAGCTGCTCGGACAGCTCAGCGCTCAGCGGGCGCCCGGGCGTGCCGCTCACGAGCGGATCCGTTCGCACGTCATCAGGTTGTGCACAGCCTCATACTGACGAATGGATGGAGTGACCACAACGACCGAATTCCGGGGACCGCGGCGGTGACGGCCGAACACACAGGTCACGGCCCGATTCAGGCCCCGGCGGCGCTCTCGACGTGGACCTGCAGCGTCGCGCCGTCCTCGCTGACCCAGCCCCGGTCGCGGGCCTGCTCGACCATCCGGTCCCAGCGCTGCGCCCAGTCCGCGGCGTCGGCCTGCGACTCGGCGGCGGCGCGGAGCGCCGCGGCGTCGAGGGAGCCGGTCTCGGCGTCCTCCAGTCGGCCGAGGCCCGCGTCCCGCAGCGCCTGGTCGGCCTCCTCGTCGGTGACCTGGCCCAGCGCCAGGTGCAGCCGGCCGAGGTCGTCGACGTCGACGACCCGCACCTCGGGACGCTCGTCGGCGCCTCCCACCACCTCGACGATCACTGGTCCTCCTCGACTGGGTCAGACGTGCCAGGGGAACCGGGAGAAGTCGGGGTCGCGCTTCTCCAGGAAGGCGTCGCGGCCCTCGACGGCCTCCTCGGCCGCGTAGGCGAGCCGGGTCGTCTCCCCGGCGAAGAGCTGCTGGCCGACCAGCCCGTCGTCGACCAGGTTGAACGAGTACTTGAGCATCCGCTGCGCGGTCGGGCTCTTGGCCACGATCCGCCGCCCCCAGTCCAGCGCGGTCGCCTCGAGCTCGGCGTGCGGCACGACCCGGTTGACCATGCCCATGCGGTGCGCGTCCTCCGCCGAGTACTCCTCGCCGAGGAAGAACACCTCGCGGGCGAACTTCTGGCCCACCTGGCGGGCGAGGTAGGCCGAGCCGAAGCCGCCGTCGAAGCTGCCGACGTCGGCGTCGGTCTGCTTGAACCGCGCGTGCTCGGCGCTGGCCAGCGTCAGGTCGGAGACCACGTGCAGGCTGTGCCCGCCGCCGGCCGCCCAGCCGGGGACGACGCAGACGACGACCTTGGGCATGAACCGGATGAGCCGCTGGGCCTCGAGCACGTGCAGCCGGCCGCTGGTGCGCCCGAATTCGTGCTCGTAGCCGTGCCGGCCGCGCACCCGCTGGTCACCGCCCGAGCAGAACGCCCAGCCGCCGTCCCGGGGGCTGGGCCCGTTGCCGGTGAGCAGCACGCAGCCGACGTCGGTGGACAGCCGGGCGTGCTCGAGCGCGGTGATCAGCTCGTCGACCGTCTGCGGCCGGAACGCGTTGCGCACCTCGGGCCGGTCGAAGGCGATCCGGACGACGCCGGCGTCGACGGCCCGGTGGTAGGTGAGGTCGGCGAAGTCGAAGCCGTCGACCGGCCGCCACGCCCCGCTGTCGAAGATCTCCGAGACGTCGTCGCGGGCGCTCACCCGGAGAAGGTATCGAGTCCCGCCCGGCCGGGCGCGGCGGCCGCCGCGCGGCTAGCGTCGGACGCGTGCCCGACGGCGAGGCCCTGCGTGTGGGCACCCTCAACCTCGCCTCCGGCCGCGGTCCCGACGGCCGCGTGCTGACGGCGCCGCGCCTCGGCGCCGCCGTCGCCGACCTCCCCGTCGACGTGCTCGCCGTGCAGGAGGTCGACGCCTGCCAGCCCCGCTCGGGGGACACCGACCAGGCGGCGGCGCTCGCCGCGGCGCTGCACGCGGTCGACTGGCGGGCGGCGGCCACCCTCACCGGCACGCCGAGCCCGTTCCGCGGCACCTGGACCCCGGCCGACCCGGCGGGCCTGCGCGGGCCCGGGGACGCCGTCGCCACGCCGTCCTACGGCATCGCCCTGCTGTCCCGCCGCCCGGTGCGCCGCTGGGCGGTGCTGGGACTGGGCGCCGGGCGGGCGCGGCTGCCGCTGCGGGCACCCGACCCGGGCACCGGCCGGCTGCGGACGTGGTGGATCCCGGACGAGCCGCGCGTCGCCGTCGCCGCCTGCCTGGACGGGATGACCGTGGTGGCCACCCACCTGTCCTTCTCGCCGCCGACCGCCGTCCGCCAGCTGCGGCGGCTGCGCCGGTGGGCGGCGGCGCTTCCCGGCCCGGTCGTGCTGGCCGGCGACCTCAACCTGCCCGGGAACGTCCCGGCGCGGCTGCTGGGGGCGACCCGGCTGGTGCGGGAGCCGAGCTTCCCGGTGCACGCGCCGCGACTGCAGCTCGACCACCTGCTGGCGCTGGGCCGTGCCGCGACCGGCCGGGACGCCGTCGCCCGGGCGCTGCCGGTGGGTGACCACCGGGCGCTGACGGTGACCGTCGAGAGGGGTTAGGCGGCCGTCCCGTCGAGGAGCAGCGGCCGCAGCCGGTCCAGAGAGCCGGCGAGACCGGGGTGCAGCGTCACCTGGTGCAGGGCGGCCAGCGCCACCCAGGCCACGCCGGTGCTCTCGCCGTCGAGTCGCAGCCGGGACGGGTCGAGGTCGCCCACCGGGCGGGCGAGCACCGTCGTGTAGGCCCAGCCGCCGTGGTCGTCGACCGACCGGGCGCCGAGCACCAGGTCGCGCGCGGGCAGCCCGAGCTCCTCCTCGACCTCCCGCAGCGCGCCCTGCTCGGGGGTCTCGCCCAGGTGCAGCGCGCCGCCGGGCGTCCCCCAGGTGCCGCCGTGGTGCGACCACAGCGCGCGGTGCTGGAGCAGCAGCTCCGGGCCGGTGGCGCCGTCGCGGTGGACCAGCAGGCCCGCCGCGCCGGCGCGGCCCCAGTGACGGTGGCCGAGGGAGCAGGTGGTCCAGCCGTCGGTGGGGGTCAGCCCGCTGGTCACCACGCCCCCATTCCACCGCACCGGCCGGACCTCCGCCCCCGGTCAGTCCCAGCTCGGCGCCGCGATGCCCTGCGCCTCGGCCTCCAGCTGCCAGGCGCCCTTGCCGTCGATCGACTCGCGGATGACGTCGGCGTGCCCGGCGTGCCGCGCCTGCTCCTGGACCTGGTGCAGCAGCAGCCAGCGGACGGTGACCACGGTGCGCGGCGGCAGCCACCGCGCGACGTCCGCGCGGACCTCGACCCGGCGGTCGAGGTCGCGCTCGGCGCGCACGACCTCCTCGGTCTCCCGCGCCACCGCGGCCCAGCGGTCGAGCAGCACGTCGACGGTCTCGTCGGCGGCGACGGTGAACCCCGCCATCCACCCCGCCTGCGTGTCGGCCGCCATCCCGTGCGGACGGCGCCCGATCCGGCCGGCGACGGTGGCCCGCTCCCCCTGCGTCACGTGCTTGACGAGCGCCGACAGCGACAGCGCGCTGGCGCTGGGCGTGGCCCGGGCCTGCTCCTCGGTCAGCCCGTGGAGGGCGTTGCGGAGGGCGGTGCGCTGGTCGGCGAGCAGGGTCAGCAGCACGGTCGGCTCGTCGCGTGCGGACACGGGGCCTCCTCGGGACGCCGGTGCCGCCATCCTCCGCCGGACGGTCGGGACGGACCAGGACCGGAACCGGCGGCCGCCGCCCGGCTGGCCGCCGCCCGCCGCGCTGCCTAGCGTCGCCGTCGTGGAGCGCTGGGACGTCGTCGTGGTCGGGGGCGGCCCGGCGGGGGCGGCGGCCGCCCTGTCCGCCCTGGACACCGGCGCGTCGGTGCTCGTCCTCGACCGGGCGGACTTCCCCCGCGACAAGGTCTGCGGCGACGGCATCGCCCCCGAGGCGCTGGACGTGCTGGCCGGGCTGGGCGTCGACGCCGCCGCGCTGACCGCCGGATACGCACCCGCACCCCGGCTGGCGCTGCGCTCACCGGGCGGGGCCGCGGTCGAGCGGGCGACCGCCCGGCCGTCGTCGGTGGTGCCGCGCGAGGTGTTCGACGCCCGCCTGCTGGCCGCCGCGCTCGACCGGGGCGCGGTGTTCCGCCGGCACGCGGTCCGCGCGGTGGCGCCGACACCCGGCGGGGTCGTCGTCGACGGGGTGCTCACCGCCGGGGTGCTCGTCGGTGCCGACGGCGCGGAGTCGGTGGTGCGGCGGGCCCTGGGCCTGCGGCGCAACCGCGACGACCGGATGGCGGTGGCGCTGCGCGGGTACGCGCCGGAACCGCTCGGGCAGGCCGGCACCCAGGTGCTGGTGACCACCGAGCAGCGCTGGCCGGCCTACGCCTGGTCGTTCCCGCTGGGCGACGGGCGGGCCAACGTGGGCTACGGGGAGCTGGTGTCCGGCGGGGCCACCCGCGCGGCGCTGGTGGAGGGGCTGCACCGGCTGCTGCCGGGGGTCGAGCCGGAGAGGCTGCGGGCGCACCGGCTGCCGCTGTCGACCGGGCGGCCGCGCCAGCCCGACGGGCGGGTGCTGCTCACCGGGGACGCCGCGTCGCTGGTCAACCCGATGACCGGGGAGGGGATCTTCTACGCCGTCCTGTCCGGGGCGCTGGCCGGGCGCGCGGCGGCGGCCGGGGCGGGCGCGGGAGCGGCGCACCGGCGGGCGCTGCGCCGCCGGCTGGGCGCCCACCACCGGTCGGCGTCGGCGGCGTCCTGGATCAGCCGCTGGCCGGTGGTGATGGACGCCGCCTTCCGCGCGGCCGCGGCCGACCAGCGGGTGTTCGACGACGTGGTGGCGCTCGGGCTCGCCGACGGCCGGCTCACCGCCCGCACGCTCACCGCCGCGGCCCGCCACCTCCGCTGACCAGGTGCCTCTGCCGACGAGGTGCCTTTATCGCGATATTGGCCGGTCCGTCAGGCCGTGGCGACCTCGACCCGGCCGCGGCCGCCGCGCTTGGCGCGGTAGAGGGCCCGGTCGGCGGCGGCGTAGAACTCGCGCCGGCCCAGCGCGCCGCGGGAGTGCGCCACCCCGACGCTCACCGACATCGCCAGCAGGCTGCCGTCGGGCAGCGTGAGCGGGGTGGACAGGACCGACTCGAGCACCGACTCGGCGCGGGCCACTGCGACCTCGGAGCTGCAGCCGGGCAGGAGCACGGCGAGCTCGTCGCCGCCGAGGCGGGACAGCACGGCGTCGCCGGCGCGGATCTGCCCCCGGACGATGCCGGCGAGGTGCACCAGCGCGTCGTCGCCGACGGGGTGGCCGTGCTCGTCGTTGATCTGCTTGAAGGAGTCGACGTCGAGCAGCAGCAGGGCCGTGCCGTCGGTCCCGGAGCCGGCCAGGGCCACGGTCAGGGCGTCGTCGAGGACGCGGCGGTTGACCAGGCCGGTGAGGGTGTCCACGGTGGCCTGCTGCTCGAGCGCCCGGACCAGCCGCTCCTGCACCGCGCAGGAGCGCTCGAGCATCGACGCGACGACGGTGAGCACGACCCCGGTGATGAGGACGTCGCTGACGCCGACCTCGAGGGAGACCAGCATCGGGACGACGACGGCGTTGGCGGCCACGGCGGTCGCCGTCACGAGGGCGACCGCGGTGCGGCGCAGGTGCGACGCCGCCCAGAGCACGGGGAATGCGAGGAACGCCTGGGCGCCGGCCGAGGAGTCCTGGGTGAGCAGGTTGAGGCCGCAGACCAGGAGTGCGCCGGCGACCCCGGCCCCGACCAGGACCCCGCCGCGGTCGAGCCGCTCGGCGTCGGTGGACCCGACGACGAGGGCCAGGACCACGAGGAGGGTGACCCCCGCCCAGGAGGCGCCCACGGTGAACGCCGTCGCCGCGTTGGTGCCGAAGGTGCTGACCACGGCGAGGACGGCGGCGGAGACGCCGAGCATGAGCACGAGGGACCGCGCAGCCGCCCCCGGCTGCCGCGCTCTCAGTCCCGGGGGAACGGCCACACCCGCTGCATCGGCGGCAACGGGGGGTTGCCCTGAGCCGACCCACCCGAAGGGGGCGGAAGACGGCCGTCCGACCTGGACGAGGTGCCGTCCGGCCTCCCCGGACACCGTGCACGACGGCTCCCCGGTGTATCGGGACCACGGCCCATCGCCTCTGTCCCCCAGGGAGGTCCCAGGGCTAGGGAGGTCACCATGTCCGCCAGGCGGGGTGCAGTCGTGGTCTCGGTGGTCGTCCTGAGCACCGTCCTCTCGTCGTGCGGCGGCACCGATCCCGCGAGCAGCTCGGCCGACGCGTCGGTGAGCGCTCCGCAGGCGGACGCAGCCCCCACGCCGCCGGGTCAGGACGACACGGGCGACGGCGACGGCGACCCGGCCGGCGACGGGAACGGGTCCCCCGTCGACCCGGGCCCGGGAGCCCCTGCCGGCGACCCGCCCGGCACCGGGCCGGCCGACGGCGGAGACGGCAACGGACCGAGCGGCGACGACGACCCCAGCACCGACGACCCGGCACCGCAACCCGACCCGGGCACCGATGCGCCGGCACCGCAACCCGACCCGGGCACCGACGACCCCGCACCGCAACCCGACCCGGGCACCGATGAGCCGGCACCGCAACCCGACCCCGGCACCGACGCCCCGGCACCCCAGCCGGCCCCCGGCACCGACGCCCCGGCACCCCAGCCGGCCCCCGGCACCGACGCCCCGGCACCCCAGCCCGACCCCGGCACCACCGCGCCCCAGCCCGACCCCGGCACCGCGCGGCCCGGGGGCGAACCCGGTACCGGCTCGAGCGCCGCTCCCCGCCCAGGCGGAGCCCCGCCGGACGCGGACATCATCGACCGGCTGGGCGCCTTCTTCACCTTCGACCAGTTCAGGGAGGCACAGCTCGCCGAGTGCGGCGAGTACCCGGACTGTGTCGACGTGCAGATCGACACCGCGGGGTCCGCGCCGGGGGCGAACGGCGGGTGGTGTGCGGTGGCGACGACCCCGCCACCGGGAGAGGGGGCGCTGAGCGCCCTCGTCGAGAGCAGCCCTCCCGGCGAGGCCGTCATCCTCGTGGCGGTGGTCGATCCGGGGGTCGACGAGACGGGCGCGCCGGCGGAGTGCGACGGCACCCAGGCATCCGGATCCTGACCAGCGGAGCACCCGCACCCGCGCGGAAGGCGGTGGGATGAGCCGCCCATCGAGGCAGGGGACCGCGCCGCGCCGCCGCTCGGCCGGCTCTCCGGAGGGCAGCGGCGACGGCGTCCGGCGTCCCGAGCGAGGGGCCGGCACCCGTCCCCGTCGGATCCGCACACGCCGGCCGGGACCCCCGGGGGCGGACGCGGAACCGACGACGGACCTGGCCACGGGCCTGCCGAAGGTGCTGAGCGTGTTCAGCACGGTGGTCGCCCCCACGACGTTGCTGACGGCGCTGCTGCTCTACTTCGGCCGGATGCACGCCACCGGTCTCTTCCGGTACCTCGGCGTGCAGTACACGGTGCTCGACCTGTCGGCCCAGGACTACCTGGTGCGCAGCGCCGACGGGATGATCCCGCCGCTGGTGGTGGTCGCCGGCGCCACCGTCGTCGCGCTGTGGGCACACCAGCTGCTGGTCGGCACGGTGCCGGACGGGGTGCGCAGCCGGCTCCTCTCGGTGCTCGCCCCGCTCTGCGCGGTCACCGGGCTGGTGCTGGTCGGGCTCGCCGTCACCGACACCGTCCGGAACGGCGCGGTCTTCACCACCTTCCCGGAGGCCCGTGGCCTCGGGCTGTCGATCGGCGCGCTGCTCCTCGCCTACGCGGCTCACCTCGTCCGCTCCTTGCTGGCCGGGGCCGCGGGGAAGCGGGGACCGTGGTTCCCCGGACCCGCCGCGACGATGACGGAGTGGGCGGCCGTGTTCGTCCTGGTGAGCATCGGGCTGTTCTGGGCGGTCGGTACGTACGCCGTCGGCGTCGGGGAGAGCCGCGGCCGGCAGCTCGGCGCCGCTCCGCCCGGCCTCTACGCCGTCACGCTGTACAGCGAGAAGAGCCTCAGCCTGACGGCCCCCGGGGTGACCGAGACCCCGTGCCAGGACGCCGACGCCGCCTACCGCTGGCGGTACGACGGTCTGCGCATGGTGGTGCAGTCCGGCGGTCAGTACCTGCTCCTGCCGTCCGGCTGGAGCCGGGAGGACGGAGCCGCCCTGCTCATCACGCGCGGCAGCGGCGTCCGGCTGGAGTTCGGCAACGGCGCGCGGCCTGCGGTCGCCTGCTGAGCGACCGACTCCCCTGTCCCTGCGCCGCTCCAGCCGCGTGGGTGGAACGGGGACCTGGAGACACCCGGCACCCGGACGGATGGCCAGATCGGTGCGGAGGGCGTGGGATTCGAACCCACGATGGGTGTGACCCCATAGCGGTTTTCAAGACCGCCGCCATCGGCCGCTAGGCGAGCCCTCCTCCGAGCCCACCACCGGCGCAGAGCCCCGCGCGACGGGAGTTCGGTGCGCCGACGCTACCCGCGCCGGTCACCGGACGACCATCTGGCCGCCGGGGGCGTCCGGCCCGGTGGACGGTCCGGGAGCCGAGCCGGCGGCGGCCACCGCGACCGCAGCGAGCGCCGCGACGGCGGCGACGGTGACCAGCGCGGTCGCATAGCCGCCGGTCGCCGTGCGCAGCACCCCGGCGGTCACCGGCCCGGCCGTCTTGGCCGCGGTCAGCGCCACGCCGAGCAGCGCAGCGAGGGTGGCGTAGTCCCGGGTGCCGTAGGCGTCGGCGAGCATCCGTGGGCGGGCGATCGTGCCGACACCGAAGCCGAGCCCGAACAGCACGACGGAGCCGGCCGCCCCGGCGGTGCTCGCACCGGCGACGAGGAGCAGCAGGACCGCCACGGACTGGAGGCCGAAGGCGACGGCGGTCACCGTCGCGACCGGCCAGCGGCGGCTGGCGCCGGTGACCAGGAGCCGGCCGGTGACCGAGAGCGCGCCGAGCGCGCCGGTGGCGGTCGCGGCGAAGGCGGCCGAGTGTCCCCGCTCGGTCAGGTACGGCACCAGGTGCACCGCCACGACGACGACGGCGAAGGTGTTCGCCGCGAAGGCGAGCGTCAGCCGGCGGAAGCGGACGTCGGCCAGCGCGGCGCGGGCGGTGGCCGCCAGGGTGCGCCGGGGTGCGGGCTCCGGCCCGGCGCGGACGGGGGCCGGCGGAGGGCCGGGTGCGCCGTCGGGGAGCAGCCCGAGGTCGGCGGGGTCACGGCGCAGCACCAGCGCGTGCGGGACCACCGTGGCCACCGCCAGCACCCCGGCGAGCACGACCAGCGCGTCCCGCCAGCCCAGCGCGGCGATCAACGCCGTGCTGGCGGGCAGCGAGACGGTGGAGGCGAACCCGGCGACGAGGGTGATGGCGAGCAGGGCGCGGCCCCGGTCGACGGTGAACCAGCGGACCACGACGGCGAACGCGGGCTCGTAGAGCACCGCGGCCGACACCACGCCGATGCCGGCGAAGACCAGGTACAGGCCGGTCAGGGTGTGCACCCGGGACCAGGCCAGCACGAGCAGGACCGCGGCCGCGGAGCCCACCGTCATCAACCCACGGGCGCCGTGCCGGTCCAGCCACCGCGCGATGGGCACGGCGGCGACGCCGGTGAGCAGCACGGCGAGGGAGAAGGCGCCGGAGGTCTCCGCCGCGGAGAAGCCGAGCTCGGCGCGCATGGGCAGCTGGAACACCGCGAACGCGTAGTAGAGGACCGCCCACGACAGGGTCTCGGTCACGGCCAGGGTGGCGACGATCCGCCAGCCGTGGAACCGCCACCCGGCTCCCCGGCGGGGGGCCGCGACGACGTCGCCCACCGCCGCTGCTCAGCCGCAGCAGGCGGCGGTGTCCGCGCTCCGGCCACCCCCGACGCCGGTCGCGAACCCCAGCCGCGGCCCACCGCCGGCCCACGCCGCGTGGGCGGCGTCCACCGGCTCGGCGAGCCGGGACGGCCCCCGCTGGACCGAGCACACACCGGTCTCGGGCAGCACCAGCTGCACCTCGGCGGCGGCCGCCTCGTCGCCGGACAGGTGGGCGGCGATGGACCGGACCTGCTCGTTGCCGGTGGTGATCAGGAACGTCGGCGCCCGGCCGTAGCTCTTCGTCCCGACGACGTAGAGCCCCGGCTCGCCCTCGTGGGCGAGCTCGCGGTGACCGTGTGGCGGGACGGTCCCGCAGCTGTGGAAGGCGGGATCGACCAGCGGGGCCAGCCGCACGGGCGCCTCCAGCCCGGGGTCGAGGTCGAGGCGGACCTCGCTCAGCAGGCCGAGGTCCGGGCGGAAGCCGGTGGCCGCCGCGACGGCGTGCACGTCCTCGATCCGCCGCTCGCCCTCGGCGGTGGTGCCGACCACGGTCACCGACCGCCCGTCGGCGGCCGGCTCCAGCCGGGTGGTGGAGAACCCGGTGACCTGGGTGACGGCGCCGGAGGCGACCAGGGACCGCAGGTCGGACCCGAGCCGGCCACGGGCGGCCAGCTGGTCGGCCTCGCCACCGCCGTAGAGCCGGCGGGCGTCGGTGCCCCGGATCGCCCAGACGATCTCGGTGCCCGGCTCCTCGGCCGCCAGCCGCGCCAGGGCCAGCAGGGTGTTCGCCGCGGAGTGCCCCGCGCCGACGACCAGCGTGCGCCGACCGGCGAACCGGGCCCGGTCGGCGCCCAGCACGTCGGGCAGCGGTCCGACGAGCAGTCCCGCCGCGGCGGCCTCGGCCTCGCCCACCGCGAGCAGCCCGGAGCCGCCCAGCGGGTTGGGCCGGCCCCACGTGCCCGAGGCGTCGACGACCGCGCGGGCGCGGACGTCCCTGGTCCGTCCCGAGGCGTCTCGCACGCGGACGAGGAACGGGCGGGTGTCGCGGCCCACGCTGCGGGCCTTGTCGAGCCCGTCCCGCGAGACGGCCAGGACGCGCGTGCCGGTGTGCACCACGTCGGGGCCGAGGACGGCGGCGAGCGGCTCGAGATAGGCGGTCACGAGCTCCGATCCGGTCGGTGGGGTGTCGCCGGTGGGGCGGGACCAGCCGGTGGGGGCCAGCAACTCCTCGGCGACGGCGTCGACGACGAACGGCCAGGGCGTGAACGTGCGCACGTGCCCCCACGCGCGCACCGCGGCGCCGACGGCGTCGCCGGCCTCGAACACCAGCGGCCGCAGACCCCGCTTCCCGAGGTGGGCGGCCGCGGCCAGGCCGACCGGGCCGGCACCGATGACGACGACCGGCAGGTCCGTGCCGGCGGGCCCGCCGGTGGGGCCGGTCGTGAGGGGGCTGGTGCGCGTGCGACTGGTCATGGTGCGGCTCCTCCACGGGCCGGCAGAGCGTCCTGCCGGCGGTTCGGTCGGCGCTGATGTATCGATCACCGTCGATGTGAGAGGGTCCGCGTATCATCGACGTCTGTCAATACGTCGGGGGCATCCCGCGGGACCGAGGAGAGGCCGATGACCGCGATCGAGGTGCAGGCGCTCGGCCGGCCCGAGGCGGTCGCGTGCTGCGCGCCGCTCGCCGCCGAGGTCCTGACCGAGGACGGCGCGCAGACCCTGGCCCGGCAGTTCGCCGCACTGGCCGACCCGGTCCGGTTGCGCCTGGTGTCGCTGCTGGCCACCGCCGGGGAGGCCGTGTGCGCCTGCGACCTGGTCGACCCGGTCGGTCGCAGCCAGCCCACCGTCTCGCACCACCTCGGCAGGCTGGTCTCCGCCGGCGTCCTGGTCAGCGAGAAGCGCGGCCGCAACGTCTGGTACGCGGTGAACCCGGCCGCGCTGGAGTCCCTGCGCGCGGTGCTGGCGCCGCGCTGAGGCACCCGCGAGTTCACCGGTTGTTCCCTTGACCCGCCGATCCGGAGCCCGTCTCATCAGCCTGTGCTGACATCACCGGTGGCTGACGAGTTGCTGCGCGCACTGGGCGACCCCATGCGGGCGCGGATCGTCCACCTGCTCGCCGGCGAACAGCTGTGCGTCTGCCACCTGGTCGAGGAGACCGGCGCGACCGGCTCGAACGTCAGCAACCACCTGCGGGTGCTGCGGGACCTGGGCGTCGTGACGGCCGAGCCGGCCGGGCGGTTCACCTACTACCGGTTGCGTCCGGAGGTGCTGGAGGCCGTGTCGGCGCACTACGCGCAGCTGGCCTCCCGCGCCCGGCTGGCGGTGGCGGTGAAGCGGCCGTGCGACTGAGCCTGCTGACCCGCCAGGCGGTCGCGGAGTTCCTCGGCTCGGCCGGACTGGTCACCGTCGTCATCGGGTCGGGCATCGCCGCCTCCCGGCTCTCCCCGGACGACACCGGCCTGCAGCTGCTGGAGAACGCGCTGGTCACCGGCGCCGGGCTGGTCGCGCTCATCCTGGCCTTCGGTCCGGTGTCCGGCGGCCACTTCAACCCGGTGGTCACCCTGGCCGACCGGGCCTTCGGCGGCGTCACCACCCGGCAGGTCGCCGTGTACCTGCCGGCACAGCTGGCCGGCGGAGCGCTCGGCGCGGTCGCCGCGAACCTGATGTTCGACCTGCCCGCGGTCACCATCGCCACGACCGAGCGCTCGGGTGGCGGTCTGTGGCTGTCCGAGGCGCTGGCCACCTCCGGTCTCGTCGTGCTGGTCTTCGGCCTGGTGCGCGCCGGCCGGGCCCACATGGCCCCGTTCGCCGTCGGCGCGTACATCACCGCGGCCTACTTCTGGTCGTCCTCGACGTCGTTCGCCAACCCGATGATCGACGTCGCCCGCATGCTGTCGGACACCTTCGCCGGCATCGCCCCCTCCTCGGTGCCCGCGTTCGTGCTCGCACAGCTCGTCGGCGGGGCCGCCGGTGTGGCCGTGGTGGCGCTGCTCCACCCGACGGTCGCCGACGTCGCCGCCGACGCCGTCGTCCCGCACGAGGACCCCATCGCACCACCGTCCGGCGCGGGCCACCGCCCGGTGGACACCAGCGCCGGCCGCCGGCCCTCACACCGACCCGCCGACCCCTCATCCGCTCCGGAGGTCCCGTGACCGACAAGCCGTCCATCCTGTTCGCCTGCATCCACAACAGCGGCCGTTCCGTGGCCTCGGCCACGCTGGCCCGGCACTACGCCGGTGACGCCGTCGAGGTCCGCAGCGCGGGCTCCGAGCCGGCCTCGGCCGTGAACCCGGTGGTCGCCGCGGTACTCGACGAGGCGGGTCTGCCGGTGAGGGACCACACGCCGACCACGCTCAGCTACGACCTCGTCGAGGGCGCCGACGTGGTGGTCACCCTCGGCTGTGGGGAGTCCTGCCCCGTCGTCCCCGGTACCCGGATCGAGGACTGGCCGGTCGACGACCCGAAGGGCCAGGACCTCGAGACCGTGCGGGGCATCGTCGCCGACCTCGACACCCGCGTCCGCGAGCTGCTCGCGGAGGTCGCGCCGCACCACCGGCTCCCTCCGTCGGTCCTCGGTCGCTGACGGCCGGGCCCGGCTCGGTGGGCGCCGTCCCCCGCGCGCGCCACGCCCTCGGCTCCGGCCGGGGAACCCGTCCTCCGGCGGTAGACTGACGCCAACCGGCCCGTCCCGCGCGGACGGGCCGCGTCGCGTCCCGCGCGGCGCGGCCGGGGCCGGTGAGCCCGAGGTGCCGTCGCCCTCCCCGGTGGTCGACACCGCCGGGGAGGGCGACGGCACGAGCGCCCCCCGACGGTCGACCAGATGCGGAGCGGTTCCGATGACCTCGCCAGGAGACCTCCTGGACGTCCGGTACCGGCTCGGGTCGGTCATCGCCGCAGGCGGCATGGGGGTCGTGTGGCGGGCCCAGGACACGCTGCTGCAGCGGTCGGTCGCCGTGAAGACGCTGCGTCCCGAGTACAGCGGCGACCCCGCGTTCCTGAACCGGTTCCGCTCCGAGGCGCAGCACGCCGCGCTGCTCAACGACCCGCACATCGCCGCGGTCCACGACTACGGCGAGGCCGACACCAGCCGCGGACCGCTGCCCTACTTGGTCATGGAGCTCGTCCGCGGCACCGCGCTGTCGGACCTGCTCGCGCAGGAGGGACGGCTCGGGGTCGACCGGACACTGCGGATCGTCCGCCAGACGGCGACGGCGCTGGCCGCCGCCCACGAGGCCGGCGTCGTGCACCGCGACGTCAAGCCGGGCAACGTGCTCGTGACCGCCGACGGCGGCGTGAAGATCACCGACTTCGGCATCGCCTGGTCGGCGGCGAGCGAGCGGCTGACGCAGACCGGCCAGGTGCTCGGGACCGCGCACTACCTGTCCCCGGAGCAGGCCGACGGCGTGCCCGCCACCCCGGCCAGCGACGTCTACGCCCTCGGGGTCGTGGCCTACCAGTGCCTGGCCGGGCGGCTGCCGTTCGAGGGCGAGTCACCGGTGCAGATCGCGCTGCTGAAGATCCGCGACCAGGCCCCGCCCCTGCCGCCCGACGTGCCCGCCGGCGTCCGTGACCTGGTGGCGCGGATGATGGCCAGGGACCCCGCGGCCCGTCTCGCCGACGGTGCCGCCGTGCGCGACGCCGTCGACGCACTGGCCCCGGCCGCACCCCGCGCCGA
Source organism: Geodermatophilus sp. SYSU D00696 (assembly GCF_054050235.1). Lineage (NCBI taxonomy): Bacteria > Bacillati > Actinomycetota > Actinomycetes > Geodermatophilales > Geodermatophilaceae > Geodermatophilus > Geodermatophilus sp. SYSU D00696. The sequence continues at coordinate 15,374 of NZ_JBJGYY010000026.1, read as the reverse complement.
CGTGGACCGCCACGCCACGGCGGTGCTCCCCCTGACCGGGGCATCGACGGCGACCGGCCCGGCCGCGCCTCCCCTGCTCCCGGCGGACCGCACCGGGGACACCACCGTCGCGGAGGGAACGGAGGACCCTGCGCGCCGGCGCAGGACGTGGGCCGCCCTCGCCGGCGCGGCCGTCGCGGCGCTCGTCGTCGTGCTCGGCGTCTCGGGCCTGCTGGGCGGAGGGGACGGGGACGCAGCCTCCACGCCCGACCGCGCCACGGCCGCGCCCACGACCACGAGCGCCCCGGCCCCGCCGAGCACGGTCCGGCTCGACCCGGCCGCGCTGGTCGGCCGCCCGGTCGCCGACGTGGAGGCCGAGCTGGTCACCCTCGGCCTGCAGGTGCAGCGGCGCCCGCTGACCACGAGCGACGTCGCGGACGGGCAGGTCATCGCCGTCGACCCGGTCGGCGAGCTGCTGCCCGGCCAGTCGGTGACCCTCACCCACGCCGTCGCCCCTCCTCCGGCCCCCGCCCCTGCCCCGGTGCCGGCACCGGCGGAGCAGGAGGACGAGGGCGGCGGCAACGGCGACGAGGGCGACCAGGGCAACGGGAACGGCAACGGGGACGACAAGGACAAGGACAAGGACAGGGACAAGGACCGGGAGGGCGACGACTGAGCCCGCCCGGGCATGTCCGCGGCCGGTCCGGTGTTGACCCGGAGTCGCCCCGCGAGAGACGCGGCGGCCGCGCACCCCTGCACGACCGACCCGAGGACCTCCCCTGCCCGACACCGCTCCCCCGACGTCCACCGTCCGCCGCCGGAGGCGGCGCCCCGCCGACGAGCTCCCCGCCGTCGCTCCCGCGGCCGACCGGGAGGCCGACCGCCGTGCCGACCGGGAGGCCGACCGCGAGGCGGCCCGCGCCGAGCGGCGCGCCCAGCAGCTGTGGGTGGAGGGCGCCGCGCCGGAGCTGCCCGTCCGCGCGACGCCGCCCCAGCGGGTCGTCTTCCACCTCGGCCCGACCAACTCCGGCAAGACCTACGAGTCGCTGCAGGCGCTGGCCGCCACCGGCTCCGGGGTCTACGCCGCGCCGCTGCGCCAGCTCGCCCACGAGGCCTACGCCAAGCTCGCGGCGGTGCTGCCCGAGGGCACCGTCGGCCTGTCCACCGGTGAGGAGGAGATCGACCCCTCCGCGCCGGTCGTCTGCTGCACGGTGGAGAAGGCCCCGATGCGCGGGGAGCTCCTCGTCCTCGACGAGTCGCACTGGGTCGCCGACCCCGACCGCGGCCACCACTGGGCGCGGCTGCTGCTGACCGGCGAGTACCGCGAGATGCACCTGATCGCGGCGGCCGAGGCCCACCCGCTGCTGGCACCGCTGGTCGCCGACGCCGGGTCCGTCGACGTCGTCCACCACCAGCGGCTGTCCCGGCTCGACGTGCTGCGCGCGCCGGTCCGCACCACCGGCGTCCGCCCGCAGACCCTCGTCGTCGCCTTCTCCCGCAAGACCGTCTACGCCGTCGCCGCGGAACTGGACCGGCACCGGCCGGGGAAGGTGGGCGTCCTCTACGGCGCGCTGCCCCCGGCCACCCGGCGCGAGGTCATCGAGCGGTTCACCACCGGGGAGCTCGACGTCCTGGTCACCACCGACGTCATCGGGCACGGCATCAACGTCCCGGCCAGCACCGTGCTGTTCGCCGAGACGACGAAGTTCGACGGCATCGAGCTGCGGCCGCTGCGCAGCTGGGAGGCCGCGCAGATCGCCGGGCGGGCCGGCCGCTACGGCCTGACCGGGCACGGGACCGTGGGCGTGCTGACCGGCGTGCCGAAGCTGCGGCCGTCGGCGGCGCTGGTGGCCGTCGGCGCCGAGGTCGCCCGGGGTGACCGGCCCAGCGACCTGCCCGGGCGCCGGCCGCGGCTGCGCCCCGAGCTCGAGGACCTCGGTGCCTTCGAGGCCGTCGACCTGCCCGAGGCCCTCGTCCGCTGGCAGGCCTGGGCCCGCGCGGCCACCCGCGACCAGGCCATGACCCCCGACGACGTCAGCTCCCTCGTGCTGCGGGTGCAGGCGCTGCTGCCGATGCTGCGCGGCCCGCTCGGCGCGGCCGGCGACCTGCGCACCGTCTGGCGGCTGGTGAGCCTCCCGATCGACTACGACCCGCCGCGGCGCACCCGCTGGCTGGTGCTGGCCCGGGCGGCGCTGCGGCACGCCGTCGGGCTGCCGGTCCGGCCGGAGCTCGTGCTGCCCGACGTCCCGGTCGGCGGCGGTGTCGAGGACTTCGAGCAGGCCGCCGCGGCCGCGCGCGACGCCCAGACGCTGCTGCGGCAGTTCCCCGGCGTGGCCGGGCTGAGCAGCGACGACGCCGCCTGGGTCGAGGAGGAGTGCGCCGAGGCGATCAGCGAGCTGCTGCCCGACGCCATCGCGGTGAGCCGGTCGAGCGCGTGCGTCGAGTGCGGCACCGCGATCGCCCCCTGGTTCTCCACCTGCCGCCCGTGCAGCGCACCGCGCGGACGGGCCCGGGACGGGCACCCCCGCGCCGGCGGCCGGGACACCGGGCGCGGCGGGCGTCGGGTCCCGCGGTCGGGCTCCCGGCAGGGCCGGCGGCCCACCCGCAGCGGCCGCGGCTGACCGGCCCGGGGCCGCGCTGCGGTCAGGCCTCCGGCGGCTCGCCCGTGGAGAGCAGGCGGTCGTACACGAGGGCCGCGAGGACGCCGCCGACGACGGGGGCCACGAGGTACACCCACAGCGACGACAGCTGTCCCGCCAGGACGCCGGGTCCGAAGGCGCGCGCCGGGTTGACCGCGCCGCCGGTGAGCGGCCCGGCGACGAAGATGCCGGCGGCCAGGGCGAGGCCCACGGCCACCGGCGCGATGGCGTTCTCGGCGCGGGCGTCGGTGGCGACCGACACCACGACGAGCACCAGCACGAAGGTCACCAGGACCTCGGCGAGGAACGCCTGGCCGGTGGAGACGAACTCCTGTGGCGTGGTGGCGCCCAGGCGCGCCTCGTCCCGCGCCGCCTGGCCGTACAGCGCCCAGGTCAGCGCTGCGCCGGCGAGCCCGCCGGCGAGCTGGGCGGCGACGTAGGCGCCGGCGGCCGACCAGGGGAAGCGCCGGGTCACGGCCAGCCCCAGCGTGACCGCGGGGTTGAGGTGGCAGCCCGAGACGTGCCCGAGGGCCGCGGCGAGCGCGGTGAGCGTCAGACCGAAGGCGAGCACCACCGCGAGGAGGTCGTAGACGCCGTTGCCGGTGGCGGGCCCGGCCACCACCACGCTGGTCCCGACGAACACCAGGATCGCCGTCCCGACGAACTCGGTGAGCGCCGGGCGCCCCACCCGCGGGCCGATCCTGCTGCCGTAGAGACCGGTGGTGACGGCACCCCGGTCGGTCCTGCTCGACGCCATCACGCGCTCCCCGCTCGCAGCGGCGCCGTGTACGCCGCCTCCCCGGCGCCCGTTAGCCGGACGGCCGCACGACGAAACGAGCCGGTGCGGTGCCGCTGGTCAGCGGGCGGGGTCGCCGGCGTCGACCGGCGCGCCGGGCCGCTCCCGCTGCACCGGCGTCCCGGTGACGCCGTGCAGGTGGCAGGCCGCCAGGTGGCCGGGCGCGGCGCCGGCCGGCTGCAGCGCCGGGTCGACGTCGGGACAGGGCCCGAACACGTCGGGGCAGCGGGTGCGGAACCGGCAGCCGCTGGGCACCCGCGCCGGCGAGGGGACGTCGCCGCGCAGCACGATCCGCCGCCGGGAGCGCTCGAGCTCCGGGTGCGGCACCGGCACCGCCGACAGCAGCGCCCGCGTGTAGGGCATCTGCGGCTCCGCGGCGACGGCGGCGGCGGGCCCGACCTCGACCACCCGGCCCAGGTACATGACCGCGATCCGGTCGGACACGTGCCGCACCGCCGCCAGGTCGTGGGAGATGAACAGCAGCGTCAGCCCCAGCCGCCGCTGCAGCCGGCGCAGCAGGTTGAGCACCTGCGCCTGCACGCTGACGTCGAGGGACGCGATCGCCTCGTCGCAGACCAGGAAGTCCGGCTCCCCGGCCAGCGCCCGGGCGATGCCGACCCGCTGCCGCTGCCCGCCGGAGAACTCGTGCGGGTAGCGGGCGGCGACGGCGGGGTCGAGGCCGACGAGCTCGAGCAGCTCGCGGACCCGGGCCGCGCGCGCCGCCCGCCCCGGGTGCAGGCCGTGGACCTCCAGCGGCTCGCCGACCGTCTGCGCCACGGTGCGCCGCGGGTCCAGCGAGGCGAACGGGTCCTGGAACACCATCCCGGCGCGCCGGCGCAGGTCGCGCAGCTGCCGGCGCGACATCGCGGTGACGTCGGCGCCGTCGAAGGTCACCGTGCCGCCGGTCGGCTGCACCAGCCGCAGCAGCGCGTTGCCGAGCGTGGACTTGCCGCACCCGGACTCGCCCACCAGCCCCAGCGTCTCGCCGCGGTACACGTCGAGGTCGACGCCGTCCACCGCGCGGACCGCGCCGGCGGCGCGGCGCAGCGGCCCGCCCGAGCGCAGTGGGAAGTGGACCTCCAGCCCGCGGGCGGAGACCAGCACCTCGCGCTCGCCCGTCGACGTCACGACGCCTCCCCCTCCGCGCACCACGTCGCCGCCCGGTGCGGCAGGCCACGCGGGCCTCTGTCGCGATGAAGGCTCGTCACCGGGGTGAGGGGCGGCTGCTCGGTCTCGCAGCGGGCGTCGCCGCGCACCGGGCAGCGCGGCCAGAACACGCACCCGGCGGGCAGGTCGGTGGGCGGGGGCGGGGTGCCGGCGATGGTGGCCAGGTCGCCGTCGCCGGCCGCGGCCAGGTCGGGCAGCGCGCCGAGCAGGCCGCGGGTGTAGGGGTGCACCGGCCGCTCGAGGACGTCGTCGGCCGTGCCGTCCTCCACGCAGCGCCCGCCGTAGACGACCAGCACCCGGTCGGCGATCCCGGCGACGACGCCGAGGTCGTGGGTGATCCAGACGACGCCGGTGCCGTGCTCGGCCTGCAGCCGCTCGACCAGCTCGAGGATCTGCGCCTGCACGGTGACGTCGAGCGCGGTGGTGGCCTCGTCGGCGACCAGCAGCGCCGGCGCGTTGGCCAGCGCGATCGCGATCACCACCCGCTGCCGCATGCCGCCGGAGAGCTCGTGCGGGAAGCGGTCCACCGCCCGGCCGGGGTCGGGCAGCCCCACCTCGGCGAGCAGCTCCACCGCCCGGGCGCGCGCCGCGGCCCGGGACACCGGCCCGTGGGCGCGCAGGCCCTCGGTGAGCTGCCGGCCCACGGTGAGCACCGGGTTGAGCGAGGTCATCGGGTCCTGGAACACCATGCCGACGCCGGGGCCGCGCACCTGCCGCAGCCGCTCGGGCGGCATGGTCAGCAGGTCCTCGCCCCGCAGCAGCGCCCGGCCGGTCACCGTGGCCGTCCCCGCCGGCAGCAGGCCGACCAGCGCGAGCACCGAGACGCTCTTGCCGCTGCCGGACTCCCCGACGACGGCGACGGTCTCCCCCGGGCCGACCGTGTAGGAGAGCCCGTTGACCACGTGCGCCGTCCCGCGCGGGGTGCGCAGGTCCACGCGCAGGTCCTCCACCGCCAGGACCGGCTCGACGGCGGTGTCCGCGGCCGCGCTCACCGGCCGCCCCCGGCCATGAGCGTGCGCTGGCGCGGGTCGAGGACGTCGCGCAGCCCGTCGCCGAGCAGGTTGAAGCACAGCACGGTGACGACGATGGCCAGGCCGGGGAACACCGTGTACCACCAGGCCTGGTCGATGAAGTCGCGGCCGTCGGCGAGCATCAGCCCCCACGACGGTTCCGGCCGGCGCGGGCCCAGGCCGAGGAAGGACAGCGCGGCCTCGGCGAGGACGGCGAAGGCCAGGCTGACCGAGGTCTGCACGATGATCGGCGGCGCGGCGTTGGGCAGCACGTGCCGGGTGACCAGCCGCCAGTCCGACGCGCCCACCGACCGCGAGGCCCGCACGTAGACCTCCTCGCGCACGCCGAGCACGCTGGCGCGGGTGACCCTGGCGAAGATCGGCACGTAGACGATGCCGATGGCCAGGATGGCGTTGGCCGGCCCCGCGCCGCGGATCGCCACGATCGCGATGGCCAGCAGCACGGCGGGGAAGGCGAACAGCACGTCCATGATCCGCATGAGCGTGTCGTCGACCCACCGGCCGTGGTAGCCGGCCAGCAGCCCGATGACCGTGCCGACGACGAGGGCGAACGCCACGGACAGGAAGCCGACCCGCAGCGACGTCCCGGCGCCGAGGACCACCCGGCTGAACACGTCGCGGCCGAACTCGTCGGTGCCGAACGGGTGCTCCCAGCTCGGCGGCTGCAGCTGCCGCGAGGGGTCCTGGTCGTTGGGCCCGTCGGGCGCCAGGGTCTCGTCGAAGACCGCGACGAGCACGATGACCACCAGCACGACGGCGGAGACGGCGGCGGTCGGGTTGCGCGCGAGCAGGCCGAGGGTCTCCCGCCACCGCGGGCGCGGCGGGGTGCTCGTCGGCAGCGGCCCGGACGGCGGGGGCTGCGCCGGGGTGGCACCCGGCGTGGGCAGTGCGGTCATCGGCGGGTGATCCTCGGGTCGATGCGGCCGTAGAGCAGGTCGACCAGCAGGTTGACGACCAGGAAGACGAGGGCGAACAGCAGCACCGCGCCCTGCAGCACCGGGAAGTCGCGGTCGCGCACCGCCTGGTAGGCCAGCTGGCCCAGGCCCGGCCAGGAGAAGACGATCTCCACGACGACCACCCCCGACAGCAGGTAGGCCAGCTGGACGCCGGTGACGGTCACCAGCGGCAGCAGGGCGTTGCGCAGCACGTGCCAGGTGAGCACCTGCCGGGCGGGCACGCCCTTGGCCCGCGCGGTGCGCACGTGGTCGGAGCCCAGCGCCTCGAGCACGCTGGACCGGACGAACCGGGTGATGACCGACCCGGAGACGACGCCGGTGGCCACCGCGGGCAGCACCAGGCGCTGCAGCCAGCCCAGCGGGTCCTCGGTGAGCGGGACGTAGCCGCCCGAGGGGAACCAGCCCAGCGTCCCGGCGAAGACCAGGATCAGCATGATCGACAGCCAGAAGTCGGGCACCGAGATGCCGATCTGGCTGACGACGGTGGCCAGCCGGTCGACCAGCGACCGCGGGTGCAGCGCGGAGAGCACGCCCAGCGGCACGGCGATGACCAGCGCCACCAGCAGCGCGGCGAAGGCCAGGGTCAGCGTCGCCGGCAGCCGCTCGGCGATCAGTGAGGTGACCGTCTCCCCGCTGCGGAAGCTCACCCCGAGGTCACCGGTCACCGCCCGCCCGGCCCAGGTGAGGTACTGCTCGACGAGGGGCAGGTCCAGGCCGCTGCGCTCCCGCAGGGCGTCGTAGGTCTCCTGGGAGTACCGGGTGCCCAGCGCCAGGCGGATCGGGTCGCCCCGGACGAGGTGGATCAGCGAGAAGACCAGGACGCTGACGCCGGCCAGGACCACCACGGCCTGGCCGGCGCGCCGGAGCAGGAACCCGGTCAGGGCAGCTGCACCGTCTCGAAGTTGATCGCCGCGTCGGGCCGAACCTGGTACCCGGTCAGCCCGGCCGACCAGGCCTGCACCTCGTCGGGGTTGTACAGGTACAGGTAGCTGACGTCGTCGACGACGATCCGCGCGGCCTCGTCGTAGAGGCCCTTGCGGGTGGCCTGGTCCGGCTCGGTGGCCGCCCGGGTCAGCAGGGCGTCGACCTGCGGGTTGTTGTAGCCCTGGTAGTTGCTGCCGCCGGTGGACAGGTGCTGGTTCTCGTAGAAGTCCGCCGGGTCGATGTTGCCGATCCAGCTGAGCAGGAAGGCGTCGAAGTCGCCCTGGTCCTGCCGGTCGAGCCAGGTGGCGAGGTCCTCCTCCTGGATCTCCACCTCGACGCCGATCGGCTGCAGCTGGCTGGCGATGACCTGGGCGGCGGCCACCGTCTCGGGGATCTCGTCGGTGACCATCAGCCCCATCGTCAGCGGCGTCTGCACGCCGGCCTGCGCGAGCAGCTGCCGGGCGGCCTCCTGGTCGGGGGTGAACGGCGCGTAGTCCAGGAACCACGGGCTGCCCTCGGGGATCGCCGTCTGGTTGGCCTGCGCGGCGCCGAAGCGGGCGGCCTGGGTGACCTCCTCGCGGTCGATCGCGGTGGCGATCGCCCGGCGCACGTCCCGGTTGTCGAACGGCGGGACGGCGTAGTTCATCGACAGGTAGTAGTACTCGACGCTGGTGACCGAGCCGAGCTCGACGTCCTCCTCGCCCTGCAGAGACTCGATGTTCTGCGGCGGGACGTTGTCGGTCCACTGCACCTCGCCGTTGCGCAGCGCGGTGAGGGCCGCGCTGGGCTCGGCGACGTAGCGGAACTCGACCCCGTCGACGGTGGGCGCACCGGCCCAGTGCTCCTCGAAGGCGGTGAGCACGGTGGCGTTGGCGTCGGAGCTCTCCAGCCGGAACGGCCCGGTGCCGTTGGCCTCGGTCTGCAGGTCGAGGTCGTCGGCGGCGTTCTCCGGGACGATCGCCATGCCCTTGAACGAGCCGATGAGCTCCAGCAGGTTGGGCGTGGGCCGGCTGAGCGTGAGGACCACGGTGCGCGGGTCGGGCGCGGCGACGTCGGTGACGGTGGCGAACCGGTAGGCGTTGGCCAGTTCCTCGTCGATGATCCGCCGGTAGCTGTAGACGACGTCGGCGGAGTCGAACTCGCTGCCGTCGTGGAAGGTGACGCCCTCGCGGAGGGTGAACGTCCAGGCCAGGCCGTCGGGGCTGGTGGTCCACGACTCGGCCAGGCTCGGCTGCATGGTGAGGTCCTCGGCGCTCGGGACGACGAGGGTGTCGTAGACGTTCTCCAGCACCTGGAAGCTCGCGTAGGCGTTGGTGGCGTGCGGGTCGAACTGGTCGGGCTGGGCGCTGACCGCGGCGACCAGCACGTTCTCGTCGGCTCCGCCGCCACCGCCGGTGTCGACGCTCTCCCCGCCTCCGCAGGAGGTGAGGACCAGGGCCGCCGCGGCGGCGAGGGGCAGGAGGGGTGTCGTGCGCACGCTGACCTCCGGGGTTCGGCGGTGTCGTCCGCCCCCGACCCTGGCCCTGTCGCCGTGTCCGCGCCGAACGAGAACCCGATCGTTACGTTCCCTCGACCTCCCGGGCGGGGAGATCCCCGTCCGTGCGCACGCTGCTGGCCGGCGACCGGCTGCTCGACGCCGGCGGGCCGGTCGAGGGCGGCTGGGTGCTCCTCGACGGCGACACCGTCGCGGCCACCGGCACCGGACCCCGTCCGCACGCCGACGAGACCGTCGACCTCGCCGGCGCGGAACTGGTGCCGGGCTTCGTCGACCTGCACGTCCACGGCGGCGGCGGTCACTCCTTCGACGACGGCCCCGGTGCGGTCCGCCGGGCGCTGGCCGTGCACCGGGCCGCGGGCACCACCCGGTCGGTGGTCAGCCTGGTCGCCGCGCCGGTCGAGGAGCTGGCCGGGTCGCTGGCGGGCATCGCCGACCTCGCGCAGGAGGAGCCGACGGTCCTGGGCGCGCACCTCGAGGGCCCGTTCCTCGCGGCCACCCGCTGCGGCGCCCACGACCCGCGCCACCTGCGGGCCCCCACCCCCGGCGACGTCGCCCGGCTGCTGGCCGCCGCCCGGGGCACGCTGCGGCAGGTCACCATCGCGCCCGAGCTGCCCGGCGCGCTCGAGGCCGTGCGCGCGTTCACCGCCGCGGGTGTCGTCGTCGCGGTGGGGCACACCGAGGCCGACGCCGCGCTCACCGCGGCGGCCTTCGACGCCGGTGCCCGGCTGCTCACGCACGCGCTCAACGCGATGCCCGGCCTGCACCACCGCCACCCGGGCCCGGTCGGCGCGGCGCTCGCCGACCCCCGGGTCACGCTCGAGCTGGTGTTCGACGGTGTGCACGTGCACCCCGTCGTCGCCGCGCTGCTGGTGGCCGGCGCGCCGGGGCGGGTCGCGCTGGTCACCGACGCGACGGCCGCGGCGGGCAGCGGCGACGGCGAGCACCGCATCGGCGGGCGGGCGGTCACCGTGCGCGGCGACCGGGCGGTCCTCACCGGCACCGACACGCTCGCCGGGTCCACTCTCACCCAGGACGCCGCGCTGCGGGCCGCGCTCGCCGCCGGCGTCGACCCGGTGGCCGCGGTCACCGCGCTGACCGCCACCCCGGCGCGGGCGCTGGGCCTCGGGCACCGGCTCGGCCGGCTCGCGCCCGGGTACGCGGCGGACGTCGTCGCCCTGGCGGCGGACCGGTCCGTCACGGCGGTGTGGGCGGCCGGGCGGCGGATCCGCTGACCGCCGGGACGGCGTCGGGGCACGGCGGCCCGGTCAGTCCACCGGGGGCAGGCCGCCGTTGACGGTCACCGCGTCGACGGCGCCGTGGCCGACCTCCCACCGGTCGAGCAGCTGCTGGTAGACGCCGTCGTCGACGAGCCGCTGCAGCGCCTGCGTCACCACGTCGCGCAGCTCCGGGCGGTCGGGGGCGACGGCGATGCCGTAGAGCCCAGGCTCGTACTGGGTGTCGGAGACCAGCTGGAAGCTGTTCTGGGTCCGCGGGTCGGTGGTCACGAAGACCGCCGGCGGGTAGTCGGCGACGACGGCGTCGGCGCGGCCGGTGCGCAGCTCGAGCAGCGCGTCGTCGTTGGTGGGCAGCTCGTGGACGTCGATCCGCCCCACGCACGCCGCCTGCGCCCGCTCGAGCAGCCCGACCTGCACCGTCCCGGCCTCGACGGCGACGCTGCGCCCGCACAGCCCGGCCAGGTCGTGGATGCCGTGCGGGTTGCCCCGCGCCACGACGATCGAGGAGCCGGCGCGGAAGTAGTTGACGAAGTCGGCCTGCTGCTCGCGCTCGGCGGTGTCGGTGACCGCGCTCATCACCAGGTCGAACCGGTCGGCGGCGAGGTCGTCGAGCAGGGTGTCGAAGGAAGAGGCCTCGAACTGCACCTCCACCCCGAGCAGGTCGCCGAGCGCGGCGCCGAGGTCGGGCTCGAAGCCGACGATGGTGCGCCCGTCGGGGCCGAAGGACGAGGCCGGCGGGTAGGACGGGTCGTTGGCCACGGTCAGGACGCCGCTGTCGCGGACGTCCTCGGGCAGCGCGGCGTGCAGCCGCTCGTCCACGGTCACGGCCGGCGCCGCGTCGGACGCGGGTGCGGCCGGGTCCCCGGAGGTCCCGCAGCCCGCGGTGACCAGGGCGACGGCGAGGACGGCGGTGCCGATGAGGGCACGGTGGGTGCGGGTCACGCGAGGACCTCCACAGAGGGCGCGGACACCCCTGCGGCCGCGCAGGTGAGTTCCGGCCACGGGCGCGGCCGGGAGAACAACCAGCCCTGGGCGCGGTCGCAGCCGACCGCCCGCAGCCAGGCCGCGACCTCGGGCGTCTCCACGCCCTCGGCGCAGACCGACAGCCCCAGGCCGTGCGCGAGCTCGACCAGCGACCGCACGACGGCGGCGTCCTCGGCCGAGACGTCCACGCCGGTGACGAAGGCCCGGTCGACCTTGACCTCGGTCAGCGCCAGGGAGCGCAGGTGCGACAGGCTGGCGAAACCGACACCGAAGTCGTCCAGGGCGGCGCCGAAGCCGTGCGCGGCCAGCTCGGCCAGGCAGGCCGAGGCGGTGGCGAGGTCGGCGGGCAGCGCGGTCTCGGTGACCTCGAGGTGCAACCGGGCCGGCGGCACACCGGCCTCGGCGGCGAGCCGGGCCACGGTGGCGGCGAAGCCGGGCGTCTCCAGGTTGCGCACCGAGACGTTGACCGACACCGTCCAGTCCTCGCCGGCGGCGCTCCAGGCGGCGCAGTCGGCCAGCGCCTGCCGCAGCACCCACTCGGTGAGCGCGCCCATGACGCCGGACTGTTCGAGCGCCGGCAGGAAGCCGCCGGGCCCGATCAGCCCGCGCTCGGGGTGCTGCCAGCGCAGCAGCGCCTCGACGCCGGCGGTGCGGCCGGAGGCCAGGTCCACCTGCGGCTGGTAGTGCAGCCGCAGGTCGCCGTCCTCCAGGGCCCGGCGCACGTCGTGCTGCAGGACCGGCGAGTACGGCGAGGGGGCGGTGGCGCGGGGGTCGAAGACGACGACGCCGGTGGCGCCGCGCTTGCCCTGGTACATGGCGGCGTCGGCGCAGGTCAGCAGCGTCTCGACGTCGGTGGCGTCGGCCGGGTGCATGGCGATGCCGCAGCTGGCCTCGACGGCGAGCGGGACGCCCTCGACGACGGTCTCGACCGACAGCGCGTCGCTCACCCGCTGGACCAGCTCGCGGGCGTCGGCGGCGCGGTCCATCCCGGGCAGCAGCAGGCCGAACTCGTCGCCGCCGAGACGGGCCACGGTGTCCTCCGCGCGCACGGTGGCGGTCAGCCGGCGGCCCACCTCGACCAGCAGCTGGTCGCCGGCGTGGTGGCCGAGGGTGTCGTTGACCTCCTTGAACCGGTCGAGGTCGACGAGGACGACGGCGCCCGGCGTGCCGCGCCCGAGCTCGGCGGCCACCCGGCGGGCGAACAGCTCCCGGTTGGCCAGCCCGGTCAGGGGGTCGTGCAGGGCGTCGTGCGCGGCCTGCGCGGCCTGGCGGCGCAGCCGGCGGGTGGTCGACCAGGAGATCCCGGCGAGCACGAGGTAGAGCGCGCCCAGGCCGGCGCCCAGGCGCCAGTAGGTGCGGGTGGTCGCCGCCTCGACCTCGGCGGCGACGGTGTCGTAGGGCAGCAGCAGCTCGAGGACCCCGACCGAGCGGCCCGAGGTGTCGGCCACGATGGGCTGCAGGACGCGGATCATCCGCCCGACGGCCAGTCCGTCGTCGTCGAGGAGGGCGACGTCGGTGCCCCCCGTCGCGGCCGTGGCGAACGCGGGGTCGGCGGCCTGGACGACGTCCTCACCGGCGGGGTAGTCGGGCAGCGCGGCCTCGGGGCCGGTGGCGCCGTCGTCGGCGAAGACCACCGCGCCGGAGAAGTCGCGCAGCCGCAGCCGCAGGATCGAGCCGCGGAAGACGGCCAGGTCGGTGGCCGCCCGCAGCCGCTCGAGCTCGGCACCGGTCACCCCGGTGGCGAGGTCCTGGCCGCGCAGCGCCGGCGCGATCGCCATCTCCTCGACCACGGCCGCCTGAGCGTGGCCGTACTCCAGCGCGCGGTCGACGGCGTCCTGCCGGATGCCCGCCGCGAGACCACCGCCCAGCAGTACGACCGGCACCAGGCTGGCCGCGGCGTACACGGCGAACAGCCGGGTGCCGGCCACCCCGGGGGACGAGGACCGACGCATGCCGCTCGTATCGGACGTGATCGTCCGCGGGTTGAGGGGTGACCTCCGCCACAGGACCGGTCCTCCCCCGTCCGGGTGGTACACCTGCCCCGGACGCCGTCCCCCCGGCGGGAGGATGGGCAGCCGTGAGCACCCTCGCGGCGGCGGTCGAGACCCTGCGCGTCCCGGTCGCGATCGACCTCGCGGCGATCGTCGTCGGCGCGCTCACCGGCGGGCTGCTCGCCGCGCGGGAGGGCTTCGCCGTCTCCGGGGTGCTGCTGCTGGCGGTCAGCGGCGGCCTCGGCGGCGGGCTCATCCGTGACGTGCTGCTGGCCGCCGGCCCGCCGGTGGCGCTGACCAACCGGACCTACCTGCCGGCCGTGGCGATCACCGCGATGGTCACCTTCTGGTTCTCCGGCTGGCTGTCTCGGCTGACCGCGCTGCTCGTGGTGCTCGACGCGCTCACCCTCGGCCTGTTCACCGTGATCGGCGCGCAGAAGGCCCAGCTCGCCGGCCTGCCCAGCGCCTCGGTGGTGTTCATCGGCACCCTCACCGCCGTCGGCGGGGCCGTGATCCGCGACGTCCTGCTCGGCCAGCGCGCCGACATCGTGCAGCCGGGCCCCTACAACGCCGTCGCCGCGCTCATCGGCGCCACGGCGCTGACCGTGCTCGCCGGGCCGCTGGGCCTCGACCCGATCCCCGTCGCGCTGGTCGTCATCGCCCTGGTCTCGGGGCTGCGGGTGCTGTCGGTGTGGCGCGGGTGGGAGGCCCCGGTCGCCGTCGACCTGCCCGGACGCGCACGCAACCGGCTCTCGCGGGCCGACCGTCCGCCGCGGCGGCGGCGCGGGACCCGGGGCTGACGGGCGGGCCCGGACCCTCCCGGGGCAGGATCGGGCGGTGACCGGACCCCAGCGTGAGCACGACGTCGTCCTCTTCGGTGCCACCGGCTTCGTCGGCCGGCTGGTCGCCCGCTACCTGGCCGAGGCCGCCCCGCCCGACCTGCGGGTGGCGCTGGCCGGCCGCTCGCGGGAGAAGCTGGCCGCGGCCGCCGCCGACCTGCCCGCTGCCGGCCGCTCGTGGCCGCTGCTGGAGGCCGACACCGGGGACCCCGCCTCGCTGACCCGGCTCGCGGAGGGCACCCGGGTGCTGGTGACCACCGTCGGTCCCTACCGGCGCTACGGGCTGCCGGTGGTCGAGGCGTGCGCCCGCGCCGGGACGCACTACGCCGACCTCACCGGCGAGGTGCTGTTCGTCCGCGAGGCCATCGACCGCTGCGACGCCGTCGCCCGCGAGACCGGCGCCCGCCTGGTGCACGCGGCCGGTTACGACTCCATCCCCTCGGACCTGTCGGTGCTGCTCCTGGCCGAGCGGGCGCGGGCGGACGGCGCGGGCGGGCTCACCGACGTCCGCCTGGTGGCCAGCCTCCGGGGCGGGGCCAGCGGCGGCACGGTCGCCACGATGCGCGGGATGATCGAGGACGCGGCCCGCGACCGGGCCGTCCGCCGCCTGCTCGCCGACCCGTTCGCCCTCTCCCCCGACCGGGCCGCCGAGCCCGACACCCGCCAGCCCTCGGATGCCGCACTGCCCGCCCTCGCCGCCGACGGCCGCTGGACCGCGCCGTTCGTCATGGCGTCCTTCAACACCCGGATCGTGCGGCGCAGCAACGCGCTGCAGGAGTGGGCCTACGGGCGGGGCCTGCGCTACGGGGAGTCGATGAGCGCCGGCCGCGGCATCACCGGCGCGTTCACCGCCGCGGGCGTCACCACCGGCCTGGCCGCCGCCGTGGGCGCACTGACCTTCCCGCCCACGCGGGCGCTGGTCGACCGCGTGCTGCCCGAGCCGGGCACCGGCCCGTCGGAGTCCGAGCGGGAGAAGGGCTGGTTCCGCATGGTCGTCGACGCCGACACCGAGAGCGGGCGGCGCTACCGCGCCACCGCGGCCGGGAAGGGGGATCCCGGGTACGCGGCGACGTCGGTGATGTTCGGGCAGGTGGCCCTCGGCCTCGCCCTCGACGGCGACCGGCTGCCCGACCGCGCCGGGTCGCTCACGCCCGCGACGGCGCTCGGCGACGTGCTGGTCGAGCGGCTGCGCGCGGCCGGGCACACCTACGAGGTCGCCGCCCTCTGACGGACGGGCGGCAGGGGGGGGGGGGGGGGGGGGGGGGGGGGGGGGGGGGGGGGGGGCGGTGGGCGGGCGGGGGGGGGGGGGGGGCGGCGGGGGGGGGGGGGGGGCGG
>NZ_JBJGYY010000025.1:0-70536 GCF_054050235.1 Geodermatophilus sp. SYSU D00696 | reverse complement strand
CGGCGTCGTCGCGGACCAGCGTGGAGTTGGCCCACGTCAGCGGCTCCTCCAGCGAGGAGGAGAACACCACCTTGGGCGCTCGGGTGAGCTCGTCGACGGACGCCTCTTCCTCGGACCGGAACTCGTCCTGACCATCCGGGACCTCGCCGGCGGCGAAGCCCGACATGAGGCGGTAGGTGTTCGCTCCCATCAGGTAGGTGACCTCGGGCTGCTCCCCGAGCCATGCGAGGTACTCCGGGCCCTCGAGGCCCCAGAACCCGGGCCATCCCTCTCCCGATGCGTAGCCGTCGAGAGAGGTGATGAAGTCGACGAGAAGCTCCGACATGGTGATGTCCTTTCCTCGGGTGTCACGAGGTTGGACGGGCCGGGGGCCACGAGTTCATCGGCCGCGCGGTGGGGTGCCGGGGAAACCGTCCTGAGCGGCCCGCCACGGGACATCGGCCCTCGTCAGAGGATCGCCCGCCGCTGCTTGTGTTGGAGTGCCCGTCCTCCGAGGGAACGGACATCCACGGCCGTCTGACCGTTGGCGACCTCCAGCCGGCGTGGCACCGGGGAGACGGACGGCCACCTGCACACGACGACTCTCGTCTCCCCCGACCAGTCCTCGAACGGACGCCGGCCCGTGGTGCACGCCGGCCGCGGCACCGCGGGCGGCCAGGACGGCGCCAGAGCGACTGTCACGTGGGCGGGTCGAGGTCAGCTGTCGGTGCACGACGGCCATCGGTGTGCCGCCCAGGCCGCCCAGCCCGGCCAGCCCGCCGGCGGGTCGGGGATCTGGCCGCCCTCGAGTTCCCCGGCGTCCGGGACCTGGAACTGCTGCCGCCACTGATCGAGATCGGCTTCGCTCATCGGGAACGTCTGCTGCGGTGCCGTCTCCTGACGGTGCGCGATGCGGGCGAGCTGGACGTCCTCGTCCACCGGCAGGTACACGACGCGGCACGCCGCCCGGTTCGCCCGGGCCAGCCACCGCAGTGCCGACCGTTCCTCGCGGGACCAGAGCCCGTAGTCGAGCACGACGCTGGTCCCCAGCCGCAGCGCCTGCAGGGCGACCGAGATGAGCCGCCCCTCCAGGACGAAGCGCTTTCCACCGGCCAGGTTGTCGCCGAACAGCGGGATCATCCACTGGTCCGGGGTCAGCCGGAGCGCTGGGTGGGTCCTGGCGAGCTGCTCGGCCCGGGTGGTCTTCCCGGCGCCCGGCAGCCCGACCATCAGGAACAGCGTGGCCACCCGCTGGTCCGTCGTTCCCGGTGCCGAGCCGGCCTGGACAGCAGCCGACGGCGGCCGGTCGGGCCGGCCGTCGACGGCGGCGGATCCGGCTGCCGGATGAGCTGGGGCCGGCTCGTCGGAGGGTGGATCGAGACGTCGCGATGGAGGCATGGATCCCCTGACCAGGCAGGATGGCCCGGCAGCGCGGACGTGGGTGAGGGCTGCCGGCGGGACACCGATCCGGCGGTACGCCTGGGACCGCCACCACGAGGGCAGCGGAGCTGGCCGCCTCGGCGGCCGGTGCGGTACCGCCGCTAGACGGCGGTCCGGACGACCATGCAGGCGAAGCAACCCATGCCGTCACCGTAGCCGAGGGCAGCCGAGCGTCACCGCCCACCGGGAAGGTGCGGAGTGCGCCCCTCGCCCACCCGGGGATGTCGAGATCACGAGCCGACACACCCCTCCGCCTGATGCCCAGCAGGAGGCCACCGACCGGCTCGACCAGGCGCTCCGCCGGTGACCGCTGCTGTCCTTCGGACCGCGTTGCTGTACTCGTGCGAGAGGCGGGCCACCCTCGTCGGGTGGCCCGCCTCTGACTGCGGTTGTCGTGTCGGGTCGACAGGATGTGGACCTGCGACCCCTTGACCCCCAGTCACGTTCGGGCCATCTGCCCACATCCGCACAGGTGTTATACGTGCAGGTCAGCGGTTCACAGCGCGCGCCGCCATCCGCCGGCAGTCATGGCCGATCGGCGCGCGTTGCCGTACCCGTTGCTGTACTTCTCCCCAGCGGCCGGGCGTGTCTGCGACAGCAGTCACGGCTCAGGTGACCTCCCGCGTCGCTGCGGGCGGAGGCGCTCACATCCACGTGCAACCGGCACTGGTACCCCCATCGAGGGCGAGCTGACTGTGCACGGGGTCGGCCGTGCCCCAAGGTCTTCTCCAGCCGAGGCACTCCTGACGCACTAAACCGAAGCGGAGGAGTGGCACGACGACGCCGGCGATCTCCGGTCCAGTCACAGCGACACCCTCGCCGATGGCCGGTCAGACGATGCGCAGATCGATGTGCACGTCCTGGCGGGCTGCGTGGGTCATGGCGACGACCAGCTCGAGTGCCATCTCCTCGAGGTCCTCGAACCTGTCGGCCTCGGTGGTACCGACACCCGGCACGTCGATCACCCAGTGGTCACCCTCGCTGATGGCGGTCGCGGTGAAGTCGGCCATCCGTCCTCCCGATCGCTGCCAGTGGCCGGTGCGACTGGGGTGTCGCGTCAGCCGACTGTCGACTGCCCGCGTCGTCTGGGCAGCCGGAGCCTGGGCGGGCCGAGCTCGTGTCGAGGCGGAACCTGGCCGCCGACCCCGCCTGCCCAGTGGACAGCGTGACGCCCCGCGGCCGAAACCCAGCCGGCCCCCGGGACGGCGGTGATCCCTGGCGTCAGGGTTTCACCGACCGCGCCACGGACACCGGAGGACCTGCAGGAGCGGATCCTTCGGCGAGGGAGCGGGCGATGATGACCGTGCTCACCACCAGCACGCTGCGGCCTGGAGGTCAGCAGGAGTGGGACGCAGTGATGCGGGATCGCCTCGAGGCCGCGCGACGCATGCCGGGCTGGGTCTCCGGCCAGGTGTTGATCCCCGAGGACGACCCGCTGTCGCGGGTGATCGTCGGCACATGGAACAGCCGCGAGGACTGGATGGCCTGGCACGACGATCCGGCGTTCCTCGACAAGCGCACAGTGCTCGAGGGCCTGGAGTCAGCGCCCAACGTGACCCGGTGGTTCTCCGTCGTGGCCGATGCCGGGGTGGGCGGGTGAGGCACCTGCCCGTGGGCTCGGGATCGGTCCGCCTCCCTCTGGGTCGAGCTGCCCGTCTCGGCGGCAGCGGCGCCCGTGCCCGTCACCGACGACGGCCGCTCCGCCCCTCAGCGCGAGGCCGGGCCGGCCAGACGAAGAGGGCCTCTCCTCCCCAGGCGTCGACCACCGCAGGACCGGCAGGCTCCTGATGGGCCCTCACCGCGGCCAGCACGTCAGGGCCGCTGGAGCGCTCGGGATGGCGCGGCCGCCACACGGCGTCGGGGCTCAGCCGCTGCGGGGAGGGACCGGTGCGGCTCGGCGGGCGGTGAACCTGTCGAACAGCGAGCCGGCGTTGAGGGTCTCGTCGCCTCGTCACTGGTGTCGAACCGGCGGCCGAGGAAGCCGAGCAGCTTGGACGTCCGGTGCGCGGTCACCGCGCGGATCCCTGTCGGCTGTCCACGGCGTCCATGGACAGCGGAGGTGATCAGGGACAGGCTGGGCGTTCCCCGACCACGGTCGGACAGTCGACCCGAGAAGAGGGCACCTCATGACTGGTGACATCAGGCAGACCGTGATCTCCGGCGTTCCCTACGTCGTGACGTCCGTCGCCGACGGCACCCCAGCGACGCTGAGCGCGTTGATCGACGACGCGGAGTTCACCATCGCCCGGAAGGACCAGCACCACCTGGTGCGCGGCCACGGACGCAGGCTGGACGGCAAGGTGGTCTTCTTCGAGAAGGACCACCTCGGGGGCAAAGACGTGAGGGTCTGGCATGTCACGGTCGATGACTCGGGAACGTTGAAGGCTGAGGCGGTCGCGGCGTTCTGAGCCGCCGTGCGTGAACGACCGACGCCACAGCGACTTCACCAGGCAGCCGCTGCGGTGGTGCACCGCGGTGGATCGAGGCCGCGGTGGGGATGGTGAGCCGAGCGGCTGGGGTCAGGCCCGACGCGCTGCCGGGGGTCAGACTGCACCGCGAGGGCGTCCGTCGCTAGCCGGACGGAGTTCGACCTGGCCGGGGACTCCTGTCAACCCCTTGCCCCCAGCCGTCGGCTGGGGGTTCAGGACCGTCCGCCGAAGTCCATGTGCGCAGGTCGACCGGCATACGGAACGACGGCGAACGGTGGCGAACCACCCCGAACAGGGCGCAATGATGGTCAGAATGGTGGTCGAGAACCGCTGTCGTAGCACCCCGTCCGGCACCGAGATCGAGACGACCACCTGCAGGGGCAGCTCGCGGTCGATCCCGATCTCCCGGTACGCGCTCGGCCTGCGTGAGCGTGCGGGGGAACCCGTCGGCGATGTACCCACCGGATGCCGCCACCACCGCCTCGACCATGCGCACCATCAGGCGGAACAGGAGATCGTCGGCGACCAGGTCGCCGCGGGCGACATGAGCGGCCAGTTCGCGCCCCACGGGGGTCCGCCCGGCGATCTCGGCGCGCAGGACGTCGCCGGACGAGACGTGGTCGACTCCCGTCTCCGCGGCCAGTCGGGCGCCGTGGGTGCCCTTCCCGCAGCGGGTGGACCGAGCACCAGCAGTCGCATCGACCGCGCCTTCCCTGGTGTGATCCAGCGCGTGGCGCCGGGAGGCGGTCACGCCGCCATCTCGTGCACGATCGCGGCTGCGGCGGCGCGACCTTCGGGGGTCGGGGTCAGCGGGTAGACGTGCACTCCGCCCTGGCAGACGGTCAGCGTCAACGCGTGCTGCTCGTCGGCTGCCCGCTGCTGCAGCCGGAGCGCGTCGGGGTGGAAGAGGTCACGGGTGCCGACGTGGACGTCGATCGGGGGGAGGCCGGTCAGCGGTCCGTGGATCGGGCTCAGCCTCGGGTCCGCCGGGTCGTCACCGCCGGCCCACGCGCGGCCGACCTCGCGGAGACCGGCGCTGCTGAGCCACGGGTCACGCCGCTCGCTCGCCGGGATGTCGGGGTTGGCCAGGGCGAGGTCCAGCCAGGGGGCGATCAGCTGCAGCCGCCGGGGCTGAGGAAGCCCGACGTCGGGCAGGGTCTGGGCGACGCCGAGGGCCAGGCCGCCGCCGGCGGAGTCGCCCGCGAGGGTGATCGCCGTGGGTTCCGCCTCGGCCAACAGCTGCCGGTACACCTCCACGACGAACGGATAGGCCTCGCGGTAGGTGTGCTGGGGAGCCAGGCCGTAGTCGGGGACCTCCACCCGGAGGCCGGCATCGGCCAGCCGGGAGACCAGGGTCCAGTGCTGGGGCGACATGGGGCTGATGTAGGCGCCGCCGTGCAGGTAGACCGCGGCCCGCTGCGCGCGGATCCCGCGAGGGGCCACGGTGTGGCAGGCGAAGCCGCCGACGTCCCGGGTGTGCACGTCGTGTCGCTGCCGCAGGGCCTCGGGCGGTGGGGCGGCCTTCTTGGGTGCGGCCATGCGTTCCCGGGCCCGGGCAGGGGTGGACAGCGACCGCTTCCGGGTCACTCGCAGGAAGCTCCCGATGACAAGCATCTGCAGGCTGCTCCCGTCGCATCTCCAATCGACCGTGACGACGGTGGGGATCCCTGCCGCCGCGGAGGCCGCGCCAGGTCCAGCACCTCCTCGAGCCCGTCACGGAAGCACTGTTCGAGGACGTCGGCATCGGCGACTGCGGTGCCGTCGATGGTGAGGCCGATACTGCAGGTCCCGGCGTAGGACGTCATGACGGCCATGACGGCGACGCCGGGGAGCGGGCCGAAGGGGATGTAGCGGTCGATGCGGGCCCCGGCGAGGAAGACCTTCTCGCGGATGCCCGGGACGTCGGAGGCGGCGAGGTCGGTTCGTGCGCCGCCGTGCTTCATGATCGTCGCACCGACGACGGCGGGCAGCCGGTTGACCACCGGGGCGAGCACCGAGATCGTGTCGAGCGCGGGTTCGGTGACGACCGAGAGCACGAGTCCCCGGATGACGGCGATGCGTTCGGCCGAGTCCTCGACTCCGGCGGGGGCGCCGAAGACGGCTCCGGCGAACTCGTTGCCGCCCAGGGGGTCGTCGGCGCGGCGCAGCGAGTCGGGCATGGGGACGGGTAGGTCGCCGACCGGGGTGCCGTGGTGCTCGTGGTAGCGGCGCAGGCCGCCGAGGAGGCTTGCGAGGTAGGCGTCGTCGACGGAGCCGCCGGCTGTGCGTCCGGTGTCGCGCAGGTCGACGAGCGAGCAGTCGAGGGTGCGGAGGACCCAGGCGCGGCCGGTGCGATGGTTCAGCACAGGGCGCCCGGACCTCCGCCACGAACGCCTGGCCCGGCCACCGTCTCTCCCAGGTCACGGCACGACACGGACGACAACGCCGCGGGTGACGGGTGCCCGAAATGGGTCACCCGAGATGACGTCGACGACCGCGAGCCCCGGCGACCGGGCACGGATGAGAACCGTGCCCGGCGCGCCGAGCGGGGTGAGGACTGAACCATCGGTGCCGACGACGCTCTCGGAGAGGACACCGAGCAGCTCCACCGCAGTGCCCGACCGGATGCGGCCGCCCGTCGCGGCGAAGCGCACCACATCGCCCACGACGATCACCAGCTCGGACGGCATGCCCTCCTCGTCCGGCCGGACGTCGATGTAGCGGCTCACCTCACCCGACCTCCGGCCAACGTGCCGACCCCTCCCTCAGGAGACGCTTGCGACGTCCTCACTGGGGTCCCAGTCCACCGCGACGGGAATGCGTGGCGTGGGCACCTCCGCCTCGGCGCCGGTTGTCGGGACGACGTCCGCGGCACGGAGAACCTTGGGATAGATGATCGCCACGGCGTTGCCGTCCATCGTGTTGATGTCGGCCCCACCGCGAATGGGCTGACCGTCCTTGGTGATCTCACCAGGCAGCCGATAACACATGATCGAGTCCTGGTCGGGCTCGGTGCCCATGATCTTGGACGGGTCCAGCGGTGTGAGCACCTGCTGATCGACCATCTCCTTGGACCAGCCCTGGGTCCGCCAGAAGTAGTCGTAGGCCTTCTGCCTGTCGATGCGCTCGACCAGCGCCTGACGCATGTGCTCGTGTGGGAAGCCCAGCGTGTGGCCGGCCTCATGACGCACGACCCGGCGGTACTCCTTCTCATCAGTGCTCATCGAGAAGCCCTGCAGGTTCATCGTCGGCCGATTCTGTGGGATGAGCTTGATGTCGGTGCCCAGGTAAGACCAGTAGCCTCCCGGTCCCCGAGAGATGCGGACGTCGCCGGTTCCCGAGGTCTCGACGAAGGAGATGCCGCCGTACTGGGCCCAGGCGTTGAGGTGGCTGACGATGCGCGCCCGTAGGTCGGCCGCGGTGGTCTCCATGAAGCTCACCGTCAGCGCCTTGGGCTTAGGCCCCCAATACTTGGTGGTGAAGAAGGTCAGTCGCTGCGGAGTGAGCACGCCTTCGCCGACGACCAGCAGCTCCTGCAGAGGCGCGTTCACCGGGTTCTCTGCCGCCGCCACCTCGGCCGCCTTCGCGTGCAGCCGTGGCGGCAGGGGCATGACGTGACAACCCGCGCCGATGTCGAACCCGTCGGCGCTGTCGGGCGATGTGGTGTGGCCCTCGGCCGCTTGACCCGCTATGCGCGCGATGTTGCGCAACGCCTCCCGGTAGCGGTTCTCGTCCATATCGGGTCTCCTCGTGTCCGGTGATCCTCGGGTGGCGTCGGGAGACTGCCGAGGTCCTGGGCAGCGACCGCCCGGCACACGTACTCCCGACAGCACCAGAGTCCGAGTCGCCCGTCACCACGTCGTCAACGCTCCGCCACGCCCATCACCAGCACACGTCGCCCTCTCGAGCGCTCCAGGGCCGGCACCCAGGGGACAGTTCGGTATGTCGAGCACGACGCCTTCGGGCGCATCGCCGGCTGGCTGCGCAGGAGACACCTGCGACTCAACATGCACACCCTGGTCCGTCGATTCCTTCCGGGTTGGAGGACCCGCGCGCCAGAGCGGAGGATCCGCGCGGAGGGCATCGAGTTCTTCCGGGCCGAGGCGGTCGCCATCGACCGCTACCGCAACCGCAGAACCCGCATTCCGGCCCCATGGGCAAGCGCCACCTCGGCGGCATGAACACGCAGAGAGCCGGCTGCGGTGGAAGCTGCACGAAGAGGATGAAGTCCGATCGTTCGCTCGTCCAAGCGAGGCCGGGGAGGTGGAGCGGGACCTTTTTGAGTCTGGGGTCTGCTTTCGACATGACTGGGGGGACCGAAACGGCCAACACATGCTCAACCTCACTTGGGGCGCAGTAGGTAAAAGCTCCTTCGTGTTCGTGGCCATTGGCGAGGGCGCGCCGGGCGGCGGCAGGTTCATCGGGAGCGCGCGCTACACCGTCCACAACGTTGCTCCGAGCGAGGGCAGAGTATCGATATGGGCAAACATTGAGTACTATTCGCCTATACGTCGACTATTTGTTGGTCAACGTCTAGACTCACTCAAGGACGGGTGGCTGCACACCCTCCAGCACCGCGCGGCGGGTTTCCTGCTCGCAGCCGGCACACACACCAAGGTCGTCCGGGAGCACCTGGCCCACTCGCCCTACGTCATCACGGCGGACATCTACAGCCACGTCGGTACGGTCCAGCAGCGTGAGGTCGCCAACCGGCTCGACCAGGTGCTCCGCCGGCGACCGTGGCTGTCGGCGCGCCGCGTTGCTGTACTCATGCGGGAGGCGGGCCACCCTCGTCGGGTGACCCGCCTCTGACCTGCGGTTTCGCAGTCGGGCTGACAGGATGTGAACCTGCGACCCCTTGACCCCCAGTCACATTCGAGCGGTTCGTCGCCGTTCGCCGATGTGCCATCTGCGCAGGTGAGCCCCCTGCGTCGTCTGCCTGCGTCCGCCCTAATTTGCCGTGGTTCGGAGCGCGTTGCTGTACCCGTCGCTGTAGCTCTCCCCCGTACTCGGGCGTGTCACTCCCCATGCCAAGTCGTGTGCTGAGAACGCGCCGAACGAGGGAGCGCCTCGGCCACGGGAGACTGTCGGGTCAGAGTTGTCACCATCCGCCAGGTGCGCACAGCGACCTCTCGTCTACCGAGGCCGAGCGACCACCGGATGACGGTCTGCAGCGCCGCAGATTCCCTTCGATCCCCCTCCGGTTGGTCCGCGGAATGGTGAACGTCCTTGCCTCCGGCGGACGACTGCGGGCCGGTGGCCTGGTCTGAGCGTTAGGGGTTCGCAGGTTCGTTTGCCTACATCCCTGCGCTGGTCGGGTCGCGGGGCCGGTGCTCAAGTCTCGCTCGAGCGCTGTCAGTCTCGCCCGGGGTCACGCAGATTCTCTTCCCGGTGAGGGGTCTGTGTCGTGCGCGATGTCGCGTCATGGTGTGCCGCTAGGGAGCCGGTCAGCTCGCGGCGCGACCGGATTCCGAGCTTGACGAATACCTTCCGCAGGTGCCACTCCACCGTGCGGGCGCTGAGGAACAGCCGCGAACCGATCTCCGTGTTCGACAGCCCGGCGCTCGCGAGCTGTGCGATGTGACGCTCCTGGGCCGTCAGGTCGTCACGCGTTTCGAGGGTCCGCCGACGCGCCTTTCCGCCAGATGCCAGGAGCTCACCGCGAGCGCGCTGGGCGAACGCCCTCATGTCCATGGACGTGAACTGATCGTGAGCCTCGAGCAGTTGCCCGCGTGCGTCGATGCGGCGCTTCTCGCGGCGCAACCACTCTCCGAACAGGAGACGCGCACGAGCGAGATCCGGCCGGAGCCGAGTGCGCTCCAGCCGAGCGATTGCCTCACGGTACAGGTCCTCGGCGGCCCGGCCTTCGCTGATCAACGCCCGTGAACGGGCAAGGACCCCGTGCGCCCAATCGGTGTCGCTCCCAACCGTCTGCGTCTCGAGTCGCGCCAGGGCCTTCACTGCGAGCTTGATCTTCTTGGTCCTACTGGCGGCCTCGATCAACTCGATCTGCGACCACATGGCGAGGGGCATCTCCGGAGTTTCCTCGCTCGCCTCCAAGGCCGCTACGAGTGCCCCGTCGTAGCGACCGAGGCCGTTCAGGAGAACCGCGCTGGCCCAGCGGGCATACTGTGCGGCCACGCCCTGACCGCGGGCGGTGGCTTCTACGATCGTGTCGCTGATCAGTCGTGAGGCTTCGACCTCTTCGCCGTGGATTCCCGCTCGCGCGAGGGCGGCGATTGGCGGGAGATGGGTACCCGTCGCTTCCCTGACGGCATCGAGCTCACTCGCGACCAGTGCGGCAGTCGGTAGGTCGCCGCCCATTGCGGCGGCCTGCCCGCACGCGTTGTCCGACATGGCAAGCACCTCGAGCGCTCCTGA
This sequence comes from Geodermatophilus sp. SYSU D00696, assembly GCF_054050235.1. NCBI lineage: Bacteria > Bacillati > Actinomycetota > Actinomycetes > Geodermatophilales > Geodermatophilaceae > Geodermatophilus > Geodermatophilus sp. SYSU D00696. The sequence continues at coordinate 60,328 of NZ_JBJGYY010000025.1, read as the reverse complement.
GTCACGAGCGAGTTGAACCGCTCGCGTCGAGATCTCGAGACAGGCGTCGTAGTCCCACACGACGTTGGCCGCCCGTGACGCGATCCAACCCCAGCGGGCCAGCTCCTCCCCCGAGACCTCGGAACTCGCGAACGCACCGATCGCGCGCCGGAGGATGGGTGCCGCGGCGAGGCGTCCGTCGGTGAACAGCAGCGCGAGGCCGTCCAGCAGTAGGTCGCGCGGACGCGGAGTGTCTGTGGGATGGGGCGCATTGATCGCCGCGAGCGAGACGTCGTGCAGGCCGCCGCCGGCACTCGCAAGTCCGCCGGCGTAGAGCGCTGCGCTCCACGCGTCGAGATACGTGTCGCGGGCGAGGCGCACGTCGAGCGTCTCGAGTCTCTTCGCGGCCTGCAGGAGCATCCGGGGTGCCTCGCCGCTCGTCTCTTGGCGGTATGCGAGGTCGGCCCGAAGTCGCTCGAGTCGTCCGCGCCCCATCTCGTCGAGTGGTCCCGCCTCCGCGGCCGCGAGGAGCCCCTGCACTACGTCGAACGCCCCGGCACCCAGACTGGCCCGCGCTGCGGCGAGCGCTCTTTCGGCTCGGCGAGCGGGGTCGCCGGTCAGTGTGACGGCTCTCTGGAGCAACGTCGCCGCTGCCGCGAAGCCTCCGCGCGCATGCGCCCGACCGGCTGAGCGCTCGAGCTCAGCGGCGACGTCCTCGTCGTGCCCGCTCGCCGCCTGCCCTCGGTGCCATGCGCGGCGGTCGGCCTCGGACTCCGCATCGGTGACATCCGCCAGCACACGGTGCACACGCTGCCGGTCTTCGCGAGACGCTCCCCGATATACCGCCGAGCGCACCAACGGATGGCGGAATCGGACCTCCGCCCCGATCTGCAGCAGTTGCGCTTCCGCTGCGGGCGCCAGCGCACTGGTGTCGATGCCCAGCCTCGGCGCGGCCCGCCAGAGGAGCGTGGCGTCGCCTGACGGATCAGCCGCAGCGAGCAGCATCAGTCGCTGCGTCGCCTCAGGCAGCTCGCCGACACGCCGCCGATAGTGGTCCTCGATGTGCGCAGAGAGGCCCCCGGAGGCGGGAAGGTCGAAGCCCCCGGCCAGTTCCGCTGCCGTCATGCGCCGTGGCAGCTCCAGCAGCGCGAGTGGATTGCCGCCGGTCTGCGAGATGATCCGCTCGCGGACCTTCGTGTCGAGCCGGCCGGGGACGGCGGTTGCCAGCAGCACCCGCGCATCATCTGTGGGCAGCCCTCCCAGGCGCAGCTCGGGGAGACCGTCGAACTCCGGCCTCGTGGCGGGTTCGCGGATTGCGACGACGATCGCCACCGATTCTGCAAGGACGCGTCGCGAGGCGAACCCGATGACCTGGGCCGACGCAGCATCGAGCCACTGGGCATCCTCCACGAGGCACAGCAGCGGCTGCTCCTCCGCCACGGCAGACAACAGGCTGAGCACCGCCAACCCGACGAGAAACCGTTCGGGAGGTTCTCCAGCCGACAGCCCGAGAGCGATGCTGAGGGCATCACGCTGGGGATTGGGGAGCGCATCCAGCCGATGGAGCATCCGGGCGCAGAGCTGATGGACGCCGGCGAAGGGCAGCTCCATCTCGACCTCGACGCCCGTGACGTGAGCGAGGCGGATCCCCGCCGCCCGGCGCGCGGCGTACCGCAAGAGCGTGGTCTTGCCGATGCCTGCCTCACCACGGATGACGACGGCGACGCTCGAGCCCGAGCGAAGATCGACCAGCACCCGATCGAGCTCGTCGCACTCACTGGCGCGGTCCAAGAAACCCGGGGGGCGAGTCAGTCCCACGCGTGGAGGGTGCCATCTGGTGAGCCACAGACGGCCACTCAGGCACCGGATTCATCGGCCGTCGCGGCGCCGTGATCGACGGACCACGCGCGCCCGTTCGGCTGTGCGTCGACCCGCTGGAGGGCGCTCCGACGTCAGGAGGTGGAGGGTGCGGCCACAGCTGGGTGGACACCGCAGACGCGCCAGGGCCGGCGCACGGCGGGGCTCGGTTTCCAGGACCTGCACATCCGCTTCCTCACGACTGGCGTACGAATGCGACCCCCTCGCGATGAGTGAGCTCGGCACCGGCGGCGAAGGCGTCCTGGAAGTCCTCGACGTCGATCTCTTGCCCCACTCGGATGGCCAGCTCACTCTCGCCGGGCCGCGCCGAGGGCCAGGCCCGCAGGCCCGCTCGCCGTCGCAGTCCGTCGACCGCACCCAGGGCGGTGGCCGCCCGCCGGGCGTCACCCAGGGCCAGGGCGAGGTGCGCGGAGGCGACGAGCGAGAGCGTCAAGCTGAGCGTGCTCACCTCGGTGTTGTCGCTCGTGTCCACCGAGCCGGCCAGGAGCGCTCGGGCCTCGTCGAACCGGCCGGCTCTGACCGAGAGGGCGGCCAACTCGGCTCGGGCTGTCGACGTGAGCCAGGTGTTGTCGAACTGACCGCCGAGTTGGTCCACCTCCATCAGGTGGGCGCGGGCGGCCGCAGGTCTGCCGAGCCTCATCTCCATCACGCCGACGGTCAGAGCAGCGAATGCCGTGAACGGCTCGTTCTGCCGGCGGAAGCCGTCGAGCGCCGCGGACGCCTTCTCGAGCGCTCCGTCGTAGTCGTCGACGAGGGGCAGGATCCAGGACATCGCCAGCTGCGCGGCGCTCTCGAGGTACGGGTCGTCCATGCGGCCCTCGAGACCTCGGAGCCCGTCGACCGCGGCGAGCGCGCTGTCGTCGTGCCCCACCTCGACGGCGGTGATGGCCGACGTGAACAGCAGCTCCGCCCGGCCCCGGTCGTCGAGGGCGTCGGCTCGTCGCTGGACCTCGGCGATCCAGGCGCGGCCCTCCGGGACACGCCCGCGCATCTGCCAGAACAGGTAGAGGATCCGGAAGATGCGCGGGAGCGGTGTGATGTCGTGCGCGAGGAACCAGCGGATGGCGGCCCGGAGGTTCTCCTCCTCGGTGCGCAGTCGGGCGGCCCATTCGCGCTGGTGCTCGGCGGGCCAGTCAGCGTTCTCGACGAGGGCGCCGAAGTACTGGGCGTGCCGCCGCTCGACGTCCGCCCGGTCTTCCCGGGCGGCGAGGCGTTCGGCGGCGAGTTCCTGCACCGATCCGAGCATCCGGAACCTCGGTCCGGCGTCGGTCACGTCGATGCTGACGAGGCTGTGCCCGGAGAGCTCGTCGAGCAGGTCGAGCGTCCGGACCTCGGGCAGACCCGAGACGTGCACGGCCGCCTCGACGGTCCATCCCTCGACGAAGACCGACAGGGTCGCCAGCATCTGCTGCTCGGCGTCAGTCAGCAGTCCGATGCTCCACTCGACGGTCGCGCGCAGGGTGCGTTGGCGTTCGGGCAGGTCGACCGCCCCCGGGCCCAGGGCGTCGAGGCGACGTCCGAGGCGGGCCAGCAACGCAGCGGGATCCAGCAGCCGGCTGCGGGCTGCTGCGAGCTCGATGGCGAGCGGCAGGCCGTCGAGGCGTCGGCAGATCTCCGCGACGGCCATCGCGTTGTGCTCGGTGAGGGCGAAGTCGTAGCGGACGGCCTGGGCTCGATCGACGAAGAGCCGCACGGCGGGCAGCGAAGCGAGCTGCTCCACCCCCGGCCGCTCCGAGAACGACGGCACCGTGAGCGCGCCGACCGTGTACTCCCGCTCGGCGCGCAGCCGCAGCGTCGTGCGACTCGTGACGAGGATGGTCAACCCGGCGCACCGCGCCAGGAAGTGGTCGAGGTCGGCTGCGACTCCGACGACCTGTTCGAGGTTGTCCAGGACGAGCAACGCCGGCTCGTCCGCGAGGTGCTCGGCCAGGACGTCCAGCGGCGGGCGGGCACCGTCGAGCGCGGCGCCGAGGACGGCGGCGACCCGCGGCAGCACCAGCGCGGGGTCGTCGACGGAGGCCAGCGGGACGAACACCGCGCCGCGTGGGTAGCGGGCCTGGACCCGTTCCGCCACGGCGATCGCCAGCCGCGTCTTCCCGACGCCCCCGGGCCCGGTCAAGGTGACCAGCCGCGCCCCGGGGGACTGCAGCAGGCCCGCGACGGCGTCGATGTCCTGCTCGCGCCCGATCAGCGACGTCGACGCCAGCGGCAGGGTCCGCGTGACCGGCCGGTCGGCGGCCCGGGGCGCGGTGGACGCCGGAGCGCGGTCTGCCCGGCCCGCGGTCGCAAATCGCTCACTGAGGAGCAGGGCGAGGTCGTCCCTGACCAGCCGCGTCAGCTCCCGCGGGGTGCGGAACGGGCGGTAGGAGTCGGTGCCCTCGGACCGGAGCCCGGCGAGCATGGCCGCCAGCCGGGGTTCCCGCTCGGGTGCCGGCTCCTTGACGTAGAGCAGCCGGGGGATCGACCCGGACAGCCGGAACTCGTCCTCCAGCCCCGAGACGTCCATGTCGGGCCCGATCCAGCCGTACCGCTGCCAGTACAGGCCGATGAAGACGTCCGACTGCGCCAGGTAGGCGCGGTACAGCTCACGCGGCGGATGCGGTCGAGCGCCCAGCTCGAACAACACCGGAGTGAGCCGTAGCGCCACGATGGCGCGTGCGACCGCCGCTCGCTCGTCCGCGAGCTCGGTCAGCGTGGAGCTGACGAAGACGCGCAGCCGCTGGTCCGGCGTCCGGATCGCGACCGTGTCCTGCTCGTCCACCGTCATGGCTGCCTTCGTTGCGACGGTCGAGAACAACGGCGTGATCGGCTCGATGGGCCGCGTCGACGCCTGCGGCGACAACGCCGCGGTGGAGTTCTTGCTCCGCCCTGCTGCAGCGCAACGTCCTGGACCAGCAGTGCTGAGCCACCCGAGAGGACCTGCGGCTGGCGATCATCACCTGGGTCGACAAGACCTACCACCGGCGCCGCCGGCAACTCCGCCTCGGACGACTCACACCCATCCAGTTGGAGACACTGACCCAGGCCGCTCACACGGCTTGATCGCCCCACCGAACCGAGTCAACTGAAGTCGGCGCAGTCCCATCCGCATGGCTGCAGGTGGTAGCTGTGCCTCGTCAAGGCAATCCACGCATCCCTGAGGGTCCTGCCCGCCCGGAACTGGTCGTGGTGGGTCGCTAGCGGCCCAGAGATCCATCCGACGCTCGCGGCACGGTTCTGCGCCAAGTACTGCGTGGGAGACAGCGCCGAACCACAGCCACCCCGAGCAGCGACCGCAGCCGGAACACCAGCCAGATCTTCCATGCCGGGGTCGCTAGCGACGCCGGCGTGAAGCCGCTCTGGTGGCCTCGCCGAGAGCGCTCCGTGTACCGGATCCAGCTGTCCAGCTCGCGGCTGGTGCCTTGTCCCGGAGGTCGTCGAGCAGGATCTCGTTGTCGAGCTCCAGCACCGCCTGCACGATCACGGGGTCCGTGGTGATGGCCAGGGTCGTCCGACCGTTGCCGATCGCCTGCACGGCTCCGATCGCTGCGGCGCTCACCGGCTCGTCGTCGTAGGGGAACCGGCCCGTCCGACGCGTGTGCAGCAGGACGGCGAGCGCCTCGTCCGGCGGTCGCCGCCCGACGATGCGGGCCACCACCGGATGCTGAGCACCGTCATCGTCGAAGGTCGTGTGCCGCTCGAACCCGGTGGCACGTGCGGCCAGCTCGCGGTGCCGGGTGACAACGCCGAGTCCCACGTACCGGAACTGGTCGTGAGGATCGGTGGACGGGATCACGATCGACTCATCGATGCACACGTGGGCGGTCCGACTGTCGACCACGTGCAGGCGGTACCACTGCGTGTCGTGCGGCGTGAGTGCGAGGCGACCGAGCTCCAGGATCAATCGCCACCCCGTCAGCGGGCAGTACGAGGACATCGCTCGCGGCTTCCGGGTCCGACGTCATCGACGGCGGCCCTCGCTCGTCGACCCCCTTGCTCCGAGATGCCTTCGAAGGTGGCTCCAGGGACCGATCGTGTCCCTGGAGCCACCGTTCACCGATCACCGACGCGGCTGAGGGATCGCTGATGTACGCAGGGGACGGAAGGCGGCCGCCACCTCGGAGGTGAAGAGCTCCGGCTCCTCCCATGCGGCGAAGTGACCGCCCCTGTCGACCTCGTTGAAGTAGGTGAGGTTGGGGTAGCTCCGTTCGGCCCATCTGCGCGAAGTTCGCCAGATCTCGCCAGGGAAGGTGGTGAAGCCGACCGGAACCGGGACCTCCGGAGGAGCCTGGCCGGACGCCTGGGCTGCGGCCACGAACCGTCCGAACTCCCAGTACCACCGGGCGGCCGAGGCGCCGGTGCCCGTCAGCCAGTACAGCGTGATGTTGTCGACGATGTGCTCGCGCGTGAGGTTGCCCACGGGCTGCCCGTCAACGAAGGCGCGGGAGATCTTGTAGTAGCTGTCCGTGTCATGGTCGAGCATCCAGGCCGCCAGGGCTACGGGCGAATCCAGCAGGGCGTAGCCGATCGTCTGCGGCCGATTGGTCATCTGCAGGAAGTAGGCGAAGCCGGTGGCCTGGAACTCGGCGAGCGCAGCCGCAGCCGCGCGTTCTTGCTCGGACTCCTCCGGCGGGGGGTCGGCCAGCACCGTCACGAGGAAGTTCGTGTGGATGCCTACCAGCCCCTCGGGTGCCTGACGGCCCATCCCATCAGTGACGATGGCGCCCAGATCGCCGCCCTGGGCGACGTAGCGGGTGTAGCCCAGGCGGCGCATCAGTTCTGCCCAGGCCTGCGCGGTGCGGCCGGCCCCCCAGCCGGGCTCGGCGGGCTCGCTGGAGAAGCCGTAGCCGGGCAGGGACGGCAGCACCAGGTGGAAAGCGTCTTCGGCGCGTCCGCCGTGTGCGGTTGGGTCGGTGAGCGGTCCGACGGTGTCCAGGAGTTCGATGACCGAGCCGGGCCAGCCGTGCGTCATGATCAGCGGCAGGGCGTCCGGATGCGGTGAGCGCACGTGGAGGAAGTGGATGTCCACCCCATCGATCTCGGTGGTGAACTGCGGCAGCGCGTTCAGTCTTGTCTCGACCCGGCGCATGTCGTACTCGGTGCTCCAGTAGCGGGCCAGCGCCTGCATCGTCGCCAGCTGCACCCCTTGGGAGCGGTCCTCGACCAGCTCCCGGGACGGCCACCGCGTCGCGGCGATCCGGCGACGCAGGTCGGCCAGTGCCTCCTCCGGTACTTCTACCTGGAACGGACGGATGTCGGCCTGCTGTTCGACTGTGGTCATGGCCTGTCCCTCGTAGCTCGGATGCGGGGAAGCCGCAGACCCGGCCCATAGCTGCGATGCGCACAACGGCACCGGCAGGACCCGAGGCTTCTATGGCTCGACCACCGTCACGCTCCGGGGCGCTTCCTCGAACCAGTGAGGTCACTGGCTCACCCCCGGGGCCCAATCTGCGGCGGGTAACCCCACTCCAGAAGGCCACCTCCGGCCGGCCTGAGGATGACCAGCACTAGCCGCGACGGACCTTCGAGGGCTACGTGCACCGCCGCAGGGCAGCGCGCCGTGGCCCGTAGGCCGGTCCCGCCAGGGAGCCGGCGGCGGCCGTCACGGGCGCGCGCCCTGTGCTCGCTGAGCTGCGGGCAACGATTTGACTACGGCCGTCAGAAGCAGTGCCCGTCCTGGCGCCCGCCCTCCCAGGCTCGTCGCTGGTCGACGGACTGCTCGGCCCGACGACCGACCAGTGAGCCGCCAGGGCGAGACCCGGGTGCGACGTGGTCACCGGTTCCACCACCGTGAGTTCGTCGCCTGTCCCACAGCGGCCCACTCGAGGACACTTCCTCGACGGCACTAGTTCGCAACAGGGCCGGCGCCTCAGAGTGTCGCGAGCAGGAACGAGAGGATGAAGCCTGCGGTCGTGCTCAAGGCCACCGACGGTCCGCCCTGCTCGTATGCCTCCGGCATGAGCGTGTCGGCGAGCGAGGCCAGCACGGCTCCTGCAGCGAAGGCGAGCGGCAGGGAGATGGTCGTGGGGTCGGCAGCCGACAGCGGTCCCGCGCCGACGACGACGGCGAGCGCGAGCAGCACAGCGGCGCCGGCCCACGTGCCGATGATGAATCGCGAGGAGCGCCCCTGGGCCTGCATCGAGGCGCTGCCCACGAGTGCCTCCGGGAGGTTGGAAGCGAAGATTGCGGCCAGGAGGGCCAGGCCTCCTGTCCCCTCACCGAGGGAGACTCCCAGTGCGACGTTCTCCGGCACACCGTCCAGGGTCACGGCGGCGAGGAGTGCCAGCCCCGCGGCCCCTCTCGTCGACGTCGCCGTCGCCGGGCGATCGGCTGTGGCAGCGTCCTTGTCGAGTTTCGGGCTGCCCTCTTCCTCGTGGTCCTCCGGTGCTTCCTCTGGCTGGGCCCACCGGTCCAGCGCAGCGCTGAGGACTGTGAAGACGACAGCACCGACGGCCATCCCGAGGCCGGCGCGCCAGAGCCCTCCCTGCTCGTAGGAGTCTTCGAAGAGTTCGAAGGCGAGCGCGGTGATCAACGCCCCGGAGGCGAACGCGAGCACCGACGCCAGCAAGCGTTCGGGCAGGCGGAACCTCAGGCCCAGAAAGGCGCCCAGGATCAACGGGCTGGACGCCACGACTCCGTAGAACACGGCCTGCCTCATCCGCTCTCCCTAACGCGTCGGGCCGGCGATCCATATGGCTTCGTGCACGGATTCGCAACAGGTCCGGGAGGCACGACGTGCGCTACCACGCTGGCTCAGGGGTTCAGCCATTGCTGACCGCGGCGAAGCAGCCCGCCGACGTGCGCCCGACCAGTGTGTGCCGCTGTCCCTGAAGCCGCCCTCAGAGACGCCTCCCCGGGCGCCGGTGTCGTCTCACGGACCGCCAAGTCGCGTCGCTTATCCGCTTCGAAGCGCTGCCCAGGCCGAGACGAACGGCACCGGAGAGTCCAAGATCACGAGGCATCACACCTCATGCACCGTCGGGTGCAAATTCCGTCGTGATGAATACGCTGGTTGCCATGGTGAGGAAGCGGAGGGGACAGCGGGAGCTCCGTCAGCAGCCACGACCAGCGGCGTCCCGGAAGCCTGCGCCCAGCGCCGACGTCGGAAGCGCAGAGGCAACTTCCGCCGCAGCGGATCCGAGTGATCGCCGCCGAGCGGCGACGACCTGCGGATGGTGCGGCGGACCGATCCAGCCGAAGGCTCGCGGGCGCATCCCCACCTGGTGCTCACCGGCATGCCGGCAACGCGCCTGGGAGCAAGCACGGGCCGCGGCCTCCGGCCGTAGCGCAGTCCAGGTCGTCGAGCGGCGCGTGGAGGTCCCGACGCGGCTGCCGCTCACTCGCCGGGACTGGCCCCAGGCGCTGCAGGAGCTCGCCCAGCAACTCGACGACGGGCGGATCTACGACCGCGACCTCTCCGGACTGTCCGTGGCACTCGACGCCGTCCTCGAGGCCTACAACCGCCGCCCCTACGTCCGCCTCCGAGCCGCCGACGAGCGCCGCGCGATCTGGGGTCCCCGACACACATCCCGGTGACGAGTGCGCCTGAGGCAAGGGGCGTACCGGAGGCCTACTGATGGCGCCGATCTCCGGACCGCCTTCGGACGCGTCCTGAGCGGCCTTCTCCAGTTGAGGCTCCGGGAACTGGAGGACCGTCGCAGCCCCGAGCTGCCCTGCCGTGTCGACAGCACATCCCTGGTCGCAGAAGCACTGGAGAGGCACCCGAGGCCGCTCCCCCATCGTCGACGGACGCACCGCTTGAGCCGCCGTCCGCGCGTGGCCGCTGTCCGCCGCCGGCGGGCGGAACGAACGAACCGGGAGGGAGAGGACATGGGCGACCCGGAGCCCCTTCAGGATGTGCTGGCCAGCAGTCCCCTGCTGCTCACGCCCGCGGAAGCGGCGACGGTCCTCCGCATCGGCCGCACGACGATCTATGCGCTCATGAAGGCCGGCGACCTGCGGCCGGTGCACATCGGCCGCAGCTGCCGTCTCCCGCGCGCAGAACTCGAGCGCTACGTCGATCGCCTCCAGGCTCCCCCGCCACCATCGCCAGCTCTGCGCCAGCGCCGAGGCAGCCAAACGAGCCCGCACCAGGGCGCGCTGTTCGACTTTGTCCACACCCCGGCGCAGGCCGAGTGACCTGTGGACTCCCCACGGTGGGCAGCCCTCCTTCCCACGACACTCGTCCTTCGGTGAGCGGCGAGGGAGGAGCCAGCGGTGAGCCCTCAGACGCCACGAGCACGGTCGACGAGCAGGCGACGAGGTAACAGCGAGGGCTCGACCCCGCGCCATCGGCCCGACGGACGCTGGCAGATCAACCTCCGCGTCACCGACGACTCCGGCCGGGCGAGCCGGCACACCGTCTACGGCGAAACGGCACGGGAGGCGCGGGCCAAGGCCGCCGAGATCCGGAAGCGGATCGAGGGCGGGCAACCGGCGCGCGACCGGAAGGAGACGGTCGCGGCCTTCACCCAGCACTGGATCGGCACGTCGTTGGAGGCGTCCGAGCGCAAGCGCAACACCAAGGTCATGTACGCCGGCGTCGCCCGCACCCACATCCTCAGCAGTCCTCTCGGACGGCTGCCGCTGGACAGGGTCCGCCCCTCCCATGTCGAGGGCTGGGTGGTCGAGCTCCGGCGCAAGGGCCTGGCGGAGTCCACGATCCGGTCCGCCTACACGATTCTGCGAGCGATCCTGGACACCGCCGTCCGCGACGGTGCGCTGGCGTCCAATCCGGCCGCGGCGGTCCGCCGGCCTCGGGTCACGATCAAGGAGGCCCCGCACCTGACGCCGGTGCAGGTCGCCGCTCTGCTGCAAGCCGCGCGCGGCACCCGCTACGCGCCGCTGTTCGCGCTGCTGGTGCACACCGGCCTGCGCCGCGGCGAGGCCCTTGCCCTGCGCTGGTCCGACGTGGACCTCGAGCGGCACACCCTGCGCGTCCGCGGCACGCTGTCGCGGATCGACGGAGCGTTGGTCGTCACCGAGCCCAAGACCGCGAAGTCCAAGCACGTCGTGCCCATCAGCTCGCCCGCCGAGCACCTGCTGCGGGCCGTGCACGCCGCCCAGGACGCGAGCGGCGCCGAGCCGGCGCGGCGTGGCGCGAGACCGGCTTCGTGTTCACCACGGAGTTCGGCGAGCCCTGCGATCCCCGGAACGCCTTCCGGGCCCTGCGGGTGGCGGCGACGAAGGCCGGCCTGCCGAGGGCGGGGCTGCACACTTTGCGCCACTCGGCGGCGAGCGTGCTGCTCACCGGCGGCGTCCCGCTGAAGGTGGTCTTCGAGATCCTCGGCCACAGCTCGATCGCCATCACCGGCGACATCTACGGCCACGTCTCCCCCGACGTTGCCCGCCAGGCCATGGACCTGCTCGGCGACGACCTCGACCGGTAGCCGCAATCGCTCTCCGTCACCGAGATGCCCAGCTCGGGGAGGGCCTCCACGGCTGTCTGGCCTGCACCGACGGGAACTCAGGGTCGGCTGATGGTGGTCACAATGGTGGTCAAATCGCCCCAGGAAGCGCTCAGGGGCCGTTCCGGATCTCTCCGGACACGGCCCCTGAGCTGCGGTTTCCCGCTGTCGGGCTGACAGGATTTGAACCTGCGACCCCTTGACCCCCAGTCAAGTGCGCTACCAAGCTGCGCTACAGCCCGAGCGCCGGGCGGCTCGCACCGCCCGATCGCTGCCAGAGCAGGTTACCCCACCCGCTCCTCGGTCTCCCCGGTGGTCCGGCGCGCGCCGCCCGGGAATGAGCGGCGCCGCCCCGGCTTTGTCGTTGCTCGTGACAACCGTGACCCGGGCCTCGGTCGGGCTCCGCTCCGAGCGCGGCCCCGTGCTCGGCGCGGTCATGCTCAGCACCGCGCTCATCGCGCTCGACAGCACGATCATCGCCACCGCCGTGCCCGCCGTCGTCGACGACCTCGGCGGGTTCAGCCAGTTCCCCTGGCTGTTCAGCGTCTACCTGCTCACGCAGGCGGTCACCGTGCCGGTCTACGGCAAGCTCGCCGACGTCCACGGCCGCAAGCCGGTGCTGCTGTTCGGCATCGCGGTGTTCGTCGCGGCCTCGGTGTTCTGCGGCCTGGCCTGGTCGATGCCGGCGCTCATCGTGGGCCGGGCGCTGCAGGGCATCGGCGCCGGCGCGATCCAGCCGATCGGGATGACCGTCGTCGGCGACATCTACACCGTCGAGGAGCGCGCCCGCGTCCAGGGTTACCTCGCCTCGGTGTGGGCGATCTCCGCCGTGCTGGGGCCCACGCTCGGCGGCGTCTTCAGCGACCACCTGTCCTGGCGCTGGATCTTCCTGGTCAACCTGCCGCTCGGCGCGCTGGCCTTCGTCGCCCTGCTCCGCCGGTGGACCGAGCGGGTCGAGCGCCGCGAGCACCGGTTCGACGCCGCCGGCGCCGTGCTGCTCTCGGCCGGCGCCGCGCTGCTCATCCTCGGCCTGCTGCAGGGCGGCAGCGCCTGGGCCTGGACGTCGGCGGTCTCCCTCGCGGTCCTCGCCACGGCGGTCGTCCTGCTGGTCGCCTTCGCCCTCGTCGAGCGGCGGGCGGCCGAGCCGGTGCTGCCGCCGTGGGTGCTGCGCCGCCGCATCCTGCTCACCGGCAACGTCGCCGCCTTCGGGCTCGGCGCGCTGCTCATCGGGCTGAGCTCCTACCTGCCCACCTGGGCGCAGGGCGTGCTCGGCGCCAGCGCGCTGGAGGCCGGCTTCGCGCTCGCGGCCCTCACCCTCGGCTGGCCGATCGCGGCCAGCCTGTCGGGCCGGCTCTACCTGCGGATCGGGTTCCGCACCACGGCGCTGCTCGGCACCGCCCTCGCCGTCCTCGGGACCGCGGGGACGGCGCTGCTCGCCCCCGGCGCGCACCTGTGGCAGGTCGGGGCGTGGATGTTCGTCACCGGCGCGGGCCTGGGGCTGTCGTCGGCGCCGCTGATCGTCGCGGTGCAGTCGGTCGTCGGCTGGGACCGGCGCGGCGTCGTCACCGCCACCAACATGTTCTCCCGCTCGATGGGCTCGGCGGTCGGCGCCGCGGTGTTCGGCGCGATCGCCAACACCACGCTGGCCGCCCGCTTCGCCGCACCGCCGCCCGGGCTCGACGGCCAGGTGCCCACCGACGTCGACAGCACGACCGCCGCGCTGTCCCAGGGCGGCGCGGTCGCCGAGTTCGCCCGGGACAGCCTGCACGCGGCCTCGCACGGCGTCTTCGTCGCGACGGCGCTGACCGCCGTCGTCATCGCCCTGGCGGTGCTGGCCATGCCCCGGCGGACCGAGCCGCTGCGCTTCGACAGCGACCCCGCGCCGGCGGACTGACCCCGGTCAGCCGCGCCGGTCGCCGCCCCGGCCCTCGCGGACCTTCACCGAGATGTCGATCGGCGTGCCGCCGAAGCCCCACCGCTCGCGCAGCTTGCGCTCGAGGAACCGCCGGTAGCCGGCCTCGAGGAAGCCGGTGGAGAACACGACGAACCGCGGCGGCCGGACGTCGGCCTGGGTCACGTACTTGATCTTCGGCGCGCGCCCGCCGCGGGCCGGGGGCGGCGTCTCCTGCACCAGCTGGCGCACGTAGGCGTTGAGCTCCGCCGTCGGCACCCGGGTCTCCCAGGAGGCGAGCGCCGCCCGCAGGTGCTCGGGCAGCTTGCCCACCCCGCGGCCGGTCGCCGCCGAGATGTTCAGCCGGCTGGCCCAGCGCACGCGGGCGAGGTCGCGCTCGATCTCGCGCTCGAGCTGGGCGTGCCGGTCCTCGTCGAGGGTGTCCCACTTGTTGAACGCGATGACCAGCGCACGCCCCGCCTCGATGACCTGGGTGATCACCCGCTGGTCCTGTTCGCTGATGACCTCGTCGGCGGCCAGCAGGACGACGGCGACCTCGGCGGCCTGGATCGCGGCCTCGGTGCGCAGGCTGGCGTAGTACTCGGTGCCGCTGGCGGTGTTGACCTTGCGCCGCAGCCCGGCGGTGTCGACGAAGCGCCACTCCTCGCCGCCGAGGGTGATGATCGAGTCGACCGGGTCCACGGTGGTGCCGGCCACCGAGTCGACGACCGAGCGCTCCTCCCGGGCCAGCCGGTTGAGCAGGCTCGACTTGCCCACGTTGGGCCGCCCCACCAGCGCCACCCGGCGCGGGCCGCCCTCCTCCGGCTGCTCGCGCGGCGCCTCGGGCAGCGCGTCGAGGACCAAGTCGAGCAGGTCGCCCGACCCCCGGCCGTGCAGCGCGCTGACCGGCTGCGGCTCCCCCAGCCCCAGCGACCACAGCTCGGCGGCGCCGGCCTCGCTGCGCTCGTCGTCGACCTTGTTGGCCACGACGATCACCGGCCGGTCGCTGCGGCGCAGGATCCGCGCGGCGGCCAGGTCGGTGTCGGTGGCGCCCACGGTGCTGTCGACGACGAGCACGATGACGTCGGCGGTGCGCATCGCGAACTCCGCCTGGCGGGTGATCGACGCGCCCAGCCCCTCGGCCTTCGGGTCCCAGCCGCCGGTGTCGGTGACGGTGAACCGCCGCCCGTTCCACAGCGCCTCGTAGGAGATGCGGTCGCGGGTCACGCCCGGGACGTCCTGCACCACCGCGGCCCGCCGGCCCAGGATCCGGTTGACCAGCGTCGACTTGCCCACGTTGGGGCGGCCGACGACCGCCACCACCGGCAGCGGACCGCCGGTGCCCTCCTCGCTCATGCCTCCACCCCTCGCCGGCCGGCCGCCGCGAGCGCCAGCCCGACCACCCGGTCGACGACGGCCTCCCGGCCCAGGTCGGTGCTGTCCACGATCACCGCGTCCGCGGCCGGCCGCAGCGGGCTGTCCGCGCGGCTGCTGTCGTACTCGTCGCGGCGGCGCAGGTCGGCGGCCAGCGCGGCCACCTCCGCCGGATCGCTGATCCCCAGCTGCAGCGCCCGCCGCTGCGCGCGGGCCTCCGGCGCCGCGGTGAGGTACACCTTCACCGTCGCCTCCGGCAGCACCACGGTGCCGATGTCGCGGCCCTCGACGACGACGGCGCCCACCGCGCCCACCAGCGACCGCTGCTGGTCGACCAGCTGACGGCGCACCGACGGCACCGCCGACACCGCCGACACGTGCCGGGTCACCTCGGCGCCGCGGATGCGCTCGGCGACGTCGGCGCCGTCGACCTCGACCCGCTCGGTCTCCGCCGCCGTCCCCACCTCGATGCGGGCGCCGGCCACCACGCGCGCCACGGCCGCGGCGTCCTCGGGGTCGACGCCGGCGTCGAGCACCGCCACGGTGGCGGCGCGGTACATGGCGCCGGTGTCGAGGTAGGCCGCGCCCAGCCGGGCGGCCACCGACCGGGCGACGCTGGACTTGCCCGTCCCCGACGGGCCGTCGAGGGTCACCTGGCCCCGGAACCCGCTCGTCGTCTCCATGCTCCCCGTCTCCTCGCTCACTGGGCGATGTCCCGCCGCAGCGCCACCGCGCCGCGCAGGTACACGTGCTGGATCTCCGCACGCGGCCGGTCGGTCTCCACGTGCGCCATCAGCCGCAGCACCCGCGGCAGCGCGTGCGGCACCGCCATCTCGGTGGCGCAGATGAGCGGCACGTCGCCCATGCCCAGTTCCCGTGCGGCGAGCGCGGGGAACTCCGAGACCAGGTCCGGTGTCGCGGTGAACAGGATGCTGATGATGTCGTCGGAGCGCAGCGCGTTGCGCTCCACCACGGCGCTCACCAGCTCGCGGGTGGCCTCGAGCACCTGGTCGCGGTCGTCGGCGTCCACCTGTGTCGCGCCCCGGATGGCCCGTACGGCCACGTGCACCCTCCTCGGTCGATCGGGCTCCCCGATCCTGGGTGCCCGGTCGAGTCTAGGTTCCGCCCGCCACCCACCCGGACCCGTCCTCCCCCAGGTGCCGTCATCGGCGCCGGGGGCACCGTCGTCCGGCATGTGTGAGGATGAGTTGGGGATAACGGAAGACGGGCATGGATCGCTCCTCGGGGACCTAGGGCCCTGGGGAGAAACGGACGGAATCGTCACGGTAGGGGCGTGAGTCGAGACGAGGCCCACCACCGAGCCGTCGGATGCCGGCGAGCGGCCGGGGCGGCACCGCTCCCCGCCGCGCGGCCCACCGGCGGGACGTCTGGCCCACGGCCCCCGCTGCTCACCGCGCGCACCGACCCGAGCGCGGGGTCGGTCTCCCTCCGCGGCCACCTCGACCGGCTGGGCGCCGAGGCGCTGGGCCGGACCGTCACCGCGCTCCGGCGGCTGGGCCACCAGCCGGTCGTCGTGCGACTGGGGTCGGCGACCGTCACCGACGACGCCGCCGCGTTCCTCGCCGAGCTCGCCCGGCGGCTGCCCGGCGACCTCGAGGTGCTGCGGTGACCGGCGGCCGGCAGGTCCCCGAGGGGGCCGGGTGCCCGGACACCGGGCCCGGTGGGCGCTGGACGGTGGGGGCGGATGCGGTGCGGCCCTTCTACCGCACCGGCGGGTCGCTGCGCGTGCCCCTGGGCCGCCTGCACGCGGTGAGCGGGGACGGCCTCGTCATGGGCCGGTCGGTGTGCCTGGCGCCGGTCGTCCTCCTCGACCCGGCCGAGTGGTCCTGGCCCGACGACCGCGCCGAGGCCGGCGACCCCCTGTGCTGGATCTGCCTCGCTCTGACGACCTGAGCCCCTGGGTGCCTTTGTCGCTACGAAGGCCGCACAGGTTCAGAGCGGGCGGATCCCCCAGGTGCCGGTGGTCGACTCCCCCGGCGCCAGCCGGCGCACGCCCACGCCGCTGCGGAGCGCGTCGGGCGGGCAGGTCATCGGCTCGACGGCCAGGCCGCGACGGCGCCGCGACGGCGGCTCGACGGCGTCACCGGTGAACACCTGCAGGTGCGTGTAGGACGCGTCGGCCCACAGCGCGGCGCCGCGGCCGTCGGGGCCGGTGAACCGCACCTCGATGTTCCCGTCGGCGTCGCGCGCGAGGTCGGTGAAGCAGTCGTCGACCCGCAGGTCCCCGATCCGGCGCCCCGCGCGCAGGTCGAACGGCGTGCCCTCCACCGGCTCGGTGCCGGTGGGCAGCAGCCGGTCGTCGGTGGTCAGCCGGGTCGCGGCGGGGAGCACCAGGGTGCAGTCGTCGACCCGCAGCCCGGCCGGCGCGGCGAGGTAGGGGTGGTGGCCCTCGCCGTAGGGCAGGTCGGTCTCCCCCTCGTTGGTCGCCGTCGTCGTGACCCGCAGCCCCTCGGCCGACAGCTCGTACCCGACCCGCAGCCGCAGCGCGAACGGGTAGCCCGTCTGCGGGTGCAGCAGGTGCTCGAGCACCACCGAGTCGTCGCTGCGGGCCAGCAGCCGCCAGGCCGCGAAGCGGACCAGCCCGTGGATCGCCGTCCCCCGCTCCGGCTCGGTGACCGGGGTGCGCAGCTCCTGCCCGTCCCAGTGCCAGACGCCGTCGCGCAGCCGGTTGGGCCAGGGCGCCAGCACGTTGCCGCGCACGTCGAGGGCCATCTCCCCCGCGCCGTATCCGTCGACGACGTCGCGGCCCCCGGCGGTGTAGGTGCGCAGGCCGCCGCCCACCTCGACGACGACGGCCTCGGCGTCCCCGCTGCGCAGGACGTGCTGCTCGCCGGTCGGGAGGACGCTCACCCGAGACGCTCGCCGTCGACGGCGGAGAACAGGTGCACGTGCCCGGGCCGCGGGGCGACCTGCAGGACGTCGCCCTTGGCCGGGGGACGGCGGCCGTCGACGCGCACCGTCACGGGGTGCCGCTCCGCCCCGGTGTCGGCGTGCCCGTAGACGAAGGCGTCGGCGCCGAGCTCCTCGACGACGTCGACCTCCACGGGCAGGCCCGACACGCTCATCTCGAGGTCCTCGGGCCGCACGCCGAGCACGACGCGGTCCGCGCCGGCCGCGGCCAGGACCTCGCGGGCCACCGGGTGCACGTCCGCGCCCAGCCGCACCCCGCCGTCGGCGACCGGCAGCTCGAGGAGGTTCATCGCCGGCGAGCCGATGAAGCCCGCGACGAACGCGTTGCGCGGCCGGTCGTAGAGCTCGCGCGGCGTGCCGACCTGCACCAGCAGCCCGTCGCGGAGCACCGCGACCCGGTCGCCCATGGTCATCGCCTCGGTCTGGTCGTGGGTGACGTACACCGTGGTGGTGCCCAGCCGGCGCTGCAGCGACGCGATCTGGGTGCGGGTCTGCACCCGCAGCTTGGCGTCGAGGTTGGACAGCGGCTCGTCCATGAGGAAGGCCTGCGGCCGGCGGACGATCGCCCGGCCCATCGCGACCCGCTGCCGCTGACCGCCCGAGAGGGCCTTCGGCCTGCGGTCGAGGTACTGCTCGAGGTCGAGCAGCCGGGCCGCCTCGCGCACCCGCGAGGCCGACTCGGCCCTGCCGACCCCGGCCATCTTCAGCCCGAAGGCCATGTTGTCGGCGACGGTCATGTGCGGGTACAGCGCGTAGTTCTGGAAGACCATCGCGATGTCACGGTCCTTGGGCGGCAGGTCGGTGACGTCCCGGTCGCCGATGAGGATGCGGCCGCCGTCGACGTCCTCGAGACCGGCCAGCATCCGGAGCGACGTGGACTTGCCGCAGCCCGACGGGCCGACCAGCACGAGGAACTCGCCGTCGGCGACCTCCAGGTCGAGCGCGTCGACGGCGGGGCGCTCCGCGCCGGCGTAGCGGCGGGTCGCGGAGTCGTAGGTGACGGTGGCCATGGGGTGCTCCTCAGGGGTACGGCGACGGTGCCGGTCGTGCTGGTCGGTGGTCGGGGGGCGTCGGGGTTCGCGGTCAGGAGAGGGAGAGCGCCGTCCAGGAGACCGGCGGCAGGACGACCCGGAGGCTGCCCCCGGTCACGGCTGCCCGGTCGTTGGGCCGCAGCCGGACCCGGTCCTGGTCGTCGCTCGTGTTCGCCGCGTACGGGTCTGGGTCGGAGAGGGTCAGCGCCTCCTCGACGGCGCCCACCCCCAGCGGGGCGAGGTCGACGGTGACCTCCGCCTCCTCCGTCTGCGAGCGGTTCACGAGGAAGAGCGCGGCCCGGCCGTCGTCGGTCGTGGCGGCGGCGTCGACGACCGGCACCTCGCCGTACTCGGCGGTGTCGGAGCCGGGGCAGTCGACGTCCACCCGGAGGGAGACGCCGCGCGCCAGGCGGGCGGTCGTCGCGAACGGGAAGAACGTCGCCTTGCGCCACGCCGGTCCGTGCGGCTCGGCCGCGATCGGGGCGATCACGTTGACGAGCTGGGCGAGCGAGGCGCTCGTGACCCGGTCGGCGTGCCGGAGCAGCGACATCAGCAGGCTCCCGACGACGACGCCGTCGGCCACGGTGTAGGGCTCCTCGCTGACGGGTGGCGCGAGGGGCCAGTCGTCGATGCGCTTGGCGAGGCCGGCCGGGACCTTCGACAGGTACCAGACGTTCCACTCGTCGAACGAGATGTCGATCGTCCGGGGGCTCTTGCGCACGGCCTTCACGTGGTCGGCGGTGGCGACGACGGTCTCGATGAACCGGTCCATGTCCGTCGCGGAGGCGAGGAAGGAGCCGAGGTCGCCGTCCTTCTCCTCGTAGTACGCGTGGCAGGAGATGTAGTCCACGTCGTCGTAGGCGTGGGTGAGGACGGTCCGCTCCCACTCGCCGAAGGTCGGCATGCCGGCGCCGGACGAGCCGCAGGCCACCAGCTCGAGGCCCGGGTCGAGCTGGCGCATGGCCTTCGCGGTCCGGGCGGCGAGCTTGCCGTAGTCCTCCGCCGACAGCTGGCCGAGCTGCCACGGGCCGTCCATCTCGTTGCCCAGGCACCACATCCGGACGTCGAACGGCTGCGGGCGGCCGTTGCGGACCCGCTGGTCGGCGAGCGTGGTCCCGGCGGGCACGTTCGCGTACTCGAGCAGGTCCAGCGCCTCGAGCGTGCCCCGGGTGCCGAGGTTGACGGCCAGCATGAGCTCGGCGCCGACCCGCTCCAGCCACGCGGCGAACTCGTGCAGCCCGACCTCGTTGGTCTCCGTGCTGTGCCAGGCGAGGTTGAGCCGGACGGGGCGCTGGTCCCGCGGCCCCACGCTGTCCTCCCACCGGAAGCCGGAGACGAAGTTCCCGCCGGGGTACCGGACCGTGGTCACCCCGAGCTCCCGGACCAGGTCGACCACGTCCCGGCGGAAGCCGTCCTCGTCGGCCTGCGGGTGCCCCGGCTCGTGGATGCCGCCGTACACGCCGCGTCCCATGTGCTCGACGAACGCGCCGAAGAGCCGGCGGGACACCGGGCCCACCGGTCGCGCCGGGTCGACGGCGAGGCGTGCGCGCAGCATCAGACCCCCCGCGCCCCGAGCACCCCGCCCAGCCAGGCCAGCTGCGCCCGCTGCTGGAAGGCCTGCCCGCCCTCGTGGTCGTTGAACGGGTAGACCTCGATCTCCTTGGGCCCGCCGTAGGCGGCGTACGCCGCGAAGACCGTCGACGGCGGGCAGATCTCGTCCATGAGGGCGACGGAGAACAGGGCCGGCGCGGACGCCCTGCGGCCGAGGACCGCGCCGTCGAAGTAGGAGAGCGTCCGGAAGACGCGGTCCACGTGGTCGCGGTGGGCCCCGAGGTACCGGGAGATCTCGGCGTACGGGTCGCCGGCGGCGATGCGCGCCGCCCGGGGGAAGTCGCAGAGGAACGGCACGTCGGGCATGACCGCCCGCACCCCGTCGGCGAGCGCGGCGACGGCCAGCGCGATCCCGCCGCCCTGGCTGATGCCGGTCACCGCGACCCGCTCGCCGTCGACCTCCGGGTGGCTCCGGAGCACCTCGAGCGCCCTCGTCGCGTCGGTGTAGACGCGCCGGTAGTAGTAGTCCTCCGGTGCGAGCACGCCGCGGGTCGTGAACCCGGGCTGCGCGGCGGCGGAGCCGACCGGGTCGCCGGTGCTCCCCACGGCCCAGCCGCTCCCCTGGCCGCGGGTGTCGACGACGAGCTGCGCGTACCCCGCCGACGCCCAGAGGACGTGCTCGTGGGGCAGTCCCCGCCCGCCGTTGTAGCCCTGGAACTGGACGACCCCGGGCAGCGGGCCGTCCCCGCGCAGCGCACGGGCGGGCAGGTGCAGCCAGGCGCGGACCTCCGACCCGCCGGAGCCGGCGAAGGACACGTCCTGGGTCTCGACGGTCAGCAGCCCGCCGTCGACCGGCGTGCAGGACACGTCCAGCGGCCGCTCGGCCGCCTCGGCCAGGGTCGCCGCCCAGAAGTCCCAGAGGTCGTCCGGGGCCGGGAGCTCCGGGCGGTAGCGCCGGAGCTCCTCCAGCGGGAGGTCGGTCTGCGGCATCAGGCCCCGCTCCGCCGGACGACGCTCTCGGGGTGCAACCGGCGGTCGACGCCGACGGCGCGGCGGCCGCCGGTGAGGGTGAACGGCAGCACCTCCCGCACGTCGGCGCTGGAGGCGCCCACCCGCAGCTCCACCTGGCCCGGCTCGACGATCCGCGCGCCGTCACGCCCGGTGAAGGAGGTGAGGTCGGCGTGCAGGGTGAACCGCACGGTCGCGCCGGTCCCAGCCGGGAGGTCGACCCGCCGGGCGGCGAGGAGGGCCTGCACCGGGCGGACCACCTCGGCCACGGGGTCGTGCAGGTAGACCTGCACCACCTCGGTGACCTCGCGGTCGGTGTCGTTGCGGAGCTCGACCTCCACCTCGGCGGTGCCGTCGGTGTCCCACTCCGGCCCGCCGACCGCGCGGACGCCGGCCCAGGTGGCGGCGCCGTAGCCCAGCCCGTGCCCGAACGGGAACAGCGGGGTCGGGTCCACCGTGCTCACGTCGGTGCGCCGGCCCAGGGGTGCGGCGAGGTAGGTCGCCGGCTGGCTGCTCCCCGCGCGCGGGAAGCTCACCGGCAGCCGGCCCGACGGGGACACCCGCCCGCTGAGGACGTCGGCCACCGCCGGCCCGCCCTCCTCGCCGGGGAAGAACCCGCAGACCACGGCGGCGAGCCGGTCGACCTGGCGCGACAGCTCGTAGGGGCGCCCGACGAGCAGGACCAGCACGACCGGCTTCCCGGTCGCGAGCAGGGCCTCGAGCAGCTCCTCCTGGCGGCCGGGCAGCCGCAGGTCGACCGCGTCGCAGCCCTCCCCCGAGGTGCCGTTGCCGAACAGGCCGGCCTGGTCACCGAGGACGGCGACGCAGACGTCGGCGTCGGCCGCGGCGCGCGCGGCGGCCGCGATGCCCTCGTCGTCGCCGCCCAGCACCGGGCAGCCCTCGGCGACCACGACGTCGAACGCCTCCGGAGCCGCCCGCAGCGCGTCGGCGAGCGTCGGGATGTCGACGCCCACGGGCACGTCGGGGTGGTGCACGCCGACGTGCATCGGGAAGGAGTAGCAGCCCAGCATCGCCTGCGCGGTGTCGGCGCGGGGACCCACCACCGCCAGGCGGAGCCCCGCCCGCAGCGGCAGCGTCCCGTCGTTGGCCAGCAGCACCACCGAGCGGCGGGCGAGCTCCCCGGCGACGGCCCGGGACTCCGCGGAGTCGAGGTCGACCGCGCCGTCGACGACGGCCGGCGAGTCCGGCGACCAGTCGGGGTCGAGCAGGCCCAGCTCGCACTTCTGCAGCAGCACCCGGCGCAGCGCCCGGTCCACCAGGCCCTCGTCGACGGCCCCGCCGCGCACCGCCTCGACCAGCGGCTGGCCGTAGCAGGCCACGGTCGGCAGCTCCACGTCGATGCCGGCCTCGAGGGCGCGCGCGGCCGCCTCCGCCGGCGACCCGGCGACGCCGTGCAGGGTCTGCAGGAAGGCGATGGAGAAGTAGTCGGCGACCACGGTGCCGGTGAACCCGTAGGTCTCCCGCAGCAGGGTCGTGAGCAGCGCCGGGTCCGCCGCCGCGGGCACGCCGTCGACGTCGGTGTAGGAGTTCATCACCGAGCGGGCACCGGCCCGCAGCGCCATCTCGAACGGCGGGAGGAGCACGTCGGCGATCTCCCGGGGCCCGGCGGAGACGGGCGCGAGGTTGCGCCCCGCCCGCGAGGCGGAGTAGCCGACGAAGTGCTTGAGGGTGGCCACGATGCCGCTGGACTGCAGGCCGCGGACGTAGGCGCTGCCGATGGTGCCGACCAGGTGCGGGTCCTCGCCGATGGTCTCCTCGACCCGGCCCCAGCGCAGGTCGCGGGCGACGTCGAGCACCGGGGCGAGCCCCTGGTGGACGCCGAGCCGGCGCATGCCCTGCCCGATCAGCGCGCCCATGCGCTCGACGAGGTCCGGGTCGAAGCTGGCTCCCCAGCACAGCGGCGAGGGGAACGCGGTCGCGGTCCACGCCGCGAGCCCGGTGAGGCACTCCTCGTGCACCAGGGCGGGGATCCCGTGGCGCCCGGCGGCCGTGATCGCCCGCTGGCTCTCCGCGAGGCCCTTGGCCCCCACCAGCGGGTCGACCGGCGCGGTGCCGAACGGGCGGGTCAGCTGCCCGAGCCCGCTGCGGATCAGCTCCTCCCAGTCCACCGGCGCGGCGGCCATCTCGTGCTGGTGCGGCGCGACCTCGCCCGCGGTCGCGTCGATGCCCACCCAGACGCCGTAGAGCTGGGCGACCTTCTCCTCCAGCGTCATGCGCCGGATCAGGTCCGCCACCCTGTCCCGGGCGGGGAGGTCGGTGTCGCGCCAGGGCGCCTGCTGGGTGTTCCTGCCGGTGTCGTCGTTGGTGCCCATGCTGTGGGGGAGTCCGTCCTGTCTCGTGCGTTGCTGGTGCGGCCGGGTGGTGCGGCGGTCAGGCCAGGGTGACCTCCGACAGCGGCGCGTCCGGCCGCAGCCGCCACGACGCGGAGCGGTCGCCCATCGACACCGTGTAGTCGCCGGCCCACCCCCGCACGGCGACCCGGCCCTCGGCGTCGGTCCGCAGCCGGGTCGGCGCGAGCCACCACTCGTCCTTGACCAGGCCCCGCAGGGCGTCGTAGGCCGGCTTGGGGGTGCCGTCGGCCCGCACCAGTCCCGCGGGGGCGCCGAGCCAGGCCCCCCGGTCGGTGATCCCCCAGTAGGTCACGGCCTCGACCGCGGGGTGGGACAGCAGCGTCCGGTAGTGGCGGACGATCTCGTCGGCCTGCCGCTGTTCGCCCTCGGGGGTCGAGGGCCACTCGTCGACCTGGTGGTCGTTGAGGTCGACGATCTCCGGGGGCATCAGGTCGCCGGACACCAGCGTCGTCTCGGTCCAGTGCAGCGGGAGGCCGTAGCGGGCGAACCGCTCGAGGACCTCCTGCGTCCGCTCCTCGCCCCAGTAGCCCTGGTGCATGTGGCTCTGCAGCCCGATCGCGTCGACCTGCACGCCGGCCTCGAGCACCCCCTCGACCAGGCACTCGTACGCCGTCGAGAGGTTGAAGTCGTTGAGCACGAGGGTCGTCGCCGGGTTCGCCCGGCGGGCCTCCTCGAAGGCCAGGCGGATGGTCGGGATGCGGCCGATGCGGCGGCTCAGCCGGGTGATCGCGTTCTGCCGGTCCTCGTTCGCGAACACCGGCATGATCACGACCTCGTTGATCGCGTCCCACGTGTCCACCAGGCCCGCGAAGGACGTGACCTCGCGCCGGACCCGCGCCCGCACGATCTCCTCGACCTCGTCGTCGGAGTACTCCACCAGCCAGTCCGGGGCGAGCGTGTGCCAGACCAGCGGGTGGCCCTTGACGGACACCCCCCGGTCGCGGAACCACGCGGCCGCCGCCTGCAGGCGCCGGGTGTCGGGCTGCCCCTCGACCGGCTCGAAGCCGGCCCAGTAGAACGGCAGGGTCGCGGTGTTGAACACGTCCAGCCAGAGGTCCTCGAGCCGCTCGGCCGCCTCCGGGTCGGCTCCGCCGAAGACGTTCTCGCGCCCCTCGCCGTGCTCGCCGTTGGCCAGCCCGACGAAGTCGAAGCCGATGTTGCCGAAGGCGACGTCGTGCCGGACCTGCTCGACCAGCACGTCCGTGTCGGGGCAGGGCGAGCCGTCGGCGGAGCGCACGATGACGGTGCCCTCGATGCGGCGGACGGCGTCCGTAGATGTGGAACAGGTCACGAGGAAATCGTTATCGACAACGATTGACAGCGCAAGTCCCGGCTGCGACCTTCGTTGGTGTGTTCCACGCCACCGCGGCGTGCGAAGGACGAAGGAGTCAGACATGCGGCGTTCGGGACGAGCAGCCCTCTCGGTGCTGTGCAGCAGCGCGGTGCTGCTGACGGCCACTGCCTGCGGCGGTGGCGACAGCAGCGCCTCCGGGGGCGACGACAACACGATCACCTGGTGGCACAACTCGAACAACGAGCCCGGCAAGGGCTACTACGAGCAGGTGGCCGCCGACTTCGAGGAGGCCAACCCCGGCGTCGAGGTCGAGGTCGTCGCCATGGCCCACGAGGACATGGTCGACAAGCTCGAGGCGGCGTTCCAGAGCGGCGACGTGCCGGACGTCTACATGGAGCGCGGCGGCGGTGAGCTCGCCGACCACGTGGAGGCCGGCATGGTCCGCGACCTGTCCGAGGACGCGGCCGAGGAGATCGAGAAGATCGGCGGCCAGGTGTCGGGCTGGCAGGTCGAGGACCAGACCTACGCGCTGCCGTTCTCCGTCGGCGTCGTGGGCTTCTGGTACAACACCGAGCTCTTCCAGCAGGCGGGCATCACGGCGCCGCCGACCACGATGGAGGAGCTGGCCTCCACCATCGAGACCCTCAAGGGCGCCGGCATCACGCCGATCTCGCTCGGCGCGGGCGACAAGTGGCCGGCCGCCCACTACTGGTACTACACGGCGGTGCGCGCCTGCTCCGAGGACGTGCTGACCGACGCCGTCACCAGCCTCGACTTCTCCGACCCGTGCTTCGTCCAGGCGGGCGAGGAGCTCGAGTCGCTGATCGGCACCGAGCCCTTCAACCCCGGCTTCCTGACGACGCCGGCGCAGGAGGGTGCCACCTCGGCCTCCGGCCTGCTCGCGACCGGGCAGGTCGCGATGGAGCTGACCGGCCACTGGGAGCCCGGCGTCATGCAGGGCCTCACCGAGGACGGCCAGGGCCTCGGCGACAAGACCGGCTGGTTCCCGTTCCCGGCGGTCCAGGGCGGCGAGGGTGACCCCGACGCCCAGCTCGGTGGTGGCGACGCGTGGGCGGTCTCGCAGGAGGCTCCCGACGCGGCGGTCGACCTCGTGAAGTACCTGCTCTCCGACGAGGTGCAGACCGGCTTCGCCGAGAACGACATGGGTCTGCCGACGAACCCCGCCGCCGCGGGCGCCGTCTCCGACCCGGCCCTCGCCCAGCTGCTCGAGGTCCGCGACGCGGCGCCGTACGTGCAGCTCTACTTCGACACCGCCTTCGGGGCCTCCGTCGGCGGTGCGATGAACGACGCGATCGCCCTGATGTTCGCCGGCGAGGCGACGCCGCAGGACATCGTGGACCAGACCCAGCAGGCCGCCGACCAGGAGCAGTGATCCGACCATGACCTCCCAGGGCGCCGTCACGGCGGCGGACCCGGGGGCAGCGGTCACCCGGCGCGCGGACGCGCGCCGGGTGACCGGCCGGTCCCCCGGTGGGACCGGCCGCCCCCGTCGCGACACGGGCCGCAAGCGCCTGGAGATCCTCTTCTTCGTGGCGCCGGCCCTGGCGCTGATGGCCGTCTTCGTCGTCTACCCGGTCTTCTCCGCGGCCCGGATGTCGTTCTACCGCTGGAAGGGCTTCGGCCCGATGGTGGACTTCGTCGGCCTGGAGAACTACGCCCGCGTGCTGGCCGACGACGTCTTCACCGACGCGGTGGTGCACAACTTCCTCATCGTCTTCGCGTCGATCCTCGTGCAGCTGCCGCTGGGGCTGGCGCTGGCGCTGCTGCTCAACCGCCGCATCAGCGGGCGGGGGCTGCTGCGGACGATCATCTTCGTCCCGTACGTCCTCGCCGAGGTCATCGCCGGCGTCGTGTGGTTCCAGCTGCTGCAGCCCCGGTCCGGACTCCTCGAGACCATGCTGGGCTCGGTGGGGATCCCGGTCCCCGAGCAGGGCTTCCTCGGCACCCCCGACCTGGCGCTGGCCACGGTCTTCGTGGTGCTCACGTGGAAGTACCTGGGTCTGGCCGTGCTGCTGTTCCTGGCCGGCCTGCAGGGGGTCCCCGACGAGCTCTCCGAGGCCGCGCAGCTCGACGGCGCCTCGTGGTGGCAGACCCAGCGCCGGATCGCGATCCCGCTGCTCGCGCCGACCATCCGGACCTGGGTCTTCCTGTCCATGATCGGCTCGCTGCAGCTCTTCGACATGGTCTGGATCCTGACCGGCGGCGGGCCGGCGAACGCGACGACCACGATGGCGACCTACCTCGTCAGCCAGGGCACGCAGCGGAGCAACTTCGGCATCGCCGGGGCCGCGTCGGTCGTGCTGTTCCTGATCGGGTTCGCGCTGGCCGTCGCCTACCAGTTCCTGGTGCTGCGCCGCGACACCAAGGTGGACACGTGAACCTGCTGGAGATCCGCGAGAAGGAGGCCCGGTGATGGCACGACGGGCGACGACGTACGGGCGGGGCGGCCCGCTGGTCTACCTGGTGGCGGCCGCCGTCGTGGCGGTCACGCTCGGGCCGGTGCTCTACGGGGCGCTCGGCGGCTTCCGGAGCAACGAGCAGCTGGCGCGCGACCCGGCCGGGCTCCCCGACCCGTGGGTGCTGGACAACTACCGGGGCGTCCTCACCAACCCCGACTTCTGGACCTACGCGCTGAACTCGACGGTGGTCGCGCTCATCACCACGGCGGTGGCGGTGCTCGCCGGCGTGATGGCCGCCTACCCCCTGGCGCGCTACCAGTTCCGGTTCCGTGAACCGCTGTTCCTGGTGTTCGTCCTGGGGCTGCTCTTCCCGGCGGCCGTGGCCATCGTCCCGCTGTTCATCCTCGTGACGCGGGACCTGCAGCTGGGCAACACCTGGTGGGGGATCGCCCTGCCGCAGGCGGCGTTCGCGCTGCCGACGACGGTGGTGATCCTGCGGCCGTTCCTGATGGCGTTGCCGAAGGAGGTCGAGGAGGCGGCCATGCTCGACGGCGCCTCCCGGGTCGGCATCTTCTGGCGGATCGCGCTGCCGCTGTCGATGCCCGGCCTGGTCACCGTCGGCGTCCTGGCCTTCGTCGCCTCGTGGAACGCCTACCTGCTGCCGCTCCTGCTGCTCCAGGGGGACATGCGCACCCTCCCGCTGGGCGTGGCCGACTACTCGACCGAGCACTCGGCCGACACCGCGGGGGTCCTGGCGTTCACGACCATCGCGATGATCCCCGCGCTGATGCTGTTCCTCGCCATGCAGCGGCGCATCGTCAGCGGGCTCCAGGGGGCGGTGATGGGCTGAGCCGGCGCGGCCCGGAGCCGCCGCGAGGACGGCTCCGGGCCGGGCCCGCCACCACCGATGTCCCAGCCGATGTCCTGGACAGCGCAGCCCCCTCCTCTGGCACTGTGACCACCGAGGGCCTGACCGAGAAGAGGACCATGGAACTCGATGCCCCCCGGGACGACGTCGTCGGCCCGGGACTCGTGGTGGGACCGGGAGAGGGACCGGCCACCGCGGACTCCCCGCTGCCGGCCCCCCGCGGCCGGGTGACGATGCAGCAGGTGGCCGCGGAGGCCGGCGTCTCGATCTCCACCGTCTCCAAGGTCATCAACGGCCGGTACGGCGTCTCCGCCGAGACCGTCGACCACGTGACCCGGGTCATCACCCGGCTCGGCTACGAGGCGAGCCTCGTCGCGCGGAGCCTGCGCAACCGCCGGACCAACGTCGTCGGCGTCCTCGTCATGGACTTCGAGCCCTTCAGCACCGAGGTCCTCAAGGGGGTCGCCGACGGGATCCACGGCTCCGGCTACGAGCTGATCGCCTACTCCGCCGGCGGGCACGTCGAGGCGCGGGTGGGCTGGGAGCGCCGGTCGCTGTCCCGGCTGATGGGCAGCCTCGTCGACGGCGCCGTCCTCGTCACCCCGACGGTGACCGACGTGCAGTCCGACGGACCGGTGGTGGCGGTCGACCCGCACACCGGTCCCGCCGGGCTGCCCTCGGTCGCCGCCGACAACCTGCAGGGCGCCCGGCTCGGCGTGGAGCACCTGATCGGGCTGGGGCACACCCGCATCGGCACGATCACGGGGCGCTCGGACCTGCTGTCCGCGCAGCAGCGGGAGCAGGGCTACCGCGAGGCGCTCGCCGCCGCGGGGCTGCCCGTGGACGAGGCGCTGGTGCGGTCCGGCGGCTTCGACCCGGAGATCGCCCGGAAGGCCGCCCACGAGCTGCTCACGCACCCGTCCCCGCCGACCGCGGTCTTCGCGGCGAACGACCTCTCGGCGCTGGCGACCCTCGAGGTCGCGGCCGAGCTCGGCGTGGACGTGCCGCGCCGGCTCTCGGTCGTGGGCTTCGACGACATCCCGGAGTCCGCGCTCGCCGATCCCCCGCTCACCACGGTGCAGCAGCCGATTCGGCAGATGGGCAGGGAGGCCGCGGAGATGCTCCTCGCCCTCATCTCCGGCGAGGAGCTCCCCCGCCGGCACCGCACCCTGACGACCTCCCTGCTCCGGCGGGCGTCCACCGCCCCGCCGGGCCCGGCGTCCTGACCGGTCCGGGGTCCCTGCGTCAGAGCCCGACGAGCTCCTCGAGCGCGCCGACCTCCTGGCGGGTGAGCCGGCGGATCGAGCCGCTGCGCATCCGCTGCAGCGAGATCGGGCCGACGGCGGTGCGGGTGAGCCGGGAGACCGGCAGGTCCACCGCGGCCAGCAGCCGCCGCACGATGTGCTTGCGGCCCTCGTGCAGCACGACCTCCACCACCGACTGCCCGGCGTGGGTGTCGACCACCCGGAAGGAGTCGACCCGCACCGGGCCGTCCTCCAGCTCGATCCCGGCGCGCAGCCTGCGGTGCAGGTCGCGCCGGACCGACCCCGACACCTGCGCGAGGTAGGTCTTGCGCACCTCGTAGCTGGGGTGGGCCAGCCGGTGGGCGAGCTCGCCGTCGTTGGTGACCAGCAGCAGGCCCTCGGTGTCCTGGTCGAGCCGGCCCACGTGCACCAGGCCGGGCGCGAGGTCGCCGACGATGTCGCCGACGGTGGGCCGGGCGCGGTCGTCGCTCATCGCCGTGATCACCCCGGCGGGCTTGTTCAGCGCGTAGGTGACCCGGTCGTCGCGCAGCTCGATCCGCTGCCCGTCGACGGCGATCCTGTCCCTGGCCGGGTCGACCCGCATGCCCTGCACGGTGACGACCGCGCCGTTCACGCTGATCCGCCCGCGGTCGATCATGTCCTCGCAGACCCGCCGCGAGCCGACGCCGGCGCGGGCGAGCACCTTCTGCAGCCGCTCCCCCTCGCGCTCGGGGCTCGCGGAGGGCGCCTGGTCGCCGGGGTGGGCGGGAGCGAGCTCCATCTGCTCCGACCAGCCCTCCCCGCCGGGGGTGCCGGGGAGGTCGTCGGGATGCGCTGCGGTGTCCATCCCCTCCAGTCTCCCACCCCGCGGGCGGACGCCGGTCGCCGCGACCGGGCGGGCGCCGGGTCAGCCCTCGGGGGTCTCCCGGGCGACGTCGGCCGCGTCGGGCAGCAGCGGCGCGAGCGGCGGCAGCTCGTGCAGGCCGGTCAGCCCGAGCCGCTCGAGGAACAGCGGCGTCGTCCCGTAGAGGCCGCCGCCGCTGTCGGGGTCGGTGCCCACCTCGGTGACCAGTCCGCGGGAGAGCAGCGTGCGCATGACCCCGTCGACGCCGACACCGCGGATCGCCGACACCCGCGCCCGCGTCACCGGCTGCCGGTAGGCGATGACGGCGAGGGTCTCCAGCGCCGCCTGGGTGAGCCGGCTGCGCGTGGCGCCGGTCAGGTGGCGCTCGACGACGGGCGCGAAGTCCTCGCGGGTGTAGAGCCGCCACCCCTCCCCCGCCCGGCGCAGCACGATGCCCGACCGGCGCTCGTCGTAGCCGGTGGCGAGCTCGGTCAGCGCGGTGCGCACCCGGGGGACCGCGACGCGCAGCGCGGCGGCGAGCGTCGCCTCGTCCACCGGGCCGTCGGCGACGAACAGCAGCGCCTCCAGGCCGCCGCGCAGCTCGTCGGGGTCGAGCTCCTCCGCCGGCTCCTCCGCCGGCTCCGGCTCGGGTCCGGGCTCCGGCTCGGGCATCCCCGGCAGGACCATCGGCTCGTCCGGCACCGGCGGGACGTCGTCGGCCGGCGGCGCGGGGCGCT
This sequence comes from Geodermatophilus sp. SYSU D00696, assembly GCF_054050235.1. Classification (NCBI taxonomy): domain Bacteria; kingdom Bacillati; phylum Actinomycetota; class Actinomycetes; order Geodermatophilales; family Geodermatophilaceae; genus Geodermatophilus; species Geodermatophilus sp. SYSU D00696. Next base: position 29,520 of record NZ_JBJGYY010000025.1, on the reverse strand, counting down.
CGGCCACCCGGGCGGCCAGCTCCGCGGCGACGGCGTCCCACACGGCGGGGTCGGCGTCGGGCCGGTCGGCGGCCTCCTCGCGGGTGGCCGCCAGCTCCGCGGCCAGCGCCTCCCACGAGACGGGACCGCGCTCCTCCGGCCCGGTCACGACGCGACCCGCCCGTCGTCGGCCGCCCCGCCGAGGTCGACCACCGCGGCGACCGTGGCCGGCCCCGTCCAGCGCACGTGCAGCTCGCCCAGCGGGGTGAGCTGGGTGAAGGTGACCCGCTGCTGCCGGTAGAGCTCGAGCAGCGCGAGGAAGCGGGCCACGACCTCCAGCGTGGAGGCGCAGTCCCCGGTGAGGGCGCGGAAGGTCACGGTGCCCGCACCGAGCAGCGCCGAGCGGACGGCGAGCAGCTGCTCGGCGACGCTGACCGGCGGCGCGTGCAGGTGGGTGACCCCCACCGTCGGCGGCTCCTTCGGCGTGAGCGCCCGCGCGGCGAGCGCGGCGAACCGCTCGGGTGTCACGCCGAGCAGCACCTCGGGCAGCGCCGCGGCGAACCGCGGCTCCAGCGGCGCCTCGCGCGGGTGCCGGCGGACGGCGACCGCCTCCCGCTCGCGCAGCACCGCGGCGGCCTCCTTGTACGCCCGGTACTGCAGCAGCCGGGCGAAGAGCAGGTCGCGGGCCTCGAGCAGCTCGAGGTCCTCCTCGTCCTCGATCTCCGCGGCCGGCAGCAGCCGGGCGGCCTTGAGGTCGAGCAGCGTGGCCGCGACGACGAGGAACTCGCTGGCCTGGTCGAGGTCGAGCTCGTCGCCGAGCGCCCGCAGGTGGGCGATGAACTCGTCGGTGACCACCGACAGCGCGATCTCGGTGACGTCGAGCTGGTGGCGGCCGATCAGCTGGAGCAGCAGGTCGAACGGGCCCTCGAAGTTGGTGAGCCGCACGGTGAAGCGGCCGGCGTCGGCCGGCTGCGGCGCGGTCACGACCGCGCGCGCTTCTCCGCTCACGGAGGGCAAGGGTATGCCCCCGCCCGCCTCAACCCTTGAGGCGGCGCACCAGGACGGAGTCCTCGCCGTTCTCGGCCAGGTCGGCGAGCAGCACCGACACCGCCTCGCGGACGATCCGGCCGCGGTCGGCGGCGACGCCGTGCTCCGCCCGCAGCGACAGCCGCGCGCTCTCCAGCGCCAGCAGGTCCTCGGCGGAGATGTAGACGGTGATCTTCTCGTCGTGCCGGGTCCGGCCGGCGCCGCTGGCGCGGGCGGCCTTGCCGCGGGTGCGGGCCCCGGGCGCCGGCGCGGGCGGCGGCGCCGGGGCGCGGAACGCGGCCAGCGGGTCGGCGGGGGCGCCGCCGGGCACCAGCGTCAGCGACGCCGGCTGCTCGGGCTCCGGCCCGGCCGCCGCCCGGCGGGACGTGCGCAGCGCCGAGGACGCCGCCGTGGAGCTCAGCGGGGTCAGCTCGGTGACCTCTGCCGCCGGCGGGGTGTCGGTGCGCCGGAACAGCTCGTCGGCACCCGGCAGCACGGGTCGACGTGTCACAGGGAGATGACCTCCTTCGCCAGGTCGCGGTAGGCGGCCGCACCCGAGGAGGTCGGCGCCCAGGTGGTGATGGGCTGACCGGCGACGGTGGTCTCCGGGAAGCGCACGGTGCGGTGGATGACGGTCTGGAAGACGGTGTCGCCGAATGCCTCGACGACGCGGCTGAACACCTCGCGGCAGTGCACGGTCCGCGAGTCGTACATCGTGGCGAGGATGCCGTCGATCTCCAGCTCCGGGTTGAGCCGCTCCTTGACCTTGTCGATGGTGTCCACCAGCAGCGCCACGCCGCGCAGCGAGAAGAACTCGCACTCCAGCGGGATCACCACGCCGTGCGCCGCGGTCAGGGCGTTGACGGTGAGCAGGCCCAGCGAGGGCTGGCAGTCGATGAGGACGTAGTCGTACTCGTCGCGCACCGAGTCCAGCTTGCGCAGCAGGGTCTGCTCGCGGGCGACCTCGCTGACCAGCTGCACCTCGGCGGCAGACAGGTCGATGTTGCTCGGGACCAGGTCCAGGCCGGGCACGTCGGTGCCCACGCGGACGTCGGCCAGCGTCGTGTGGCGCTCCATGAGGGCGTTGTAGATGGTGCGGTCCAGCTGCTGCGCCGGCACGCCCAGGCCGACCGACAGCGCGCCCTGCGGGTCGAGGTCGACCAGCAGCACCCGGCGGCCGTACTCCACCAGCGAGGCGCCCAGGTTGATCGTCGACGTCGTCTTGCCGACGCCGCCCTTCTGGTTGCACATCGCGATGACGCGGGCCGGCCCGTGCCGCTCGAGGGGCGGGGGCTCGGGCAGCCGGCGCTGACGCGCGCGGGCCGGGTCCAGCCGCGACGCGGCCGCCCCCATCTCCCCGCCGTCGGCCGGGAGTGCGAGCGCCTGACCGGCCACGTCCCCTCGGATCGCCATGAGTGCCCACTCCTCCGTGCTCCCCCGCGGTGCCGGCCGTGGTCGGCCGGCCCGGTCCGCTCGGGACGGGCACGACGGTAGGGAGATCACCTGCACCGATCCACGGGACACGCCGCCGCTGGCGGAAGTTGCCGGTGGCCGCCGGCTACTGCTCGGTAACGCCGGGCAGATGGTGACAACCGGGACGGTTCCGGCTCGTCAGGAGAGCGCGCGCGGGTGGCTACCGGCGTAGACCTCGCGCAGCTTGTCGACGGTGACCAGCGTGTACACCTGCGTCGTGGTCACCGAGGCGTGGCCGAGCAGTTCCTGCACCACGCGCACGTCGGCGCCGCCGTCGAGCAGGTGGGTGGCGAAGGAGTGCCGCAGGGTGTGCGGGGAGACGTGCGCGACGAGCGAGGCGTCCCCGGTGCGCTCGGCCGCCGAGCGCAGGATCGCCCAGGCGCTCTGCCGCGACAGCGGCCCGCCGCGGGCGTTGAGGAACAGCCGCCCGCCGCGGACGCCGCCGCGCCCCGCCGCCGCCAGCGCCGGGCGGGCGCGGACCAGGTAGTCCTCGACGGCGCGCAGCGCGTAGCTGCCCACCGGGACGATGCGCTCCTTGCCGCCCTTGCCGGCCAGCCGCACCACCGACTGGCCGCGGTCGAGGTCGTCGACGGCCAGGCCCACGGCCTCGGAGATGCGCGCGCCGGTGCCGTAGAGGACCTCCAGCAGCGCCCGGTCGCGCAGCCCGCGCGGGCCCTCCACCGCGCCCGCGGCCTCGATGAGCGCCACCACGGCCTCCACCGGCACCGCCTTGGGCAGCCGCCGCGCCGGCGCCGGCGGCCGCACCTCCGCGGCGACGTCACCGGGCACCAGCCCGTCGAGCAGCGCGAAGCGGTGCAGCCCCCGGACGGCGACGACGGCGCGCGCGGCCGACGTCGCCGACAGCGGCGGGTGCTCCTCGTCGCCGGCGCGCAGCGCGGCGAGGAAGCCCGCGACGTCGCTCTCGGCGACCTCCCCGAGCCCGCGCACGCCGGCCGCGGCGAGGTGGGCGGTGTAGCGGCGCAGGTCGCGGCGGTAGGAGGCGATCGTGTTGGCGGCCAGCCCGCGCTCGACGGCGAGGTGGTCGAGGTAGCCCCCGACCACCCGCTCGACGTCGGTGTCCCGCGCGGGCGTGCCGGCCGGCGGTGCGACGGTCAGGGCAGGACCTCCTCCCACGGCACGGCGGTCATCCCGTGCGCCTCGGCCACCTCCGGCAGCACGACCTGCCCGGCGACGACGTTGACGCCGTGGGCCAGGGCCGGGTCGGCGGTGACCGCCGCCCGCGTCCCCTTCTCGGCCAGCGCCATGACGTAGGGCAGCGTCACGTTGGTCAGCGCGTGCGTGGAGGTGTTCGGGACGGCACCGGGCATGTTCGCCACGCAGTAGAACACCGACTCGTGCACCCGGAAGGTCGGGTCGTCGTGTGTCGTGGGCCGGCTGTCCTCGAAGCAGCCGCCCTGGTCGACGGCGATGTCGACGAGCACCGAGCCCGGCTTCATCCGCGACACCAGCTCGTTGCTCACCAGCGTGGGGGCCTTCGCGCCGGGCACGAGCACCGCCCCGATGACCAGGTCGGCGTCGAGGACGGCGCGCTCGACCTCGTAGGCGTTGGAGGTCACCGTCTGCAGGTGACCGCGGTAGATGCTGTCGGCGGCGCGCAGCTTGTCGATGTCCCGGTCCAGGACGACGACCTCGGCCTGCATGCCCAGGGCGATGGTGGCGGCGTTCATGCCCGACACCCCGGCGCCGATGACGACGACCTTGGCCGCGTAGACGCCGGAGACCCCGCCGAGCAGGACCCCGCGCCCGCCGTGCGCCCGCTCGAGGCTGTGCGCGCCGACCTGCGGCGCCATCCGCCCGGCGACCTCGCTCATCGGCGCCAGCAGCGGCAGCGCGCCGTTCGCCGTCTGCACGGTCTCGTAGGCGATCGCGGTGGTGCCGGAGGTGACCAGCGCGTCGGTGCACTCCTTGGACGCCGCCAGGTGCAGGTAGGTGAACAGCGTCTGTCCCGCCCGCAGCCGGGAGTACTCCTCGGCGATCGGCTCCTTGACCTTGAGCAACAGGTCGGCGTCGGCCCAGACGTCGTCGGCGCTCGGCACGATCCGCGCGCCGGCGGCGGTGAAGTCGGCGTCGGGGATCGACGAGCCCTCGCCCGCCCCCTGCTCGACGAGCACGGTGTGCCCGGCACGGGTCAGCTCGGTGACACCGGCCGGGGTCAGCGCGACCCGGTACTCCCTGTTCTTGACCTCTCGGGGCACCCCGACGTGCATGGTGGTCCACTCCTGTCGCTGCGGCCGGGCCGAGGTCGTCGGTCCCGCGCCTGTCGTCGGGCGTCCCCGGTGGAGGTGCCCCTCACCGGACCCTAGCCAGCGCCCGTGCTGCCGTCAGTGCGCGGAGCGCCGACGATGGCTCGGGTAGTGGCCGGGTCACCCCTGCGGAGGAGGAACACCCCGATGCGCCTGTACGCCTCGCGCCCCGACCGCCGGCTGGGCCAGGTGCTGGCCGACGCCGGCATGGTCGCGTGGCTGGTGCTGTGGGTGCTGGTCGCCCGGGTGGTGCACGACGCGGTGCTGGTCCTGGCCGAGCCCGGGCAGGCGGTGGAGGACCTCGGCGCCTCGGTGGCCGAGGACATGGGCTCGGCGGCGTCGGCGGCCGAGGACGTGCCGGTGGTCGGCGACGAGCTGTCCGCGCCGCTGGAGTCCCTCGGCGACGCGGCCGGCTCGGTCAGCGGCGCCGGGCAGGCCGCGCAGGACGCCGTCGCCACGCTGGCGACCGTGCTCGCCGTCGTCCTGGTGGTGCTGCCGGTGGGCTGGCTGCTGGCGCGCTGGCTGCCGTGGCGGCTGCGCTGGGTGCGGGAGGCCTCGGCGGTGTCCCGGCTGCTGCGCGGCGCCGACCCCGACCTGGAGCTGCTGGCCGCCCGGGCGGTGGCCACCGCTCCCCTGCCCCGGCTGGCGGCGCTGCCGCCGGGCACCGGGGCGGCCTGGCGGGCCGGCGACCCGGCGGCGGTGCGCGTGCTGGCCGGGCTCGAGGCCGGCCGGCTGGGGCTGCGGCTGCCGGTGCCCGACGGCGTCGGGTCGGGCGCCACCGCACCGGCGCCCCCGCGCTCGGGTTGAGACCGGCGCCCCGGGTGCCGAAGTCCCTGCCGATCCGGGAGGTGTCGGTGGGACGAGCGGGACGAGGGGCGTCGAGGTCGCGGCGACGGCGGCGGGGCCCGTCTGCGGGCGGGATCGCCGGCCGGGTGACCGTGGTCGCGGCCCTGGGCCTGGTGACGCTGTCGGCGCCGGCCACGGAGATCGCCGCCGAGGTGAGCGCGTCGTGGGCGCCGTTCCGCGCCGCCGGCACCACCGCCCGCCCGCAGCCGGCGCCGGCCGCGGCCGCCCCGCCGGCGGTCGCCGCCGTGCCGGAGCCGGCCGTCGAGACCCCCGCGCTCGCGCTGCCGGTGCCGCGGCGGCTGGAGGTCGAGCTGCCGCCGCCGATGGTGCCGCGCGGGCAGCCGCTGCAGGTCACGCCGCCGCCGGCCGAGTGCGGCGGCTACGGCAACCCCCGGCAGGTCACGCCCGGCGTGGTGCCCGGGCCGGGGTCGGCGACGGTGACCTGGCAGGCCGACGGCCGCGACGACGTGCGGGGCTACCGGGTCACCGCGGTCAGCCAGCAGCTGGTGACCGGGGAGCAGCCCGCGCCGCCGCGGGTCGACGTCGCCCAGCGCGACGACTGCGGCGAGGTGCGCGCGGTGCTCGGCGGCCTGACCCCGGGCGCGCCCTACGTGTTCTGGCTCGAGGAGGCGCTGCTCGATGCCGACACCGGCGTCGTCGAGTACGTGCAGGTCGGCTCGTCGAGCGCGGTCGTCGTCGGCTGACCGCCGATCTCGTGCGTCGAGATCGCGCGATCTCGGCCGCGACACGCCGTCCCGCGCGCCGAGATCACGTGATCTCGACAGAGGTCGTCAGGTGGCGTCGACGGGGCGCAGCGTCGTCCCGGCCGCGCGGTGCTGGGCGGCGGCCAGCAGCCCGACGACGGCGGCGGAGTTGCGGATCGCCCCGTCGAACACCCGCTGCACCGCGTCCGCCAGCGGCACCCGCTCGACGGTCATGTCGAGCTCCTCGTGCTCGGCGGTGAACCCCTCGGGCAGGTCGGCCTCGGTGAGCCCCTCGGCGAGGTAGACCAGCACCTGCTCGTCGCAGAAGCCGGGCGTGCTGAACGTCGTCGTGAGCAGCGACCACCGGTCGGCGGCCAGCCGCACCTCCTCGGCCAGCTCCCGCTGCGCGGTGGTCAGTGGGGCCTCGCCCTCGGCGTCGCGCAGGCCGGCCGGCAGCTCCCACAGGTAGCCGCCCACCGGGTGCCGGTACTGGCGCAGCAGGACGACCCGGCCCTCGTCGTCGAGCGCGACGACGGCCACCGCGCCGGGGTGCCGGACCACCTCGCGGACGCTGTCGCCCCCGCCGGGCATGGCGACGGTGTCCCTGACCAGGGTGATGACCCGGCCCTCGTAGACCGTCTCGGTGCCCAGCACCCGGTACCCGCCGTCGGCGGCCGGCTCGCCCACCGTCAGATCCCGACCTTCTCGGCCTCGAGGTCGGGCACCGGCAGCCGCGCGGACTCGGCGCGGTCGATGGCCGCCTGCACGAACGCGGCGAACAGCGGGTGCGGCCGGGTGGGCCGGCTCTTGAGCTCGGGGTGGGCCTGGGTGCCGACGAAGAACGGGTGCACCTCGCGCGGCAGCTCGGCGAACTCGACGAGGTGACCGTCGGGCGAGGTGCCGCTGAAGACGAGCCCGGCCTCGCTGAGCCGGTCGCGGTAGGCGTTGGCCACCTCGTAGCGGTGCCGGTGCCGCTCGGTGACCTGGGTCGAGCCGTAGGCGGCCGCGGCCACCGACCCCTTCTGCAGCGCCGCTGGGTAGCTGCCCAGCCGCATGGTGCCGCCGAGGTCGCGCTCGCCGGCGACGACGTCGAGCTGGTCGGCCATCGTGGCGATCACCGGGTCGGGGGTGTCGGGGTCGAACTCCGCGGAGTTGGCGTGCTCGAGGCCGGCCATGTGGCGGGCGTACTCGATGACCATGCACTGCAGGCCCAGGCAGAGGCCCAGGGTCGGGATGCCGTTGGTGCGGCTGTAGCGGATGGCGCCGAGCTTGCCCTCGATGCCGCGCACGCCGAACCCGCCGGGGATGCAGACGCCGTCGACGTCGCCGAGCGCGGCCGCCGCACCCTCGGGGGTCTGGCAGTCGTCGGAGGGCACCCAGCGGATCTGCACGCGGCTGCGGTGGGCGAACCCGCCGGCGCGCAGCGCCTCGGTGACCGACAGGTAGGCGTCGGGCAGGTCGACGTACTTGCCGACCAGGGCGATCGTCACCGTCTGCTTCGGGCGGTGCACCCGGTCGAGCAGGTCGCCCCACACGGTCCAGTCGACGTCGCGGAAGGGCAGGCCGAGCCGGCGGACGACGTAGGCGTCGAGGCCCTCGCGGTGCAGCACCTTGGGGATGTCGTAGATCGACGGCGCGTCGGGGCAGGAGATGACGCCCTCGGCGTCGACGTCGCACATCAGGCTGATCTTGCGCTTGAGGCCGGTGGCGATCTCGCGGTCGGCCCGGCAGACCAGCGCGTCGGGCTGGATGCCGATGTTGCGCAGCGCGGCCACCGAGTGCTGGGTCGGCTTGGTCTTCAGCTCGCCGGAGGGGGCGATGTAGGGCACCAGCGAGATGTGCAGGAAGAAGCAGTTGTCGCGGCCGATCTCGTGGCGCACCTGCCGGGCGGCCTCGAGGAAGGGCAGCGACTCGATGTCGCCGACGGTGCCGCCGATCTCGGTGATGACGACGTCGACGGCGTCCTCGTCGTCGTCACTCTCCCCACCGGCCTCGGCCGCGGCGAGGATGCGCGCCTTGATCTCGTTGGTGATGTGCGGGATGACCTGCACGGTGTCGCCGAGGTACTCCCCGCGCCGCTCCTTGGCGATGACGTCGGAGTACACCTGCCCGGTCGTGACGTTCGACCGCGCGCCCAGGTCGGTGTCGAGGAACCGCTCGTAGTGGCCGACGTCGAGGTCGGTCTCGGCGCCGTCCTCGGTGACGAAGACCTCCCCGTGCTGGAACGGGTTCATCGTCCCGGGGTCGACGTTGAGGTACGGGTCCAGCTTCTGCATGGTCACCCGCAGGCCGCGGGCGGACAGCAGCGCGCCGAGCGAACTGGCCGTCAGGCCCTTGCCGAGAGAGGAGACAACTCCGCCGGTGACGAAGACGAACTTCGTCGGCTGGGAGTTGTGGAGGAGCCCGCGATCACGCATTCCAGACGGTCGACCCACGGGAAACCACCGTAACACGATCGGCCGCTTCGCCCCCGGTGCCACCGGGTGTGTCCCGGCCCGCCGGGGAGGTCGCCGCCAGCGCCACCAGCAGCGGCACCAGCAGCGTCGCGGCCGTCGCGGGCAGCGCCACGCCGGAGTCGTTGACCGCGGCGCCCAGGGCCAGGCTCAGGGCGGTGGCGACCAGCCCCGCGCGCAGCACCGCGACGTCGGCCGGCGCCAGGCCCGAGCCGCCCGAGCGCAGCAGGCCGGGGCCGCGCAGCCAGGCCGGCCGGCGCCCGCGGACCAGCCACAGCGCCGCCACCAGCGCCACCGGCAGCACCCACGCCAGCGCGCTGCCGAGCAGGATGTCGAGGTTGGCCTGGGCCTTGCGGCTGACCACGGTCCACGCCTCGCCGGTGAGCACCTGCTCGACGAAGCGGCCCAGGTGGCTGCGCTGGTCGGCCGGGCGGGTCCAGTCCAGGACCGCGAGCGTGCCGACGGCGAGCACGCCAGCGCCGAGCACCGCGGCCAGCCGGACCAGCGTCACCCGCACCCCGGTGAGCAGCATCGCCAGCAGCAGGAAGCCCGGCAGCGCGGCCAGCACGCCGCCGAAGTCACGGCCCAGCCCGGGCGTCCCCACGAGGACGACGGTGAGCGCCCCGGCGGCCAGCACCGCCAGGCCGGTGACCCGCCGCTGCCGGGCCGGGCCCGCGCGCCGCCCCAGGGCGGTCGCGGCGACGGCGGTGGTGACCAGCGCGGCGGCGGCGAGCAGGCCGGAGCTGAGGTTGCCGTAGCCGGTGAACCGCCCGGCGACGATCGCGTCGTAGCCGAGCAGCGCGTCGAGCTCCAGCGGCGAGCCGGCCAGCACGTCGCCGACCAGCGTGGCCAGCGTGACGCCGAGGACGGCGAGCAGCGGGCCGAGCCGCCGGCGCCGTCCCGCTCCCCGGGCCCACGGTCCGAGCAGCGCCAGCGCCGTCACCGCGGCGGTGGCCAGCAGCACCGCCCCCGCCAGCGCCCAGCGCGGGGACCCGGCCCGCTCCCACGGCAGCAGCCCCGCGAGGTAGGTGGCGACCGGCAGCGCCGCGGCGGCGACGGCGGCGACCTCGAGCAGCGGCCGGAGCCGGCCGGCCCGCGGGCGGGACCCCCGGCGCAGGCCCAGGACGAGCAGGCCGAGGGCGACCACCGCCGCGTCGACGGCCACCAGCGCGACGAAGAAGGTGCCGGTGCTGCGGTGGTGGACCACTGCCGCGGTGTTGGCCCGCTCCAGCGCCTCGACCGCCTCGGCGGTGGGTGGGCGGCCGCCGGTGACCGTGAGCGGCTGCCCGTTGACCGAGGCGGGCCGCTCGGCGTCCAGGGCGCGCAGCACGGTCGGGGCGACGTCGATCAGCTGGGTGAACGGGGCGCGGCCGGTGCTGGCCGAGGTGAGCCAGCCCGGCTCGGTGAAGCCCGGCCCCGACGCGATGCCCACGTGCAGCTGCGGGCGGCCGTCGTTGACCTCCGAGACGCCCTGCACCAGCAGCAGCGTCTCGCCGGGCAGCGTGGCGACCGCGGCCCGCAGCCGCGCGACGGCGTCGTCGATCGCCGCCACGGCCGCCGCCCGCGACCCGGGCTCGGTGCCGGTCTCGCTGCCCTCGGGCGCGGGCACGCCGGCGTCGACCAGCCCGTCGAGGGAGACCAGCGTCAGCGGGCAGGGCCCGAGCAGCGCGGCGACGGCGGCCGGGTCGGCCGGCAGCGCCTCCTCCCGGGTCAGCCCCACGCCGGGCGCGGCGACGGCGAGCGCGGCCGCCCGGCCGACCACGGTCGCGCAGCCCACGGCGGCCCCCAGCGCGCCGGGCTCGGCGCCGAACCGGACGGTGGCGCTGTCCTCGGCGACGGCGCGGACGGCGGTCAGCGGATCGGCCAGCCCGACCTGCGCCAGCCGCTCCTGCAGGCCGCAGTGCGACAGCTCGGGGCTGGCCGGGGGCCCGGCCGGCACCGGCGGCTGCGACGGCGTGGCGCCCGCCCCGGCGGCGCCGCCCGGCAGCGGGACCGTGGGCAGCGGCACCGGCGGCGCGGCCTCGTCGGGGGCGGGGAACCGTGCCCGGTTGCCCGCGCCCAGCGTGGCCCAGCCGTCGAGCAGGCAGGTGGTCGAGCGCGCCGCGCGGACCGACACGGCGCCGATCGGCGCGGTGTCGGCGAGCTCCCACAGCGCCGGCGTCGTGGCGGGGTCGAGGTCGCTCCACACCAGCCCGGGCACGCCGACGACCAGCACCCGGTCGGCCGACCAGTCCTCGGCGGCCGCCGCGCCGGGCAGCCCGGCGACCAGCAGCGTCAGCAGGGTCGCCAGCAGGACGGCGGCGCGTCTCATGCCGCGCCGCTCTCCGGCGGGCCCAGCAGCTCGCGGTAGACGGCGGCCAGCGCGCGGGCGGTGGCCGCCTCGTCGGGCCAGCTCTCCGCCTGCGCCCTCCCGGCGGCGGCCAGCGCCGCGGCGCGGGCGGGGTCGGCGAGCAGCCCGTCGACGGCCTCGGCGAGCGCGGCGGCGTCACCGGGCGGGACCAGCAGCGCGCCGTCGCCGAGCAGGCCGGGCAGGCCGCCGGTGCGGGTGGCCACCAGCGGGGTGCCGGCGCGCAGCGCCTCCTGCGCGGTGAGCGAGCGGGCCTCCCAGCGGGAGGGCAGCACCACCAGGTCGGCGGCGGCGAGCAGGTCGGCGACGTCGTCGCGGCGGCCGAGCAGGGTCACCGGCAGCCGCTGGTCGCGGATGCGGGCGGCGAGCTCGGCCTCCAGCGGCCCGTCCCCGGCGACGGCGACCAGCGGCGGGTCCGGCCGGGCGGCCCAGGTGGCGGCGGCGTCGAGGAGGACGTCGTAGCCCTTCTGCGGGTGCAGCCGGCCGACGGCGAGCACCAGCGGCCGCCCCCCGGTCAGGCCCAGCCCGGCGCGCACCTCCGCGCGGGAGCGGCGGGCCGGGGGCAGCGCCGGCGCCGACACCGGCGCGACCCGGACGTCGCGGGCGCCCAGCCGCCAGGCGTTGGCGGCGAGGTCGGCCGAGGCGGCCAGCACGACGTCGGCGGCCCGGACGGTGGTCCACTCGGCGGTGGCGAGCACCCGGCGCAGCGGGCCGGCGCGGTCGGGCAGGGCGTTGTGCAGCGTGACGACCAGCGGCCGGCGGGGACCGCCGCGGGTCCCGGCCCGCACCGCGGCCGCGGCGACCAGCCCGGCGCGCAGCCCGTGGGCGTGCACCAGGTCGGTGCCGGCCAGCGCGCGGCGCAGGGCGAGCACCGCGCGGGCGTCGGCCACCGGGTCCAGGCCGGCGGAGATCTCGACGGGCCGGAAGCCGGCGGCCGCGGAGAAGCCGAACAGCGCGTCGGTGGCGGCCGGGCCGCAGACGGTGACCGCCGCGCCCGCCTCCGCCAGCGCCGGCAGCACCGAGCGCAGGTGGGTGCCCACGCCGCCGGTGCTGGTGGCCAGCACCTCGGCGATGCGGCGGCCGGCCAGGGATCCCCGCTCAGCCACCGTGCACCTCCGTCCCCCCGGGTTCCCGCAGCGCGCGCACCGCCACGAGCAGGGGGCGGCGCGCCGTGACCATCATGACCGCCCCCGCCACCGCGGTCACGGCCGCGGCGGCCAGCAGCCCGGCGCCGACCGCCCCGGGCAGCGAGCCGGCCGGGACCGGGTCGGCGCCCAGCGCCCGGGCGGTGAGCAGCCCCGCGGCGGCGCCGGCCCCGGCGGCCAGCAGCGCGGGCAGGCCGCAGCGGGCGACGCCGGCCAGCCCGCCGGGGGCCACCCGGGCGGTGACCGCGAGCAGCGCCAGCCCCGCGACGGTCACCCCGAGGCTGTGCCCGGCGGCCAGCGCCAGCGCCCGGTCGGCGGGCGGGAGGGCGCGGGCCAGGACGACGTCGGCCGCCACCGCCAGCAGCCACCCGCCGAGCACGCAGGCGGTGGGCGCCCGCCACAGGTCGCGCGCGTAGAGCGCCCGGGTGAGCACGGCGACCAGGCCGTAGCCGGCCAGGCCGGGCGCGAAGGCGAGGATGGCGTCGCGCAGCGCGGCGACGTCGCCGGTGCTGCCGCCGAGCAGGAAGACGCGGGCCATGGGCCCGGCGACGGCGGCGAGGACGGCGGCGGCGACCAGCGAGGCCACCAGCACCAGCGTGGTCAGCGGGGCCAGCGCGCGGCGGTAGCCGGCCTCGTCGCCGGTGCCGGCCCGCTCGGCCAGCAGCGGGTAGGCCGAGGTGGCCAGCGGCACGGCGACGGCGGCCCACGGCACGAGGAACAGGGTCAGGCCGGCGGTGTAGACAACCTGGGTGCCGTCGGGGCCGTCGCTGGCCAGCCGGATCGCGACGGCGGCCACCAGCTGCTGGCCGGCGAGGGTCAGCACGCCCGCGACGGCGAGCCGGCGCACCCGCGGCGCGACGCCCACCGGGAAGCGCAGCGACGGGCGCAGGCCCAGCCGCAGGCGGCGCAGCGGCAGCAGCAGCGGCAGGGTGAGCGCCGCGACGCCGAGCGTCGTGCCCACGCCGAGGACCAGCTCGGCCGGCGTCGTCAGGTCCGCCACCGACCGCGCCCCGCCGATCAGCGCGAACAGCGCGTAGGCGCCGGCGACGACGACGCTGGACAGCAGCGGCGCGAGCGCGGGCGCGGCGAAGCGGCGGTGGGCCTGCAGGATCCCGGTGAGCACGATGCCCAGGCCGTAGAGGACCACCTGCGGGGCGAACACGAGCAGGAACCGGGCGGCCAAGGCCACCTCGGCGTCGGTACCGCCGCCGAGCAGCAGCCGCGCGACGGGCTCGGCGAGCAGCGCCAGCAGCGCGGCGAGCGGCACGAGCACCAGCAGGGTCCAGCCCAGCAGCGCCGAGGCGGTGCGGCGGACCTGCTCGCGGTCGCCGGTGGCGATCCCGCCGGCGAGCATCGGCACCACCAGGGAGGCCAGCGCTCCCCCGGCGACCACCTCGAAGACGATGTTCGGGACGGTGTTGGCCGCGGTGTAGACGTCGCCGGTGCTGCCCGCGCCGACGGCGTTGGTGAACACCAGCGTGCGGCCGAACCCGGCGAGGCGGGCCAGCACCGTGAGGACGGCGATCAGCGCGGCCGCGCCGGCCACCCCCTGGGCCAGCCGCCGTCCCGACACGGTCGGCCCCGCGGCGGTCACGCCGGGCGGCGGCCGAGCCGGTCGAGCTCGCGCAGGCCCGGGGTGGCCTCGATGACCCGGGTGAAGCTGACCCGCTCGCTGGCCAGGGTCAGCGCGGTCACCGCGGCCAGCAGGCCGGCGCGGACCGGGCGCGACGGGACGGCCGCGGCCCGCAGCCCCAGCAGCGCGCCGACGGCGTTGGCGCCGGCGTCGCCGAGCATCACCCGCTCGCCGAGGTCGGCCGGCAGCACGGCCAGCGCGGCGCCCAGCGGCCCGGCGGCCAGGCCGCCCGCGGGACCGCGCAGGCCCGCGGCGGCGGCCAGCGCCGCGGCCTTCGCCGCCCGGCCGGGGCGCAGGTCGAGCAGGTTGACCAGGTTCGCGGTGCCGGCGACCAGGCCGGTGGTGAGGACGGCGTCGACGGGGCTGCGGCGCGTGAGCAGCGCGGCGACGGCGGCCGCGGCGCCGATGCCGGCGACCTTCACCGCGCCGCCCGACACCCGCCCGGCGCGCAGCGCGGCCAGGTGCCCGGCCAGGCCCTTGTCGCGGGCCTGCTCGGGCCGGGCGCCGGCCAGGTCGTCGTAGCCGCCCACCAGCCCGGACACCGTGCCGGCCACGGCGGCGGCGGCGCGGGTGCCGGGCGGGGCGCCCAGGACGGCGCCGGCGGTGGCCGCGGCGGCCAGCGCCGGCCCGCCGAGCAGGGTGACCGGCCGGCCGGCGTAGTTGGTCCGCCGCCACGGGTCCCCGGCCGGGCGGGCGTCGACCGCGCCGGCCGCGGCGAGCCCGGCGCGGGCGGCGACCGCCCCGGCCGCCACGAGGAGGGCCGGGCGCCCGGTCACGGGGTGGCGGCCGGCAGCGGCGGGACCGGCTGGGTGCCCTCCGCGGTGCCGTAGGCGCCGGAGGTGCCCTCGCGCTCGCGGCCCAGCGCCAGCACGGTGCTGATCTGGCCCGACGGGCTGGTCACGTTGTCGACGGTGGACACGGCCGTGGCGGTCTCCGGGTCGGCGCGGAGCGCGCCCAGGAGCCCGTTCTCCCCCGCCGCGGCGGCGTCCCCGGCGACCACGGCGCCCGATCCGGCGGCGTCGAGCGCGGTGGCCAGGTCGACCAGCGCGTCGTTGCGGTCGGCGGCGTCCTCGCCTCCGAGCGTCCCGGCGGTGAGCACGACGGCGAAGTCGGCCGGCGTCACCGAGTCCGAGTCCTGGGAGAGCACGTCGAGCGCCTGCAGCCCGGCCAGGACCGTGGAGACGGCGGCGGTGTCCGGCGCCGGGGCGCCGGTGGCCGGGACCATGAGCACCTGGCCCAGCAGCGCGCCGACGAGCTCGCCGGTGTCGTCGGTCTCGGGCAGCGCGACGCCGGCGGGGCGGCCGGCCGGGGTGGTCACGTAGCTCTGCAGCGCCGACTCGCTCGCCGGGTCGCTGTAGTCCGGGGTGACGGTGACCTGCCCGTTGACCGTGCCGCCGGCCTCGGTGACCATCGCGGTCACCTCCTCCACGGTGTCGGTGGTGACCTCCTCGGAGGCGAGCACCAGCAGCACGCCGCGGCCGGTGAGCGCACCCTGCACCAGCGCCGGGGCGACGGCGGACTCGAAGGCCTGGTCGGTGTCGACCTGCGCCTGCAGGGTCTGGGTGGTGTCCTCCAGCTCCCGCTTGTCCTCCTGCAGTGCGGTGACCTGCCCCCGCAGGTTGTCCAGCACCGGTCCCGACAGCTGGGTCGCGCCGATCACCAGCCCCAGGGCGATCGCGAGGAACACCGCGATCAGGGAGACCAGGTGGTAGCGGAAGTCGATCACGAGAAGAGGTTCTCCAACCAGAACACGAAGCTGTCCCACTGGTCGACCAGCAGGTCGAGGTAGATGCGGCCGGCGGTGGTGACGGCCAGCGCGGCGACGATGGCCAGCAGCGCGGCGAGCACCAGGACGACGAGCGCGCCGGTCGAGATCCGGCTGCGGTAGAGCCGGCTGACGCCCTTGGCGTCGACGAGCTTGCCGCCCAGCCGCAGCCGGGTGAGGAAGGTCGAGGCCATGCCGCCGCGGCCCTTGTCGAGGAACTCCACGAGCGTGGCGTGCGTGCCGACGGCGACGATGAGCTTGGCGCCCTTCTCGTCGGCCAGCAGCATCGCGATGTCCTCGCTGGTGGCCGCGGCCGGGAAGGTGATCGCGTCGACCCCGAGGTCCTGCACCCGCTTGAGCCCGGGAGCGCGGCCGTCGGCGTAGGCGTGCACCACGACCTCGGCGCCGCTGCGCAGGACGTGGTCGCTGACCGAGTCCATGTCGCCGATGATCATGTCCGGCTGGTAGCCGGCCTCGACCAGCGCGTCGGCGCCGCCGTCGACACCCACGAGCACCGGCCGGTAGTCGCGGATGTAGGACCGCAGCGCCTGCAGGTCCTCCTTGTAGTCGTACCCGCGGACGACGACGAGCACGTGGCGGCCCTCGATGGCGGTGCGCACGTCGGGGACGCCGACGCCGTCGAGGAGCAGCGCGCGCTCGCGCTTCATGTACTCCATCGTGTTGGTGGCGAAGGCCTCGAGCTGCGTGGACAGCCCGGCCTTGGCGTCGGCCATGGCCGCGGCGACGGTGTCCGGCGTCTGCTCGGTGCCCTTCGCGACGGGGGTGCCGTCGGGGCCGTAGAGCGTGTCGCCGTCGACGCGGACCTGCGCACCCTCCTTGAGCGCGGCGAAGACGTCCTTGCCGACGCCGTCGACCAGCGGGATGCCGGCGGCGGTGAGGATCTCGGGGCCCAGGTTGGGATAGCGGCCGGAGATGCTGGGGGCGGCGTTGACGACCGCACCGACCTTCGCCGCGACCAGGGAGTCGGCGCTCACACGGTCGATGTCGACGTGGTCGATGACGGCGACGTCGCCGGGCCGCAGGCGCTTGGTGAGGTTCTTGGTGCGACGGTCCAGCCGGACGGTGCCACTGACCCCGGGTGCCGCCTCCTGGGCCCGGCTCCGTCGCAGGGTGCCGATGCGCATTGGGTCATGGTCCCACGCACGCCTGGACGGGCTCCCCACCGACGCGCTCCGGCGACGACCTGGTCACGCAGGGTGTCCGACACCACGGTGAGCGCGACACGCCGGGCGCAGCTGCCCCACCAGCACCGCCGGAGTGCCCCTCGGTCCTGTCTAGCGTCCACGACGTGACACGTGGGGCTCCAGCTGCCAGCTTCCCGGCCAACCGCCCCGGCGCCGCGGACGGGGCGCCGGAGGCGGCGCCGGAGCGGGCACCGGCTCCGGCCCCGGTGATCCGGGCGGTCCCGGGGAGCCGCCCCGAGCCGTCCGCGTCTCCCCCGGGGTCGCCCGCGCCCGCCCCTCCCGCGGCCGCCGGGCCGCCGTCGGGGCGGGCCGCCCGCCGCCGGGAGCGGCGGGGGGCCGGGGTGCGCGAGCGCCGGCGGCTGGAGACGCGGGACCGGATCGTCGAGGTGGCGGCGGCGCTGTTCGCCGAGCGCGGGTTCGACGCGGTCAGCGTCGTGGAGATCGCCCAGCGGGCCGGCGTGGTGGAGAAGACGGTGTTCAACCACTTCCCCGTCAAGGAGGGCCTGGTCCTGTCCACCGACCCGCCGATGCGGGCCGCCCTGCTGCGCGCCGTCGCCACCCGGCCGGCCGGGGAGTCGCCGGCCGCGGCGGCCGGGACGTTCGTCGTGGCGGCCATGACCTCGCTGGGCGACCCCGCGGCGGCCGAGGGGGTGGCCGCGATGGCCCGGGTGGTGCGCGGCTCGCGGACGCTGCAGGTGCGGGAGCGGGAGATCCTCGGCGAGATCACCGCGGCGCTGGCCGCGCAGATCCGCTCGGAGACCGGGGCGTCCGACGGCGCGGTGGAGCCGGAGCTGACCGCGTCGGCGATCACCTCCCTGTACGGGCGGCTGCTCGAGCTGGCCCGCGACCGGGTGCTCGCCGGGGTGACCGGTCCGGAGCTGGCCGCCGAGCTGCGCACGGCCGGCCGGCGGGGGCTGTCGCTGCTGCAGTTCGGGCTGGCCGGGTACGCCAAACGGCGCTAGGACGCCGCCGGTGCTCGCCGGAGACGGGGGTCGTCTGCCAGGGTGCGCGGCGTGCGTCCCCGCCGGTCCGCCGTCCTCCAGGCCCTCGCCCTGCTGGGGGTGCTGTCGGGTTGCGGCCTGCTGACCGACCTCGGGGACCCGCCGGCCGGTGCCCCGCGGTTCGAGGGGTCGCCGCCGCCGATCGCCCCGGTGCCGCTGCCGGCGCCCGCGCCGGTGCCGGTGCCGGTGCCGGTGCCGGTCGCCAGCGCCACGCTGGCCGACTCCTCCGGCGGCGCGGCGTACAGCGGGCGGGTCGAGGTCGTGCGCACGCCGGTCGCCGTCGGCGTCCCGCCGCTGCCGGGGTCCTTCGCCGAGGACTGCGGGCTGCCCGACGACGGGTCCGTGCGCTCCCTGGCCGTCGAGCTGACCTTCACCGACACCTCGACGGCGGGGATGTCGGGGCTGGCCGCGGACGTCGCGCTGACCGCGGCCGACGGCGGTGCGCCCCGCGCCGGGACCGCCGTCTTCGTCGGGTCCGCCGCGCCGGGGACCCGCTGGTGCCCGGACGGCACGACCTCGCCGGTGACCGGCGGCTTCGGCGTGGGCAGCGGGATCGGCAGCGTCACCACCGTGTCGGTCTGGGTCGTGGCCCGCGCCGCGGCGCCCACCGCCGATCTGGTGCTGCGGATCTCGGGGCTGCGCAACGAGGCCGGGTCGAACGCGATCGGCCCGTGGGACGAGGTGCGCGTCGGTGCGGGCGGCTGCGCCGACGACCCGGCCGCGCTGTGCGTGCCGCTGGGGTGAGCGGTCAGGCGGGCAGCTGCAGCGCCCGCCGCAGCTGGTCGGCGCGGTCGCCGGGGATCGCGGGATCGCGGGTGAACAGGGCCACGGCGACCATGTACTCGTCCTCCCCTGCCCAGCCGCGGCCCTCGGCGACGATCCGCCGGATCTGCGCGCGCACCTTGGGCTCGCTGCTGTAGGCCCCGTAGTCCAGGCCCATCGCGAGGAAGTTGGCCACCCGGTAGCCGAGGTCGGCGGCGGTGGAGACGGTGGTGACCGGGTCGGCGTAGCTGGCGACGGCGGTGACGACGTGGTCGTAGCCGGCCTTGAGCAGCTGCAGGGTCAGGTCGTTGCCGCGCACACCGCCCCAGAGCTCGGGCATGCGGATGTCGCGGTCGGGCGCGGGGATGTAGGGCGGGTTGGAGATCGCGGTGGTGACCGGTTCCCCGCCCGCGGCGTCGGCCTGGTCGAAGAAGTCCCCGAGCTCGACGGTGTAGCGGTCGGCCACGCCGCGCTCGGCGATGTTGGCCCGGGCCGCCGCCACCGAGTCGGCGCTGATGTCGTAGCCGTGCACCCGCAGGCCCGGCAGGCCGGCGACGACGTCGGCGATGGCCGAGGCGTCCCCGGTGCCGAGCTCGACGACGGGCGCGGACTCCCAGCGCAGCTGCTCGCGGTACTGCTGCAGCAGCATGCAGACGGAGAAGCCGTAGTGCGCCGACTCGTCGGCCGAGCTGAAGCAGCTCACCGGAGCGCCCCGGCGGGGCGCTCGGCGGGGACGGGTGGGGCGGGGTCGTCGAGACGCACGCTCCCCACCTACCCCGGCCGCGCGTCGCGCACTCCCGCGTCCTGCGACCCGGTCGTGCACGACCGGGTGGCCCGGGGCCCGTCAGGCCCGGGCGGCCGCGGCCACCGCGAGCAGCTCCCGGGCGTGGGCCTGGCCGGTGTCGCTGTCGGTGAGGCCCGACAGCATGCGGGCCAGCTCGCGCACCCGGTCCTCGCCGTCGACGGCGCGGATGTCGGTGGCGGTGACCCCGGCCGCGGTGTCCGGCGACTTGTCGACCACCAGGTGGGTGTCGGCGAAGGCGGCCACCTGCGCGAGGTGGGTGACCACGACGACCTGGTGGTCGCGGGCCAGCCGGGCCAGCCGCCGGCCGATCTCGCCGGCCGCCTGCCCGCCGACGCCGGCGTCGACCTCGTCGAAGACCATCACCGGCACCGGGTCGGCGCCGGCGAAGACGACCTCGATCGCGAGCATGACCCGGGAGAGCTCGCCGCCGGACGCGCCGCGGTGCACCGGCCGCGGCGGGGCGCCGGGGTGGGCGGCCATGAGCAGGGCGACCTCGTCGATGCCGTCCGGGTCGGGTTCGCCGGGGTGGCTGTCGATGGAGAACGACACCCGGGCGCTCTTCATGGCCAGGCCCGCGAGCTCCCGGCCCACCTCGGCGGCGAACCCGTCGGCGGCGGCGCGGCGGCCGGCGGAGATGCGGGCGGCGAGCTCGTCGACCTCGGCGCGGGCGGTGTCGCGGGCGGCGGCCAGCGCCTCGAGGGCCTCGTCGGACACGTCGAGCGCGGACAGCTTCTCGCGTGCCTCCTCGGCCCAGGCCAGCACGCCGGCCAGGCCCTCCCCCGGGTCGGCGTACTTGCGGACCAGCGCGGTGATCGCCGCCCGCCGGTCGAGGACCTCGGCCAGCCGTGCGGGGTCGGCGTCGAGGTCGGCGACGTACCCGGCCAGCTGGACGCTGACGTCGGAGACGACCGCGACCGCGTCGGCGAGGTCGCGGGCGAGCAGCACCAGCGCGGGGTCGTCGGTGGTCGCGAGCGCCCGCTCGGCGGTGGCCAGGGCAGCGGTCGCGTCCTGCGGCAGCCCCTCGGTGCCGAGGTCGCCGGTGACGTCGCCGACCAGCGCCATCCGGGCCTCGTCGACGGCGGCCCGCAGCGCGTCGGCGTCGCCGAGCCGCTTGGCCTGGGCGTCGAGCGCGTCGTCCTCGCCGGGCTCGGGAGCCAGCGCCTCGATCTCCTCCAGCCCGTGCCGCAGCACGTCCGCGGCCTGGGCCAGCTCGCGGGCCTGGCCGCGGCGGCGGTCGAGGTCGGCGGCGAGCTCGCGCCAGTGCGCGTAGGCGGCGCGGTAGGTCTGCAGCAGCTCCAGGTGCGCGGGGCCCGCGTAGCGGTCGAGGGCGTGCCGCTGCTCGGCGGGGCGGGACAGCCGCAGCTGGTCGCTCTGCCCGTGCACGGCCAGCAGCCCCTCGGCCAGCTCGGCGACCACGCCGACCGGCACGCTGCGCCCGCCCAGGTGCGCCCGCGAGCGGCCCTCGGCACTGACCGTGCGGGCCAGGATCAGCGAGCCGTCCTCGTCGGGCTCGGCGCCGGCCTCGGCGGCCCGCTCCCACACCGGGGACTCCGCGGGCAGCTCCAGCCGCCCCTCGACGCCGGCCCGGCCGGTGGCGCGGACCCGGCCGGGGTCGGCGCGGCCGCCGAAGAGCAGCGTCAGGCCGGTGACGACCATCGTCTTGCCGGCGCCGGTCTCGCCGGTGACCACGGTGAGGCCGCGGCCGAGCTCGAGGGTGACGTCGTCGATGGCCCCCAGGCCGCGGATGCGCAGCTCGGTGAGCCGGCCCCGGACGGGCGCGGCGTCCGGGGCCGCGGAGCCGGCGGCGGCCTCCGGTGCCGCCGCCACCTCGGCCCCGGCCGGGGTCTCGGGCGGCGCGGTCTCCGGAGCCGGGGCGCGCCGGGTCCGCCCGGCCCGCTCACGCGTCGGCGTCCGCGGAGCCACCGCACACCTCCTCCCGCCCGGTCGCCGGGGTCGCGGGTGCGCCGTTGCCGGCCGGGGGCAGCGACACGACGTCACGCATGAGCACGTTGCGCGACGGCGGCAGCTCGTGGCCCGGGTCGTGCCGGCGGGCGTTGCGGAAACCGCGCACCGGCAGCCCGAACTTGGCCACCAGCCGGTCGCCGAAGGTGGCCGCGTGCACCCGGGCGATGCGCACCGGCCGCTCGGCACGCCGGACGTCGACCCGGCCGCCGTCGGGGACGTCCATCGCCCGGCGACCGTCGGCGGACACGCGGGCGCGGTTGCCGTCGGGCGGGATGGCGACCGACAGCACCGAGTCCGGCGAGGTGACCAGCGGACGGGCGAACAGGGCGTGCGCGTTGGTCGGCACCAGCAGCAGCGCCTCGACGTCGGGCCAGACCACCGGGCCACCGGCGGAGAAGGCGTAGGCCGTGGAGCCGGTGGGCGTGGCGAACAGGACGCCGTCGCAGCCGAAGCTGGTCAGCGGCCGGCCGTCGATGGAGATCACCACGTCGAGGACGCGGGAGCGCTGGGCCTTCTCGACCGACACCTCGTTGAGCGCCCAGGTGCCGCCGACGACGGCACCGGCGGCGTCGACGACGTCGACCTCGACGGCGAGCCGCTTCTCCACCGCGTACTCGCAGCGCTCGATGGCGGTCAGGGTCTCCTCGACCGCCTCGGGCTCGGTCTCGGCGAGGAAGCCGACGCGGCCGAGGTTGACGCCCATGAGCGCCGCGTGGCTGAAGCGGGCCAGCTCGGCGGCCCGCAGGAAGGTGCCGTCGCCGCCGAAGACCATGACGATCTCGGCCCCCCGGGCCGCCTCGGCGTCGGCGGCGACCACCTCGGCGCCCGGGATGCCCAGGTCGTCGGCCTCGTCCTCGAGCACGCGCACGGTGATGTCCGCGCGCGCCAGCCGGGCGGCGGAGCTGCGCGCCAGCTCGACGATGTCCTCGCGCCCGGTGTGCACGGCCAGCAGCACGTGCCGCCCGCCACCGGGACGCCATGCGTCCTGGCCGGACTCGCTCATCGGTCCTCCACGCTGGTCACTGTGCGGTCCCGTCGCTGGTCTACCCGTCCTGCGGTCCCGGTCGGTCGCGGGCTCCGTCCCAGCGTCCCCCGCGACCGGCCCGCCCGCCCGGGCGGTCACCGCGGGCCCTCCTCGACGGCTCTCAGCACCGCGGACTCCTCCGGGCGCCCGGCGTCGTGGCGCAGCCACAGGAAGAACTCCACGTTGCCCGCCGGGCCCGGCAGCGGGCTGGCCACCACCCCGGCGGTCCCCCACCCCAGGTCGGCGGCGGCCGTGGCGACCCCCAGGACGGCGTCCGCGCGGGCGGCCGGCTCCCGGACGACCCCGCCGGAGCCCAGCCGCTCGCGGCCGACCTCGAACTGCGGCTTGACCATGGGCAGCAGGTCGGCCTCCGCGGTGGCGCACGCGGTGAGCGCGGGCAGCACCAGCCGCAGCGAGATGAACGACAGATCGGCGACGACCAGGTCGACCGGGCCGCCGATCTGCGCCGGCTCCAGCGTGCGGACGTTGGTCCGCTCGAGCACCCGCACCCGCTCGTCGGTGCGCAGCGACCAGGCCAGCTCGCCGTAACCGACGTCGACCGCGACCACCTCGCGGGCGCCGCGGGACAGCAGCACCTCGGTGAACCCGCCGGTGGAGGCACCGGCGTCCAGCGCACGGCGGCTCGCCACCGCCACCCCGAAGGCGTCGAGCGCGCCGAGCAGCTTGTGCGCGCCGCGGGAGACCCAGCGCTGCTCGTCGGGGTCGGTGCGCACCACGACGGGGGTGGCCGGGTCGACGGCAGTGGCCGGCTTGGTCGCGGCCTGCCCGGCGACGGCGACCCGACCCGCGGAGATCAGCTCGACGGCGTGCTCGCGCGAGCGGGCCAGTCCCCGCCGCACCAGCTCGGCGTCGAGTCGGCTGCGGCGCGGCATCAGAGCTGGTCGATCGTGGCGAGTTCGCGTCGCAGGCGGTCGTGCTCGGCCTCGAAGACGGCCACGTGCTCGGCGACGGGGCGCTGGTCGAGCCCGGCCAGGGGGTTCCCCACGGCGGCGCCCGTGCCGTCGACCGGGGCCGGGCCCACGAGTGCACCGGGGCCGGCCGGAGCGGCCGTGCCGGCGACCGGCGCGGCGGCGGGACCGGGCCGCGGCGGGCCCGGGACCGGTCGCGGTCGGCTCGGCTCGGTCATGGCAGCGACCTTCCGGACGAGGGAGCAGGAGGTCTCCGGGCGGCGGGCCCGGGACGGGACGCGGCGGCGTCCCCGGCCCGCGAGACTACCGGCCGGGACCGACGCGGACCGCCGCGCGGACGGGACCGGGGACGGCCCCACGGGGCACCGGGACGGGCCGGGGGCCCCGGCCCGCGCGGCCGCCCGGCGGTCCTCGTCACCGGGCCAGGTCCCAGCCGGCGAGCACGCGGCGGGCGTCGTCGTCACCGGCACGCACCGCCGGCGCGGCCGGCTCCCCCGGGCGCGACCAGGACGCCACGCACAGCGCACGCAGCCCGTCGAGACCGTCGTCCCCGCTCGCGCCGTCGCGGCCGGCGACGTCCGGGACGGCGCGCAGCACGAGCGTGCCGTCCCCGTCGGCGGTTGCCGCCCAGCCGCCGCAGCGCCAGCCACCCTCCTCGGCGACGACGGGGGGATGCGGGGTCAGCAGGCCGCCGGCGTCGTGCGCGAGCAGGTCGGGGCGGTGGGGAGGGCCCGCGCCCAGCAGCAGCGCCGGGTCGGTGACCCCGCTGAGCACCAGCAGGCTCGCGGCGCCGGCGCGGTGGCTGCCCTCGATGTCGGTGTCGAGCCGGTCGCCGACGACGAGCGGGCGCCGCGCCCCGGTGCGGCGGACGCACTCGGCGTGCATCGCCGGGTCGGGCTTGCCGGTGACCATCGGCTCCACGCCGGTGACCCCGCGGACCACGCCGACCATCGCCCCGTTGCCCGGCAGTGGACCGCGCGGCGAGGGGATCGTCGCGTCGGCGTTCGTGGCCACGTGCCGGGCGCCGCGCCGGACCGCGACGACCGCCTCGGACAGCTGCGCCCAGCCGACCTCCCGCCCGTAGCCCTGGACGACCGCGGCCGGGTCGTCCTCGGCCCGCTCCACGACGGTCAGCCCGGCCGCCCGCAGCGCCGCCGCGACACCGGGACCGCCGACCGGCAGCACCCGGACACCGGCGCCGAGCAGTGCGGCGACCACCGAGGCGGCCGCCTGGGAGCTGGTGATCACCTCGTCGGCGGTGGCGGGGACGCCGAGCTCCGCCAGGTGCCGGGACACCTCGTCCGGCGGGCGCGCCGCGTTGTTGGTGACGAAGCCCAGCCGCATGCCCGACGCCCGGGCGGCGGCGAGCGCGGCCGGGACCCCGGGCACCGCGTCGGGCCCGACGTAGACGACCCCGTCGAGGTCGAGCAGGGCGACGTCGAAGAGCTCGGCAGGTGGCCGGGGACTGCCGGCGGCCAGACCGCGCGGCACGGGACTGCCAGGGACGGTGCTCACGCCGCCCCCGGTCCCGACGCCCGTCGTGCCCGGACCCCGCGCAGCGCCCGCGCGTAGTGCGGCAGGTCGGGACGCAGGGCGACCGCGAGGGCCAGGTGCTCGGCGGCCAGTTCCAGGTCCCCGGCGCGGCTGGCGGCCAGGCCGAGGCCGAAGTGGGCGTAGTCGTCGGTGGGGTTGCCGGCGGCGAGCTCGCCGAAGCTGTCGACGGCCTCGCCGTAGCGGCCGGCGTCGTACTGGGCGCGGGCCAGCGCCTCCAGGACGCTGCGCGAGCCGGGCTCGGCCTCCGCGACCCGGGTCAGCAGGGTCGCCGCGGCCGCGGGGTCGCCGTTGCTGAGCAGGTCCAGGCCGCGGCGGTACCACTCGTAGACCCCGCCCTCGGGTCCCTGCCCGTCGGGTGTACCCCGTCCCGGGGCTCCTGCTGTCGCCACCGACGCCCTCCCGTCCTGCCCGGATCCGCCTCCCCCGCCCGGAGCGCGTCCGGACCCGGGGACCGGTCGCCCGGGCGGCCCGGAGCGGACGGCTCCTACGATCATGTCGTGCACCCGTCGCCGCTGGGCTCCCCGCCACGCCTCGCGACGGGGCTCGACGTCCGGCCCTTCCGGGCCCTCACCTACCGCCAGCGGGACCCGGGGCACCTGGCCCGCGTGAGCTCGCCGGCGTACGACCTGGTGACCCCGGACGGCGCCGAGCGGCTGGCTGCCGCCGACCCGCACAACATCGTCCGCCTGATCCTCCCCGGGGGCACGTCCGGACCGGGTACCGCCGGTGCGACCGGCCCGGCGGCGGCCGGCGACGTCGCGGCCCGCGCCGCCGGGACGCTGCACGCGTGGGAGCGCGCCGGGGTCCTGGTGCGCGACGACCGCCCGGCGATGTGGCGCTACGAGATGCGGCCGGCCGAGGGGCCGCCGACGGTCGGCTGGCTCGGGGCGGTCGCGGTCGCGGTCGCCGCGTCGGGCGGGCGGGCGGTGCTGCCGCACGAGGACACCTTCCCCGCCGCCGTGGAGGGCCGCCGGGCGTTGCTGGCGGCGACGGCCACCGACCTCGAGCCGATCGTCCTCGCGCACGACACCGAGCCGGAGGTCGCCGCGCTGACCGCCGCGGCCGGCGGCAGCGCCCCGGACCTCGAGGTCGTCGACGCCGACGGGGTCGCCCACCGGCTGTGGCGGGTGACCGATCCGGACGTCCTGGAGCGCCTGCAGGAGGCTCTCGCCCGCACCGGTGCGGTCATCGCCGACGGGCACCACCGCTACGCCGCCGCCCAGGCACTGCACCGCACCCATCCCCGGGGCGACTGCCAGGGCGACTGCCGGATCCTGGCGCTGCTCACCCCGATGGGCGCCGGCGGGCTGCGTGTCGAGCCGATCCACCGGGTCGTTCCCGACCTGACGCTGCAGCAGGCCGGGGACGCCGCCGCGCGCGGCTTCACGGTGACCGAGGTGCCCGTGGAGGCGGACCCGCTCGCCGTCGCCGCGGCGGCCCGGCCGCTGCTGGGAACGCTCGACGACGGCTTCCTGGTCACCGACGGCCGGCGCCTGCTGCGCCTGTCCGATCCCACGCCGGAGGTCCGCGCCACGGTGCCCGCCGAGGCGCCCCCGTCCTGGCGGCGGCTCGACGTCGTGCTCGCCACGGCCGGCCTGGTGACCGCGCTGTGGGGCCGCGCCGACGACCCGGGCTCGCTGCTGGTGGCGCACGACCTCCCCGAGGCGGTGCGGCTGGCCGGCGCACGGGCGGGGGTGGCGGTGCTGTTGCGGCCACCCTCCCCCGCCGACGTCGCCGCGGTCGCCCGTGCCGGGGCGCGGATGCCGCGCAAGTCGACGCTGTTCGTGCCCAAGCCGCGCACAGGCCTGGTGCTGCGGCCGCACGCCGGCTGAGGACCGCGCCGCCTCCGGACCCCTCACGCTGTCCGCACCGTCCCCGGGGCACCCGACCGCGGGACCTTGCGGCCACGCCGGCAGTTCACCTCGCACACCGACACGGTGCCCTGGCCGGTGCGCCAGAACCGCCGTTGCAGCGCGCCCTCCACCTCGACGACGTCGCCCGCCTCCCAGGCGGCCACCCGCCGCTGCAGGCCGCGGTCGTAGGTGATGCAGGTCAGCACGTCGACCGAGGACCCGCGGACCCGCGGCTCGGGTCGGCGCACGACGAGACGGAAGGTCACCAGCGGGTCCCCGCTGGGGAGGGTCCGGTGCTCCGCGGGTGCCGAGAGGCGCCCGCGGAGCACGACGTCGTTCCGGTCGATGACAGCCACGCTCATGACGGCAGCGTGGTGCCCGCCGACCCCCGGCCGGTCATCGTCACGGACGCTGTGGACGCACAGAGGCGGTGTGGACGACCGAGGCGCGGCTGTCGGTGGTCAGTGCCCGGGCTGGTCCTCGCTCGGCGGGTCGATCTCACCGAGCAGCTCGGCGACCTCGCGCTCGACGTCCTCGTCGAAGTCGAGGTCGTCCTCGTCGGCAGGGGCCGGGGCGCCGCCGACCGGATCCCCGGCGTGCTCGGTCGTCTCGGCGTCGGCCGGGGCCGGCGCGAGCGGCAGCTCCTCCTCGCCGAAGGCGACGTCCTCGTCCTCGTCCGGGCCTGCCGCGTCCACGGCCTCCCGCCACGAGCCGGCCGCAGGGTCGTCGACGGCGGCGAGCAGGTCGGCGTATGCCGCGGCGAGCCGCCGCGTGCCCTCGTCGGCCAGGTCCACCCCGCCGGGGACCGGGCGGCCGCCCAGCGCACCCTCGAGGACCAGCCGGGCCGCCGCGGTCTCCCCCAGGTCCTGACGGGCGCCGGCCTCGACGAGCCGCAGTTCGATGGTCTCCGCCGGCTCGGGCCCGGCGCCGAGCGCCTCCCGCACCAGCCGCAGCGCGACCTCCGGCCGTCCCTGGGCGCGCTCGCAGTCGGCGAGGACGGCGCGGTACCGCTCATCGCCGCTCATCCGCCGGTAGGCGCGCAGTTCCCGTGACGCCTCGGCGTAGTCGCCGGCGTGGTACGCGGCCACGCCGACCGCCTCCCGCACGACCGCGATCCGCGAGGCCCGGTCCCGGGCGGCCCGGGCGTGGGCGAGCGCCAACTGCGGGTCCTCGTCGACGAGCGTGCCGGCGACGACGAGGTGGCGGGCCACCTTCTCCCCGTTGCGGGAGTCCAGGCCGCGCAGGGACGCCCGGACGGCCTGGTCCAGGTCGCGGGCCTCGGCCCAGTCGGGCAGGTCGGGCCCCGGAGGGGAGGGTGGCGTGCGGTCCCGGTCGGGACGGGCCCGATGGTCGTCGGTGGGACGGCGGTCGCGCCAGTCCCGGCCGCCGGCACGGTCGGGCCGGCCGGCCGAGGCGTCCTGCCGCTGCGGACGGGCACCGGTGCTGTCCTGCCGACCGCGCCACGCACCCCGGTCGCCGCTCGCCCGGGTGGACCGCTCACCGCCCGGGCGGCGGTCCCGCCAGTCCGGACGCGTGGCGCTCTCGTCGTCCCGCCGCTGAGGGCGCGGACGCTGCTCCTCCCGCCGGGCCGCGGGACGTCCGTGGTCGGTCCGGGGACCCTCCGGCCGCCGGTCCCGCCAGTTGCCGGCGCCGCCGGTGGCCGGCCGGGGACGACGCCCCGCCTGGTTCCCGTCCCCGGACGGGCGGCGCTCCCCGGCAGGACGGCCGACGCCGCTGCGCCGGTCCCCCCACGACCCCGACGAATGCTCGGACGAGGGACGGCGGTCCCGCCAGTCGTCAACGGAGCGCCCCGACGCAGGACGACGATCCTGGCGGTCACTCGCGCCCCGCTCGGGCGCCGGACGACGGTCGCGCCAGTCTCCGGCACCGCTCCTGCCCTCGACCGGCCGGCCGGACCGCTCGCCCTGCGTCCGATCCGTGGCACGGCCGTACTGCCCACCCCGCGCGGACCGCTCGCCACCGGGAACCCGCCCGCCCTGACCGCCCCGGCGGTCTGCGGAGCCGCCGACGCCACGACGGGCCGCACCGGCCGGGCCCCCGCGGCGGTCCCCACCGGGATCGCGTCCTGCCGCCGGCCGTCCCTGTCGGTCGTCGCGGCCCGCACGGGCCTGACCGCGGGCAGCCGCGCCGTCCTGGCGGCCGCGCCCTGCGGAGCCTCGTCGGGGAGAAGTCATGTCGTCCTGGATACCTCGGTGCTACGGGCGGCACTCCTGGGAGCGCCACGGGAACGGATGCCGGAAACGCACGAAGACGGGGGCCGGAGCCTGTGGCTCCGACCCCCGTCTTCGAATGGTTGTCCGGCGGCGTCCTACTCTCCCACCCCGTCTCCAGGGCAGTACCATCGGCGCTGAGAGGCTTAGCTTCCGGGTTCGGAATGGTACCGGGCGTTTCCCTCTCGCCATGGCCGCCGTAACACTGTGAACGAGACCCCGGCCAGCCGCGGCTGGTTGGGTGCGTTCAGAACTGCACAGTGGACGCTGTGTGGAAACCATCTTCGACCGCGCGGGGATCCGCGTGTGGGGTGGATGGAAGTGTGGTCAAGTCCTCGGCCTGTTAGTACCGGTCAGCTCCACACCTCGCGGTGCGTCCACTTCCGGCCTATCAACCCGCTGGTCTGGGCGGGGGCCTTACCCCATGACTGGGTGAGAGACCTCATCTTGAAGCGAGCTTCCCGCTTAGATGCTTTCAGCGGTTATCCCTGCCGAACGTAGCCAACCAGCCGTGCACCTGGCGGTACAACTGGCACACCAGAGGTTCGTCCGTCCC
>NZ_JBJGYY010000024.1:0-74064 GCF_054050235.1 Geodermatophilus sp. SYSU D00696 | reverse complement strand
CCCCCCCCCCCCCCCCCCCCCCCCCCCCCCCCCCCCCCCCCCCCCCCCCCCCCCCCCCCCCCCCCCCCCCCCCCCCCCCCCCCCCCCCCCCCCCCCGCGTTCCAGGGACCGAGACCGAGGACGGGCGGACGTGGACGGGCGGGAGCCGGAGCGGGCGAGCATCTGGGACGCCGCCCACCGGCAGACGACGATCGGCCTGCTGACCCTCGTCACCCTGGTCGCCTTCGAGGCGATGGCCGTCGGGACGGCGATGCCGCGCGCGGTCGCCGAGCTCGACGGCGTCGCCTGGTACGCGTGGCCCTTCAGCGCCTTCCTGGTCGCCTCGGTCGTCGGGATGGTCCTCGGCGGCGAGGTGGGGGACCGGCGGCCACCGGGACCGGGCGTCCTCGCCGGCGTGCTGGTGTTCGCCACCGGCCTCCTGGTCGCCGGCCTCGCCCAGCACATGGCCGTCCTCGTCCTCGGCCGCGCCGTGCAGGGGCTCGGGGCCGGCGTGGTCATCGTGCTGCTCTACGTCGTCGCCGGACAGGCCTACTCCTCCCGGCTGCGCCCCCGCCTCTTCGGTGCCTTCGCGGCAGGCTGGGTGCTGCCGGCGCTCGTCGGGCCGCTGGCCGCCGGGCTGGTGACCACCTCGGTCGGCTGGCGGGCGGTCTTCCTGGGGCTGGTGCCGCTCGTCGCGGCCGGCCTCGCGCTGCTGCTCACCGCCGGTCCCGGCGAGGCGCCCGCCGGCGGTCCGGCGGCCCCGCGCGGGTACGGCCGGGTGGCGTGGGCGCTGCTGGCCGGCGGCGGCATCGCCGCGCTGCAGTACGCCGCGCAGCGGCTGGACCTGCCCGCCGTCGGCATCGCCGTCCTCGCGGCGGCCGGCCTGGCCGCCGCGCTGCGCCGGCTGCTGCCGCGCGGCACCGTCCGGGCCCGCCCCGGCATCCCGGCCGTCGTCGCCGCGCGCGGCCTGCTGGCCGGTGCCTTCTTCGGCATGGACGCCCTGCTCCCGTTCGTCCTGACCGAGCAGCACGGGTGGAGCGCGGCCACCGCCGGGCTGCCGCTGACCGCCGGCGCCGTGGGCTGGGTCGTCGCCGCCCAGCTGCAGGGGCGGCGACCGGACGTCCCGCGCCAGCGGGTGCTCCGGCTCGGGTGCCTGGTGGTGGCGACGGGCCTGGCCGCCACGGCGACGATCGCCGTCCCCGCGCTGGGCGGGTGGCCGGCGTACCTGACGTGGGCGCTGGCGGGGGTCGGCATGGGCCTGGGCATGCCGAGCGTCGGGGTGCTGCTGCTCGACCAGTCGCCGGAGGCCGAGCGGGGGGCCAACTCGGCCGCCCTGCAGATCTCCGACGTGACCGCGTCGGCGCTGTGCATCGGGCTCTCGGGCGTCCTGGTGGCCGGCGCCGCCGACGCCGGCGGCCCGCTGTGGCCCGCGGTGCTCGCGGCGGTCGCCGTGCTGACCCTCCCGGCGCTGCTGGGCGCCCGGGTGGCCGGGCGCACGGTCGCTCGACCGGGCAGGTCCGTCGTGCGCGACTAACCTGGGCCGGTGACCTACCTCGACCACGCGGCCACCACGCCGGTGCTCCCCGAGGTGCTCGCCGCCGTGACCGAGCAGTGGGGCCGGGTGGGCAACGCCTCGTCGCTGCACGCCAGCGGCCGCGCCGCGCGCCGGGCCGCCGAGCAGTCCCGCGAGCGGCTGGCCGAGGCGCTGGGTGCCCGCCCGTCGGAGGTGCTGTTCACCGGCGGGGGCACCGAGAGCGACAACCTGGCGGTCAAGGGCCTGTACTGGGCGCGGCGGGAGGCCGACTCGCGGCGCCGCCGGCTGGTGGTCAGCCCGGCCGAGCACCACGCCGTCCTCGACAGCGCCGAGTGGCTGGCCAAGCACGACGGCGCCGAGGTCACCTGGGTGCGCCTGGAGCCGACCGGGCGGGTCACGCCCGGGGCGCTGGCCGAGGCGCTCGGCGACGGCTCCGACGTCGCGGTGGCCAGCGTGATGTGGGCCAACAACGAGATCGGCACGGTCAGCGACGTCGCCGCCCTGGCCGACGTGGCGCACGGCGTGGGCGTGCCGCTGCACACCGACGCGGTCCAGGCGGTGGGCCAGGTGCCGGTCGACTTCGCCGCCAGCGGCGTCGACGCGCTCACCGTGACCGGGCACAAGCTGGGCGGGCCGATGGGCGCCGGGGCGCTGCTGCTGCGGCGCGACGCCGAGTGCATGCCGCTGCTGCACGGCGGCGGCCAGGAGCGCGACGTCCGCTCGGGCACCCTCGACGTCCCGGCCATCGTGGGCCTCGCCGTCGCGGCCACCACGGCCGTGCGCTCCCGGCCCGAGCGGGCCGCGCGGCTCACGGTGCTGCGCGACCGGCTGGTGGCCGGCGTGCTCGAGCAGGTCCCCGACGCGCAGCTCAACGGCGCCCCGCTGGACGACGTCGTCGCCGGGGAGCCCGGCCGGCTGCCGGGCAACGCCCACCTGTCCTTCCCCGGCGCCGAGGGCGATGCGCTGCTCATGCTGCTCGACGCCCGCGGCATCGAGTGCTCGACCGGCTCGGCCTGCAGCGCCGGCGTCGCGCGGCCCAGCCACGTGCTCACCGCCATCGGGGCGGAGGCCGGCCGGGCGCGCAGCTCGCTGCGGTTCAGCCTCGGCTCGACGAGCACCGACGCCGACGTCGACGCGCTGCTGGCCGTGATCGCGCCCGTGGTAGAGCGCGCCCGCCGCGCCGGGCTGGGGCGGTAGTGCGCGTCCTCGCCGCGATGAGCGGGGGAGTGGACTCCGCCGTCGCCGCCGCGCTGGCCGTCGACGCCGGCCACGACGTCACCGGCGTGCACCTGGCGCTCTCGCCGGACCGGCAGACGCTGCGCAGCGGCGCCCGCGGCTGCTGCAGCGTCGAGGACGCCCACGACGCCCGCCGGGTCGCCGACGAGCTGGGCATCCCGTTCTACGTCTGGGACCTCGCCGAGCGGTTCACCGAGGACGTCGTCGACGACTTCGTCGCCGGGTACGCGGCCGGCCGCACGCCCAACCCGTGCCTGCGCTGCAACGAGCGGATCAAGTTCACCGCGGTGCTCGACCGGGCGCGGGCGCTGGGCTTCGACGCGGTCGTCACCGGCCACCACGCGCGGCTCGAGGACGGGCAGCTGCGCCGCTCGGTGGACGCGGCCAAGGACCAGTCCTACGTGCTCGGGGTGCTCACCGCGGGGCAGCTGGCCGGGGCGGTGTTC
Source organism: Geodermatophilus sp. SYSU D00696 (assembly GCF_054050235.1). Taxonomy (NCBI): domain Bacteria; kingdom Bacillati; phylum Actinomycetota; class Actinomycetes; order Geodermatophilales; family Geodermatophilaceae; genus Geodermatophilus; species Geodermatophilus sp. SYSU D00696. The sequence continues at coordinate 70,869 of NZ_JBJGYY010000024.1, read as the reverse complement.
CCCCTGGGCTCGATGACCAAGGAGCGGGTGCGCGCCCTCGCCGCCGAGCGCGGGTTCGCCGTGGCCGGCAAGCCCGACTCGCACGACATCTGCTTCATCCCCGACGGCGACACCCGCGGCTTCCTCACCCGGCGGCTGGGCGCGCGGCCGGGTCCGGTCGTCGACGCCGCCACGGGCGCCACCCTGGGCACGCACGAGGGCACCCACGGGTTCACCGTGGGGCAGCGGCGCGGCCTCGGCGTCGCCGTCGGGGACCAGCGGCCGCGGTACGTGCTGTCCATCGAGCCGGTCACGCGCACGGTGACCGTCGGGACCGCCGACCTCGCCGGCGTCGACGTCGTCCGCACCGGCCCGCCCACCTGGACCGGCCCGGCCCCGCGGCTGCCACTGCGGGCCGAGGTGCAGCTGCGGGCGCACGCGGCGCCGGTCGCCTGCGAGGTGAGCGCCGGAGCCGACGGCGGGCTGGTGCTCGCGCTCGCGGAGGCTCAGCGCGGCGTCGCCCCCGGGCAGTCGGCCGTCCTCTACGCGCCCGACCCGGTCCGCGGTGACCTGGTGCTGGGCCAGGGGGCCGTCGCCGGCTGACCCGGACGCCGCCGGACGGTCACCGGAGAGGTCTGGTGTCGGAACGGTTCGTCACCTACGGTGTCCGGCGAGCCACTCCCCGCACGTCCTCCGGAGGACCCCCTTGCGCCGAACGCGCTACCCCCTGGCCGCCGCCGTCGCGGTGGCGACCACGGCCGGTCTGCTGGCCGTCCCCGCCGCCGCGCAGGCCGCGCCCAAGGACGTCACCGTCCAGCTGCTGGCGATGAACGACTTCCACGGCCGCATCACCCCGCAGGGCGGCGCCGACGGGTCGCTGGCCACCTCGCCCGGCCCCGACGGCGTCTACGGCAACGCCGACGACGTCACCGTCCCGGTCGGCGGCGCCCAGCACGTCGCCGCCACGGTCGAGCGGCTGCAGACGACGTTCAAGGACACGACGCAGGGCCCGTCGACGTCGTTCTTCGTCGGCGCGGGCGACCTGATCAGCGCCTCCTCCTTCGAGTCGAGCGTCTACAAGGACGAGCCGACCATCGAGGCGCTCAACGCCATGGGGCTCGACGTCTCCTCCGTGGGCAACCACGAGTTCGACCGGGGCACCGAGGAGCTGCGGCGCGTCTCCGGAGCCACCGACGGCACCTTCAGCGACGACGTGACCGCCTGCGAGGGCATCACCCCGGGCGTCGACGGCTGCTTCGGCGAGGGCGAGCACGCCTTCCACGGCGCCGAGTTCCCGTACCTGGCCGCCAACGTGATCGACAAGGCGACCGGCCAGCCGATGCTGCCGCCGTACCAGGTGTTCCGGACCCCGGCCGACCAGCGGATCGCGCTCATCGGCGTCGTCACCGAGACCACCCCGACCATCGTCTCGCCCGACGGCGTGGCCGACGTGACCTTCATCGACGAGGCCGAGGCGGTCAACCGCTGGGTGCCGGAGCTGAAGCGCCAGGGCATCGAGGCGATCGGCGTGCTGGTCCACGAGGGCGGCGCGGTCACCGACCCGAACGCCGCACCCGCGGTGGACAACTGCACCGGCCTGACCGGCCCGATCGTCGACATCAACGCCCGCACCTCCGCGGCGGTCGACCTCATCGTCAGCGCGCACAGCCACACCGCCTACAACTGCCGGCTCACCGACCCGAGCGGCCAGCCGCGGCTGGTCACCCAGGCCGGCTTCTACGGCCGGCTGCTCACCGACATCCGGCTGACGATCAGTCGCACCACCGGCGACGTCGTCCGCTCCGCCACCTACTCGGCGACCAACGTGCCGGTGACCCGCGAGGCCGCCGATCCCGAGGTGCAGTCGATCGTCGACTACTGGAACGCCCGCGCCGCCGAGACCCGCAACGTCGTCGTCGGCGAGGCGACCGCCTCCATCGGCAACTCGGTGTCGGCCCAGCGCCGCGCCGAGCAGCCCATCGGCAACCTCGTCGCGGAGGCCCAGCTGCAGGCGATGCAGCAGGAGCAGTTCGGCTTCCCGGTCGTGGCGTTCATGAACCCCGGCGGGGTCCGCGCGAACATCGAGGCCGGCGACGTGACCTTCGGCGAGCTGTTCGCCGTCCAGCCCTTCGGCAACACGGTCAACGCGATCACGCTGACCGGCGCGCAGATCGACGACGTGCTGGAGCAGCAGTTCCAGGCACCCGGCGGCCCGCGCAACAGCCAGCTGGTCCTGGGCACCTCCGAGGGCTTCGCCTACACCTACGACCTCGACCTGCCCTACGGCGAGCGGGTGGTCGACACCTCGATCAGCATCGACGGCGTCCGCGTCGACCCGGCCGCCTCCTACCGCGTCGTCGCCAACTCGTTCCTGACCGCGGGCGGTGACTCGTTCACCGCGTTCACCGGCGGGACGGGCCTGACCGTCGGACCGGTCGACGTCGACGCGCTGGTGGCCTACTTCGAGGCCAACTCCCCGGTCAGCCCGCCGGCCGCCAACCACGGCACGGCCATCTGACCGACCGCACGACCCGGGCGGCCGGGGCACGGCGGCGGCGGTACTAGCGTCGCCGCCGTGGCCACCCCGACCGAGCCCGAGACCAACCCCGACCCGAGGCCGGTCCCCGCACCGTGGGGGCCGGCCTCGGGCGTCGGGTCGCTGCCCGGGACCGACCCGGCCGAGGCGCTGCGGGTCGTCCTCGGCGAGCTGCCCGAGCTGCCGCACCTGCCCGAGCTGCCCGCCCGCGGTCCGGGTGCGGACCTGATCGGGCGCAGCGCGGCCCTGCTGGTCGACCTCGCCGTCGACCTGACCCCGGCCGGGTGGCGGCTGGTGCCGCGCCCCGGCATCGACCTGCGGCGGGCGCAGGAGCTGCTGGCCCGCGACCTCGACGCCCTGCACGACGTCGCCGCGGACCACCGCGGGCCGCTCAAGGTGCAGGCCGCCGGTCCCTGGACGCTGGCCGCCGGGCTGGAGCGGGAGCGCGGAGAACGGGCGGTGGTCGACCCCGGCGCCCGGCGCGACCTGGGTCAGTCGCTGGCGGAGGGCGTCGCCGCGCACGTCGCCGCCGTCGCCGCCCGTGTCCCGGGGGCGCGGGTGGTCGTCCAGCTCGACGAGCCGTCCCTGCCCGCGGTGCTGCAGGGCGGCCTGCCGACGGCGAGCGGGTTCGGCCGGCTGCCCGCCGTCGACGCGCCCGACGTCGAGAGCGAGCTGGCCGCCGTCGTCGCGGCGGTCCCCGGGCCGGTCGTCGTGCACTGTTGCGTCAACCGGGCGCCGCTGGACCTGCTGCGCGCGGCGGGCGCCGCCGCGCTGTCGTTCGACCTCGGGCTGGTGCAGGACCTCGACGCACTGGGGACCGCCGTGGAGGCCGGCACCCAGCTGTTCGCCGGTGTCGTGCCCGGCACCGACGCGCCGCTGCCCGCGCCGAAGGCGACGGCCTCGCGGCTGCGGGCCTGGTGGCGCGAGCTGGGGTTCCCCGCCGACGACCTGCACCGGGCGGTCACCCTCACCCCGTCGTGCGGCCTGGCCGGGGCGAGCCCCGCGTACGCCCGCGCGGCCATGGCGCACGTCCGCGAGGCGGCCCGGTACCTGCTGCCGGAGTGACCGACACCCGATCGGGCAGTGCAGGGGTCGGCGTCGTACCCGGCGGATACGGTCGACGGCGTGAGCACGGACGCCGAGCTGGACACCCCGCAGGTCGCCGCGGTCGCCGACCGGGAGGACCTCACCGAGGTCCCCGACGACGCGCGCACGCGGCACCGGGACCTCTCGGAGGAGCTCGACCGCTACGCATTCGCCTACTACGTGCGCGACGAGCCGCTGGTGAGCGACGGCCAGTACGACGAGCTCATGGCCGAGCTCAAGGCCATCGAGGCCGAGCACCCGGCGCTGGTCACCCCCGACTCGCCGAGCCAGAAGGTCAACGGCGGGTTCACCGCCACGTTCGCCCCGGTCGCGCACCTGGAGCGGATGCAGAGCCTGGACAACGTCTTCGACGGGGACGAGCTGTCGGCCTGGGCGAGCCGGGTGGCGCGCGACGCCGGCGCCGGTGTGGCGTGGCTGTGCGAGCTCAAGGTCGACGGCGTCGCGGTGGCGCTGGTGTACGAGCGCGGCCGGCTGGTGCGCGCGGCCACCCGCGGTGACGGGACGACGGGCGAGGACGTGACCGCCAACGTCCGCACGATGGACGACGTCCCGCAGCAGCTCACCGGCGACGACCCGCCCGAGCTGATCGAGGTCCGCGGCGAGATCTACTTCCCGGTGAGCGGCTTCGCCGAGGTCAACGCCGGCATGGTCGAGCAGGGCAAGGCGCCCTTCGCGAACCCGCGCAACGCCGCGGCCGGGTCGCTGCGGCAGAAGGACCCGCGGATCACCGCCTCCCGGCCGCTGCGGCTGGTCGTGCACGGCCTCGGCGCCCGCCGCGGCTTCGAGACCGAGCGGCAGTCGGAGGCCTACGAGCGGCTGCGCGCGCTCGGCCTGCCGGTCAGCGACCGGTTCGAGGTGGTCGACGACCTCGAGGCGGTGCGGGCCTACATCGAGCGCTACCGGGAGCAGCGGCACTCGGTCGAGCACGAGATCGACGGCGTCGTCGTCAAGGTCGACCAGGTCGCCCTGCAGCGGCGGCTGGGCTCGACGGCGCGGGCGCCGCGGTGGGCCATCGCGTTCAAGTACCCGCCGGAGGAGGCGACCACCAAGCTCCTCGACATCCGGGTCAACGTCGGGCGCACCGGCCGGGTGACGCCGTTCGGCTACATGGAGCCGGTCAAGGTCGCCGGGTCCACCGTGCAGCTGGCCACCCTGCACAACGCCAGCGAGGTCAAGCGCAAGGGCGTCCTCATCGGCGACACCGTCGTCATCCGCAAGGCCGGTGACGTCATCCCCGAGATCCTCGGACCGGTGGTCGCCGCGCGGACCGGCGACGAGCGCGAGTTCGTGATGCCGACCCACTGCCCCGAGTGCGGCACCGAGCTGCGGCACGAGAAGGAGGGCGACGCCGACATCCGCTGCCCCAACGCCCGGTCCTGCCCGGCGCAGCTGCGGGAGCGGGTGTTCCACATGGCCGGCCGGGGCGCGTTCGACATCGAGGTGCTCGGCTACGAGGCGGCCATCGCGCTGCTGGCCGAGCGGCTGCTCGAGGACGAGGGCGACGTCTTCGACCTCACCGAGGAGGCGCTGTCGCGGACGAGCTTCTTCACCAAGAAGGACGGCACCCTGTCGGCCAACGGGCAGCGGCTGCTGGCCAACCTGCAGGCCCGCAAGGACGTCCCGCTGTGGCGGGTGCTGGTGGCGCTGTCGATCCGGCACGTGGGGCCGACCGCCGCCCAGGCGCTGGCCCGTGACTTCCGCTCGCTGGACCGGATCACGGCCGCGTCGGAGGAGGAGCTGGCGGCGGCCGACGGCGTGGGTCCCACGATCGCCCGCTCGGTGCGCGACTGGTTCGCCGTCGACTGGCACCGGGGGGTGGTGGAGAAGTGGCGGCGGGCCGGGGTGCGGCTGGCCGACGCCGGTGAGGACGCCCCGCCCGGGCCGCTGACCGGCACCACCGTGGTCATCACCGGCTCGCTGCGCGACCTCTCCCGCGACCAGGCCATCGCCGCGGTGCAGGAGCGCGGCGGCAAGGTCACCGGCTCGGTGTCGAAGAAGACCGGCTTCGTCGTCGTCGGCGCCGACCCGGGCAGCAAGTACGACAAGGCCGTCCAGGCGAAGGTGCCGATCCTCGACGACGACGGGCTGCGCGTGCTGCTCGACGAGGGCCCCGAGGCCGCCCGCGCGGTGGCCACCATCGGCGGCGGCAGCGAGCCGGCGGGGGAGTGACGCCGGTCAGGCGGGCTTCTGCCAGACCGAGACGTGCGACCGGCTGTCGTTCGTGAACGGCCGGCGGTGCCAGTCCTCCCAGCGGGCCGCGAGGGCGAGGCCGGCCAGGCGCGCCATGAGGTCGAGCTCCGCGGGCCACACGTAGCGGAACGGCACCGAGACGACCTCCAGGCGCCCGTCGGTGACGGTGTAGTGGTGCGAGACCAGCCGCTGCTCGGCCACGTCGTACTCGTCGAAGCCGAGCCGGGTCGGTGACAGCCGGAACGGCCGCGCCCGCTCGCCCGGGGGCAGCCGCTGCAGGTCGGGGACGCCGACCTCGACGACGAAGTGCCCGCCCGCGCGCAGGTGCCGGGCCGCGTTGACGAAGCAGGCGACCTGCTCGTCCTGGCTGGTCAGGTTCATCACCGTGTTGAAGACCAGGTAGACGAGCGTGAAGGTGTCGTCGACGATCGCGGACGCGAAGTCGCCGACGGTGACCGGGATCGGCGCCCCGCCGGGCTTGGTGCGCAGCCGGGCGACCATGTCCGGCGACAGGTCGATGCCGTGCACGGAGACACCGCGCTCCTGCAGCGGCAGCGCCAGGCGGCCGGTGCCGATGCCGAGCTCGAGGGCGGCGCCGTCGCCGGCGAGGCCGGCGAGCAGGTCGACGGCCGGTCCGATCACCGCCGGGTCGAACATCTCGGCCGACGCCGCGTCGTAGCGCTCGGCGACGGCCCCGGCGAAGTGGTCGACGGCCATGGCGCCACGGTGCCGGTCGGGCTCGCTCCGGCGCCACCGGTTTCCGCTGTCGTGCCCGTCGCCGAGGTCAGTGGGGCAGTGGGGTGGTGACGCGTTCGAGGGCGGTGGGCAGATTCTGAGCCCTGCTCGTCGTGTCCGTCAGCGGTGGACTGTGGGCCAGGGGGTCCAGGGGCGGTGCTGGAGTCCTGCTCGGCCCTCCCGCTCGCCTGGGCGGACCCCGCTCTGCGCGCCCGGTACAGGCCCACGATCACCAGCGAGATCTGGAGCACTCCGATGGGCGAGACGAACCCTCCCCACAGCGGAGACCGTCCACGGAGGACCACGGCCCGCTCCGAGCGGGCTGCTGCCGCAGGTGACAGCGTCAGGTGGACGAGGCCCGCGATCACGGCCCATCGTGGAGTGTCAGCCTGCCTCCATCGCTGCCACTGCGCCGGATGCCGGCGCAGGTGACGCGCCGCTCCCAGGGCGATGATCCCGTTGAGCAGGTTCATCAGGCCGGGGGCAGCCGACACCCCTGACCGCCGGCGCAGGCGACGCGTGATCGGGACGGCGACCTCGGCAGGGGTGCCGAAGAGGGCGACCGCCCCCACCGCTCCGAGGTAGGGCCCGAGCTCGCCGAGGACAGCAGCGCTGGGCAGGTGGAGCGGTGCTCGGACGTCCTGCGTCACGGCCGGACGGTGGTGATCGAGGGCGGCGCTGACCAGCGCTGCAGGGTCTCGGTGACGAGCTCCCCCCGACGCCGGCCCGTGTCCCCGAGCGGCCCACCGAGGGACGCGGGATCGACTGACGGAGGAGTGAGTCCGGTTCCGCCTGCCGGCCTCGCCGATCCCGCTCAGCCGAGGAGCAGCGCTTCAGCGCGGTCGGCCGCACTCGGACGGGTCCGCGCCTCCTCCGCCAGTGTGTCGGCGAAACGCCGCGCCGCCGTGCGGTAGGCGGGATCGTCCAGAACCTGCTGAACAGCGGCGGCGACCCGGTCCGCGGGGGCGTCCTCCGCCACCCGCACCCCCGCGCCGATGCGCAGCACGCGCAGGGTGTTGTCCTTCTGGTCCCGGCCCATCGGCATGCAGATCAGCGGCACCCCCGACGCCAGCGCCTTGAGCACGCTGCCGTGACCGGCATGGGTCACGACGACGGCGGCCTCGGAGAGGACCGCCCGGTGCGGCGCGGCCCGGACGACCCGTACGTTGCCGGGGGCGGGGACGTCGACCGGATCGACCGCCCGACCGGTGGTGACCAGGCCTCGCACCGGCAGCCGACCCAAGGCGTCGACCACACGGCGCAGCAGGCCGATCTGGTCCTGGAAGACGGAACTGGTCGCGACCAGCACCAGCGGGTCGCCGCCCTCGGGTCGCCAGTCACCGTTCGCCGCCCAGTCAGGGTCGTCCAGTTGCGGGCCCACGAAGTGGACGTTGGCGGGGATGTGCGGCGACTGGAAGTCGAACGACGGGCTGGTCATCACGAGCACCGCACGACAGCGGTCGAGCAACTCGAACGTGTTCCGCACCGGCGCGAGTTCGTGCGCCGCGAGCGCGGCGTTGAGGCCGGGCACGACCCGTGCGGACACCAGCCGCAGGGCACTCCGCATGAGGGCGTCCCGGGTCCGCCCGACCGGGCCTCGCCCGGGCATCCACCCCGACAGCATCACGGGCAACCCGGGGGTCGGGCGCAGGTAGACGTTCGCCATCAGTGCGGCCGTGGGCAGTGCGGTCGCCTGGGCGCCGATGAGCAGCCCGGGGAGGGCGTCGGCCAGCACGGCGTCCACCCGGAGCGCTACTGCGGCGGCGACCACGTCGTCGGCGAAACGAGCCGCGGGCCCCACGAGGATCCGGTCCCGCGCGGCGGCGAGCTGGCGCAGCGGGTTGCCGCGCTCGAGTTCCTGGATCAGCGCCGTCTGGTCCGCGATCGTGTCGATGCGCGGCGCAGTCGGCCAGGTGGTGAATCCGCAGCCGGCCGCTCTCGCGGACTTCTCGGCCGTCGGGTCACCCAGGACCTCCACGGTGTGACCCCGCCGGACGAGTTCGCCCGCGAGCCCCAGGGCCGGCGGCAGGGTGCCACCGCCGTCGATCGCTGCCAGGAGGAACCGGCCGGGATGCCGTCGTGCCATGTCACACCGTCCTGGTCTCGGGGCGGGCCGCCAGCATCCCGTCCCGGTGCTCGGCTGAGAAGGCGCTCGTCGCGCAGGGGGTCGGCGCACGCGCTGTGAGCACCGCGACCGCGTCGCCGTCTCTCCCTCCCCTCCACAGCCTTGCCCGAGGGGGCGACCTCAGGCCATCGCCGGAGCCGGAACCGAACCGTCCAGCCGGGAGGCGCCACACGTCTCACGGGCCGCCTTCGAGGGTGGTGGCGCCTGCGACCGGCAGGATTTGCCTCAGTAGGGCGGTGGGGTGGTGGCGGCGGTGAGCCCGGTGGGTGTGGTGACGGTGAGGGTGCCGTCGGGGGCGAGGGTGTGGGTCCAGCCGGGGGCCTGGTGCTTGCCGCGGTGGTGGCCGGTGCAGTAGCCGGTGAGGTTGGCCGCGGTGGTGGGTCCGGCCGGCCAGGAAACCGCGTGGTCGAGCTCGCCGCCGCGGGGGACGCGGCGGCGGCAGCCGGGGAAGCGGCAGCGGCGGTCGCGGGCGCGGACGTGCCGGTCCAGCGCGACGCTCGGCCGGTAGCCGGCGGCGGCGGCAGGGGCGCCGAGCCCGGTGCCGGTGCGGGCGGCGCGGTGCAGGGCGGGCAGGTCGGTGAGGGCCAGCAGCGCACCGGTCAGAGCATGGGTGAGTGCGATGCGGGGCCGGTCGGCCAGCCCGCCCCCGGCGGTGGCGGCGAGCAGCGCGGCCAGGTCGGCGCGGGCGGTGTCGGTGGCCGCGGTGAGCGCGGTCAGCGCGTCGGGGGCGGCGCTCACCCGGCCGGCCGGGCTGCGTGCCCAGGTGGCCTCGTCGGTGGTGTCGGCGCGCCGCGCGGTGGCCACCGTGCGGCGGGCATGGCCCAGGGCGCGCTCCAGCCCGAGCAGGGCAGCACTGGCGTCGTGGACGGCGCGGTCGGCGCGCGCCCACCAGCTCTCGGGACACGCAGCGTCGCCAGGGTCGGGAGAAGTGCAGGGTGACGGGGCGTCGCCGGGGTCCGGTGGTGGGCCGTAGAGGTGGTCAGGTGGCTCGTCGTCGACGTAGCAGGGGGCTGGTTCGGCGTCGAACTCGCCGGCCAGCACCCGGCGTTCCATCTGCGCCCACCAGGCCTCCAGTTCGGCTTGCTGCCGCGCCTCCCAGCCCAGGACGTCGTCCCCGCCGGAGGCCGGCTTCGGGTCCGTGGCAGTCGGCTCCGGATCGGTCGGCTCCGGGTCGCTCGGCCCTGTCTTGGTCAGATCCGGGTCGGTCGGCTCCGTGTCGGCCGGCTCCATGTCGGCCGGCTCCATGTCGGTCGCGGGGGCGTCGGCGGCGGCCCGGTGGCCGGTGAGGGCGGCCAGCAGCGCCCGGACCAGCTCGGCGGGCACCACCTGCCCGTCGACCTCGCACGCGGCGTCCCCGCCCCGCAGCGCCCCGACCGGAGCGACCACGGTCAGCGTCACCTGCACCGGCGGCAGCCCGGACTCGCCCGGGCGGAGCACCAGGTCCAGCAGGCAGTCGGCCATCTTCTGCCCCCGGCTGCGGCCGTCGGCGGGCAGCGCGTCGGCGTACGCACCGAGGGCGGCGAGCAGGGCGGCGGCCTCGGGGGTGGTCAGCAGCGCCGAGACCACGCTCATCCCCTCGACCCGGTCCGGACCGGCCGACACCCCGCGCTTCCGCACCGCGCGCAGCAGGTCATCGGCGGCGGTGCGGGCGGTGCGCGTGAGCAGCTCCCGGCGGGCCTTGTCGCCCAGCTGCCCCGGCGTGGTGTGCCGCCCGGCGGCCCAGGCGAGCAGATCCCGCTCGATCGCGGTGCGCAACGCGGCGTCGGTGATCGGGGCGACCTTGTCGAGCAGCGGGCCCAGGTGCCCGACGTGCAGCGCCCCGGCCTCCAGCGCGGCCAGCGTGCCCGGCAGCCGGTGCACCAGGGTCAGCGACCGCTCCAGCAGCAGCTGCGCGGCCTGCGTCGACACCGAAAGCGCCACGGCCAGCTCGTCGGTGGCCCACTCGCTCACCGGCCGGAGCAGGTCAGGACGGGCGGCCCACCGGTCGGCGGCCATCGCTCCCGGCGAGCCTTGCGGCCGGTCGGCCGACGACGGCCGGGATGCGGCGAACGCGGCCACCGCCCGGGCCCGCAGCGCGGTCTGCCGGGCGATCTCCCGGTCGGCGGCCTGCACCGCCCCCAGCGGCCCCGACGCCCACCCCACCGCGGGGGCGGGCGCGTCGAGCACCGGGGAGGAGGCCGCCGTCACGTAGTCGATCATACGTTCGAGCGGGGTGTCGATCAAGTCCTGTGGACAGGAAAGGTGCAGCTCAGAGCCGGGTCCAGGTCGGCGGGAGGTGGCCGACCGTGGCCACGACCCCCGCGAGGACGCCGGTCCGCGGGACCGACATCGCCAGTGTTCAGGCCGGCGGCAGGTGGGCGACCGTCGTCGCGATCCCCGTGAGGTGTGCCAGGCGCAGCAGCTCCGAGCGGCGGAACGCCGGTCCGCCCGAGCGACCGAGGACCACGGCGGTGCCCGGGTCGCCGAAGGGGGCCGCCATCATCTCGATCGCCATCTCCCGCCAGCGCTCGGGCAGCCAGTCGTCCTCGCTCGGCAGCAGCCGGGGCGAGGTGAGCGGCAGCCACGGCAGCGCGAGGTCCTCGAAGGCCGGGGCGGCGTCGGAGGCCGCGAGGACCTCGCACGCGCCGTCGGGTGCGCGCAGCACCGCCGCCCAGCTGCCGTGGAACACCCGCGGCAGCTCCGCGGCGAGCAGCTTCACCGCGGTGCCCTCCGCCGAGCGCGCCAGCGCCTCGAGCAGGTCGAGCTCGCGGTGGGTGTCGAGCGGGCCGGCGAAGGGCCGTAGGGACTCGACCTGCACGCCGGGCACCGCCTGCGCGGCGGTGATGAGGCTGTCGGGCAGCCGGCCGGGCGGCAGGTCGACGACGACGTCGTCGACGGCCACGCCACCGCCGCGCTCCAGCACGTCGAGGGAGACGATGTCGACCCCCGCGTCGCCCAGGGCGGTCGCCACCGCGCCGAGCAGGCCGGGGCGGTCGGGGACGACCAGTCGCAGGAGATAGGACACGGTTCCTCCGCTGACGACGTCGAGGGGCAGACGATCCGCGTCGATCGGTGTGCCGGAGCAGCTTCCCGCACCGGGTGGCCCCCGGTCGAGCCCGCCCCCGCCGCGGGCCGGGGCGCCACCGCGCCCGCGTACAGTGACCGGGTTGCGTCCCTGGCGCCGGCACGGCGCCGACGACAGGAGTCCCGCCCCAGCATGAGCACCGAGCCCACCAGCGACCGCGGAGCGGCGCCCGCCCTCGGCCGCCAGGACATCGCGCACCTCGCGCGGCTGGCCCGCCTGGCCGTCACCGACGAGGAGCTCGACCGCTTCGCCGGCCAGCTGGGGGCGGTCCTCGACGCCGTGGCGCAGGTGCAGCGCGCCGACGTCGCCGACGTCGCGCCCACCACGCACGCCGTCCCGCTGACCAACGTGCTGCGCGCCGACGTCGCCACCCCGTGCCTGCCCCGCGACGTCGTCCTGGCCGGCGCCCCCGCCGCCGAGGACGGCCGCTTCCGCGTCCCGCGCATCCTGGGGGAGGAGGAGTGAGCGACCTCACCGCCCTCACCGCCGCCGAGCTGCAGGCGGCCCTGGCCGCCGGCGAGACGTCGTCGGTGGAGGTCACCCGCGCCCACCTCGACCGGATCGCCGCCGAGGACGGCGCCCTCGGCGCCTACCTGCACGTCGACGAGGAGGCGGCGCTCGCCCGCGCCGCCGAGGTCGACGCGTCGGGCACCGCGGGCACCGGCCTCGCCGGCATCCCGGTCGCGCTCAAGGACGTCTTCGTCACCGAGGGCGTGCCCACCACCAGCGGCTCGCGGATCCTCGAGGGCTGGCGCCCGCCCTACGACGCCACCGTCGCCCGCCTGCTCAAGGACGCCGGCACCGTGCTCCTGGGCAAGACCAACATGGACGAGTTCGCCATGGGCTCGTCCACCGAGAACTCCGCCTACCGGGCGACCCGCAACCCGTGGGACCACGACCGGATCCCCGGCGGCTCCTCCGGCGGGTCGAGCGCCGCGGTCGCCGGCCGGCTGGCGCCGCTGGCCCTCGGCACCGACACCGGGGGCTCGATCCGCCAGCCCGCCGCGGTCACCGGCCTGGTCGGGCACAAGCCCACCTACGGCTCGGTGTCGCGCTACGGGCTGATCGCCTTCTCCTCGAGCCTCGACCAGGCCGGCCCGATGGCCCGCACGGTCATGGACGCCGCGCTGCTGCACGAGGCCATCGGCGGGCACGACCCGCGCGACTCCACGAGCATCGACGCGCCGGTGCCCACCGTGGTGGAGGCCGCCCGCCGCGGCGCCGGCGGCGACCTGTCGGGCCTGCGCGTCGGCGTCGTCCGCGAACTTGGCGGCGAGGGCGCCCGCGAGGGGTACGAGCAGGGCGTGCTCGACCGGTTCGCCGAGGCGGTCGCGCTGCTCGAGGCCGCCGGGGCCGAGGTGCGCGAGGTGTCCTGCCCGTCGTTCGGGCTGGCGCTGCCCGCGTACTACCTCATCGCCCCCAGCGAGGCGTCGTCGAACCTGGCCCGCTTCGAGGGCATGCGGTTCGGCATCCGCGTGGGCGACGACGGCAGCCGCGACGTCGACGAGGTCATGGCGCTCACCCGCGAGCAGGGCTTCGGCGCCGAGGTCAAGCGGCGGATCATCCTCGGCACCTACGCGCTGTCGGCCGGCTACTACGAGGCCTACTACGGGCAGGCGCAGAAGGTCCGCACGCTGATCAGCCGCGACTTCAGCGCCGCGTACGACGACGTCGACGTGCTGGTCAGCCCCACCAGTCCGACCGTGGCCTGGCCGATCGGCGCCCGCGTGGACGACCCGCTGGCCATGTACGCCGCCGACCTGTGCACCCTGCCGGCCAGCCTCGCCGGGGTCCCGGCCATCTCGGTGCCCTGCGGGCTGTCCGAGGGCCTGCCGGTCGGCCTGCAGGTGATGGCGCCGGCCCTGGCCGACGACCGCTGCTACCGCGTCGCGGCCACCGTCGAGGCCGCGCTGGGCGCGCCGCTCACCGACCGGCTCGCGGAGCGTGCCGCGTGACCGGCCCGCTCAAGGCCGCCTGGGGCCTGACCGCCTTCGTCGTCGTCGCCGGGCTGGTCCTGTGGCTGACCACCGGGGAGGCGGTCTTCGCCGTCTTCATCGTCCTGGGCCTGCTGACCGGGGTCGGCGCCTGGCTGACCGGGCGCAGCACCGCCCCGAAGGGAGACCCCCGCTCGTGACCGAGCCCCTCGTCGAGTTCGACGACGTCCTCACCCGCTACGAGCCGGTGATCGGCCTGGAGACGCACGTCGAGCTGGGCACCGAGTCGAAGATGTTCTGCGGCTGCACCACCGTCTTCGGCGCCGAGCCCAACACCCAGACCTGCCCGGTGTGCCTGGGCCTGCCCGGCTCGCTGCCGGTGGCCAACGCCGTCGCGGTCGAGTCGACGATCCGCATCGGCCTGGCCCTGGGCTGCCGGATCGCGTCGTGGTCGCGCTTCGCGCGGAAGAACTACTTCTACCCGGACATCCCCAAGGGCTTCCAGACCAGCCAGTACGACGAGCCGCTGTGCACCGCCGGGCACCTCGACGTCGAGGTCGACGGCGAGACCTACCGCGTGGAGATCGAGCGGGTGCACCTCGAGGAGGACACCGGCAAGAACCTGCACGTGGGCGGGGCCACCGGCCGCATCCACGGCGCCGAGTACTCCCTCGTCGACTTCAACCGGGCCGGCATCCCGCTGGTCGAGATCGTCACCCGGCCGGTCGCCGGGGCCGGGGCGAAGGCGCCCGAGGTCGCCCGCGCGTACGTCACCGAGCTGCGCGAGATCGTCCAGACCCTCGGCGCCTCCGACGTCCGCATGGAGCAGGGCAGCCTGCGCTGTGACGTCAACACCTCGCTGGCCCCGATCGGCAGCCTCGAGTGGGGCACCCGCACCGAGACCAAGAACGTCAACTCGTTGCGGTCGGTCGAGCGGGCCGTGCGCTTCGAGATGCGCCGGCAGGCCGCCGTCCTCGACGCCGGGCGCCGGGTGGTGCAGGAGACCCGCCACTTCCACGAGGACACCGGCAGCACCTCGCCGGGCCGCAGCAAGGAGGAGGCCACCGACTACCGGTACTTCCCCGAGCCCGACCTCGTCCCGCTGGCCCCCGACGCCGAGTGGGTGGAGAAGCTCGCCGCCGCGCTGCCCGAGCTGCCGGCCGCCCGCCGGGCGCGGCTGCGCGAGGAGTGGGGCCTGTCTGTCACCGAGATGGCCTGGCTGGTCAACGCCGGCGCGCTGGGGCTGGTGGAGGAGACCGTCGCCGCGGGCGCCTCGCCGGCCGACGCGCGCAAGTGGTGGCTGGGCGAGCTGGCCCGCCGCGCCAACGACGCCGGCGTGGAGCTGTCCGCGCTGGCGGTCGCCCCGCGCCAGGTCGCCGAGCTGAGCGCGCTGGTCGCCGAGGGCACCGTCAACGACCAGCTGGCCCGTCAGGCGCTCGACGGCGTGCTGGCCGGGGAGGGCGACCCGCGCGCCGTCGTCGAGGCCCGCGGCCTGGCGGTGCTGGGGGAGTCCGACGAGCTGGTGGCCGCCGTCGACGCCGCGATCGCCGGCGCCCCCGACGTCGTGGCCAAGGTGCAGGGCGGCAAGGTGCAGGCGCTCGGCGCGCTGGTCGGTGCGGTCATGAAGGCCACCCGCGGCAAGGCCGACGCGGCGACGGTCCGCCGGATGCTCGAGGAGCGGGTGCTCGGGTCCTGAGGCCGGGCACTTCCGCGGATCTGCCCCGGGCGGATCCGCGGGAGTGCACGCTCAGACCGGGCTGGAGCCCGTCGAGCTGGGCGGGAGGATCCGCAGCACCCGGTCGTCGTCCTCGGCGGGCGTGCCGATCCCGTCCTCGTTCGACGTCGTGATCCACAGCGCGCCCTCGCCGTCGAGGACGACGGTGCGCAGCCGGCCGTAGCGGCCGCCGAGCAGCTCCTCGGGCTGCGCGACCACGCTGCCCTCGCCGTCGAGCTGGACGACGTACACCCGCTGGCCGTCGAGCGCGCCGAGGAACACCGTGGTGCCGGCGGCGGTGCACCCGCCGAGCCCGGCGGCCCCGTTGTCGAGCCGGAGCACCGGCTCCGCCGTGCCGGGGCCGGCGACCGGCCAGCCGTGGTCGGTGCCCTCGCTGAGCACGTTGAGCTCGTCGGGCCCGGCGGCGGACTCGTCGACGGCGTAGACGGTGGCCGGCTGGTCGCCGCTGAGGCACACCGCGGTCACGTCGGCGAACCCGCTGCTGAACACCGGACCCGCGGCGTTGGCCGGCTGCCCGAAGACGTCGACGTGCAGCACCTTGCCGCCCAGCGACGCCGGGTCCTGCGCGAGCGCCGGGTTCCCGGTGTCACCGGTGCCGACGTAGAGGGTGCCGTCGGAGGCGAACCGCAGGCCACCGCCGTTGTGGGTCTCGCCGCGCGGGATGCCGGTGAGGACCGGGTTGGGCGTGCCGCCCATGGGGAAGCGGACGACGCGGTTGTCGGTCGCCGTCGAGACGTAGGCGTAGAACAGCCCGTCCTCGTCGAAGGTCGGCGACAGCGCGAGGCCCAGCAGCCCGCCGTCGCCGCCGGTGTCGATGCCGGGCACGACCATCAGCTCGCGCGCGGGGGAGCGGTCGGGGAACACCTGCAGCAACCGCCCGGTCTCGCGCTCGCCCACCACCGCGGTGCCGTCGGGCAGCACGACCAGCCCGGTGGGCACGAGCAGGTCGGTCGCGACGACGTTCGGGTCCCCGCCGGTCTGGCCCGAGTTCGGGTCGGCCGGCTCGCCGGGCGCCGGCGCGGGCGAGGACTCCGTCGGCGGCCCGACCTGCGGCGGCGGCCCCTCGGGCAGCGGCCGGAAGGGCCCCGCGGGCTCGTAGCCGTCGTCGCCGCAGCCGGCGAGCACCAGGGTCAGGGTCGCGGTGCACGCGGCGGCGGCCGCCCGCCGTCCCCGCTGCCGCCTCACCGGGCCCAGGGTACGGGCGCGGGCGGGTCGCGCGGTGCCCGCCGGGCGGCCCGGCCGGCCGCTGCCTACGGTCGGGGGCCGTGGCACGGGAGATCCTCGGCACCGACGTCGTCGGTCCCGACGAGACGCTGACCGTCCTGGTCCCCGACCGGGAGATGGCCGACGCCGTCGCGGAGCTCTCCCCGCGGGTCCGCGCGGTCCCGGTCGACGCCGACGCCGGCCCGCCGGCGGGGGAGGCCGCGCAGGCGCAGGTGTGGGTGCCCTCGTTCGGCGGGAGCGCGCCGGCGCCGGAGTTCCTCGCCGCGCTGCCGCGACTGCGGTTGGTCCAGCTGCAGAGCGCCGGCGCGGAGCGCTTCGCCGGCCGGCTGCCCGACGGCGTCGTGCTGTGCAACGCGCGCGGCGCGCACACCCCGGCGACGGCGGAGTGGGTGGTGGCCGCGACGCTGGCCGCCCAGCGCGGACTGCCCGACCTGGTGCGCGAGCAGGACGCCGGCCGCTGGTCGCCGCGCCCCTACCGGTCGCTGGTCGGGGCGCGGGTGCTCGTGGTCGGCGCCGGCGACATCGGCCGCCGGGTCGGCGCGATGCTGTCCGGCTTCGACGTCGAGCTGACCTACGTCGGGCGGACCGCCCGCGACGGCGTGCACGGCACCGGGGAGCTGCCGGCCCTGCTGCCGCACGCCGACGTCGTGGTCGTGATCGTGCCGGTCACCGCGGAGACCACCGGCCTGGTCGACGCCGCCTTCCTCGCCGCCATGCCCGACGGCGCCCTGCTGGTCAACGCCGCGCGCGGGGTGGTCGTCGACACCGGCGCGCTGCTCGCCGAGCTGACCCGCGGCCGGCTGCGCGCCGCCCTCGACGTCACCGACCCCGAGCCGCTGCCCGCGGGCCACCCGCTGTGGTCGGCGCCGGGCCTGCTGCTCACCCCGCACGTGGCCGGCACGGTGCCCGACGCCGGCGCCCGCGCGCAGGACGCCGTCGTCGCCCAGCTGCGGCGGGTGCTGGCGGGCGAGCCGCTGGCCGACGTCGTCGACGCCTACTGAGCGGGGATGATCGGGAGACGTGGCTGTCCTCGCACGCATGCGGCTGAGCCGGGTCGCACTGCTCCCCGTCGTGTTCCTCGCCGTCTGCGTGCTGCCGTTCGCCGCCGCGTCACCGGCCGCCGCGCTGGTCCTGCTGCTGCCGCTGCTCGCCGCGGCCTGGGTGCTGCGGGTGGGCGTCGACGTCGACGACGCCGGCATCACCACCCGCGGGCTGCTCGGCCAGCGCCGGGTGGCGTGGGACGACCTGGCCGGCATCCGCGTCGTCCGCAACGCGCGGCTGCGGCTGGTCACCCGCGGGGGCGGGGAGGTGCCGCTGCCGGTGCTGCGCGCTCGCGACCTGCCGCGGCTGGCCGGGTGGTCGGGCGGCCGCTTCGACGTCCCTCAGCCGCCGGCGGGCTGATCCCCGGCGAGCACCCGGAGCCGACCGGCGGTCTCGCTGCCCGCGGCGGCGGTGTAGACGACCACCTGCAGCCCGGGGGCGTCGGCCGGCGTCAGCTGGTGGTGCTCGAGCAGCAGCGTGCCGACCTCCGGGTGCTCGAAGCGCCGCTCGCCGGAGCTGAACCGGTCGACGTCGCGGCTGGCCCAGCCGGCGCGGAAGTGCGGGCTGGCCGCCTCCAGGCGCGACACCAGGTCGACGACGGCCGGGTCGGCCAGCCGCGGGCCCACCTCGGCGCGGAACTGGGTGAGGAACCGGCGGCTGTCGGTGCGCCAGTCACCGAGCAGGGCACGGACCGCGGGGTCGGTGAACACCAGCCACAGCAGGTTGCGCTCGGCGAGGGGGACGGCGGCCACCCCGGGGTAGAAGCGCTCGTAGGCGCGGTTCCACCCGGCGATCGTCCAGTCGGCGGTGATGGCGTAGGCGGGGGAGGGGCCCAGCGCGTCGAGCAGCCGCTGCACGTGCCCGGGCATCCCCTCGGCCGGGTCGACCGGGGCGCCGCCGTGCCCGGTCAGGCGCAGGACGTAGCCGTGCTCGGCCGGCGACATCCGCAGCGTGCGGGCCAGCGCGTCGACCACCTGCCGCGACGGGTGGATGTCGCGGGCCTGCTCGAGCCAGGTGTACCAGGTGGCGCTCACCCCCGAGAGCAGCGCGACCTCCTCGCGGCGCAGACCCGGCGTGCGGCGGGCGCCGGACGGGGGCAGCCCGGCCGTCCGCGGGTCGACCTGCCGGCGGCGCGAGCGCAGGAACCCGGCCAGCTCCTGACGGGCGGTGGCGGACACGGACGGCTCCTCGGTGGTGGTGGCGGTACCAGTATCGAGCGCGTCTGGGACGGTGCCGCGGACCGGCCTACCCTCCCTTCCCGTGACCACCGTGGACGAGCCCCGCGCCACCGCCGACGTCAAGCCCCGCAGCCGTGAGGTGACCGACGGCATCACCCGCGCCCCCGCCCGGGCGATGCTGCGCGCGGTGGGCATGGGCGACGACGACTGGGACAAGCCGCAGATCGGTGTCGCCTCGTCGTGGAACGAGATCACCCCGTGCAACCTCTCGCTGGACCGGCTGGCCAAGCGGGCCAAGGAGGGCGTGCACGCCGCGGGCGGCTTCCCGCTGGAGTTCGGCACCATCTCGGTCTCCGACGGCATCTCCATGGGCCACGAGGGCATGCGCGCCTCGCTGGTCAGCCGCGAGGTCATCGCCGACTCGGTGGAGACGGTGGTGTTCGCCGAGCGGCTCGACGGCACGGTGCTGCTCGCCGGCTGCGACAAGTCGCTGCCCGGCATGCTCATGGCCGCCGCCCGCCTCGACCTGGCCAGCGTCTTCCTCTACTCCGGCTCGACGCTGCCCGGCCGGCTCGGCGACCGCGACGACCTGACGATCATCGACGTCTTCGAGGCGGTCGGGGCCTGCGCCCGCGGGCTGATCAGCGAGGACGAGCTGGCCGCCGTCGAGCGGGCCGCCTGCCCCGGGATGGGCTCCTGCGGCGGCATGTACACCGCCAACACCATGGCCAGCGTCGCCGAGGCGCTCGGGATGGCGCTGCCGGGCAGCGCCGCCCCGCCGGCCCCCGACAGCCGCCGCGACGCCTTCGCCGTCGCCTCCGGCGAGGCCGTGGTGAACCTGCTGCGCAAGGGCATCACCGCCCGTCAGATCATGACCCGCGAGGCCTTCGAGAACGCGATCACCGTGGTCATGGCGCTGGGCGGGTCGACCAACGCGGTGCTGCACCTCATGGCCATCGCGCACGAGGCGCAGGTGGAGCTGACCCTCGACGACTTCAACCGGATCGGCGACCGCACGCCGCACCTGGCCGACGTCAAGCCCTTCGGCCGCTACGTCATGACCGACATCGACCGCATCGGCGGCGTCCCGGTGGTCCTGCGCGCGCTGCTCGACGCCGGCCTGCTGCACGGCGACACGCTCACCGTCACCGGGCGGACGATGGCCGAGAACCTCGCCGAGATCGCCCCGCCCGACCCCGACGGCGCGATCATCCACGCGATGAACCGGCCCATCCACCGGACGGGCGGGCTGACGATCCTGCACGGCTCGCTGGCGCCCGAGGGGGCGGTGGTGAAGTCGGCCGGCTTCGACCGCGACGTCTTCGAGGGCACCGCCCGCGTCTTCGACGGCGAGCAGGGTGCCATGGACGCGGTCACCGAGGGCACGCTGCAGCCCGGCGACGTCGTCGTCATCCGGTACGAGGGGCCCAAGGGCGGGCCGGGCATGCGCGAGATGCTCGCCGTCACCGGCGCGATCAAGGGCGCCGGGCTCGGCAAGGACGTCCTGCTGCTCACCGACGGCCGCTTCTCCGGCGGCACGACCGGGCTGTGCATCGGGCACGTCGCGCCGGAGGCCACCGAGGGCGGCCCGATCGCGCTGGTGCGCGACGGCGACCCGGTCCGCCTCGACCTCACCACCCGCACGCTGGACCTCCTGGTCGACGACGCCGAGCTGACCCGCCGCCGCGCGGAGTGGCAGCCGCTGCCCCCGCGCTACACCACCGGCGTCCTCGGCAAGTACGCCAAGCTCGTCGGCTCCGCGGCCTCGGGCGCCATCTGCGGCTGACCCGGGGCGTTCCCCCCTCGTTGGGGTGAGCGGTCCCGGGGCGGGGTGTGGCGGGTCCGCCGGGGTGCCGACACCCGGGGTGTGGAGCGACGGACCAGGTGGCTGTTCGCGACGGCCGTCCCGGCCGCCGTGGCGTGCGTGTGCGCCACCGCCGTCCCGGCGCTGCACCTGCTGGGCGACGTCGTCACCGGCCTGGCCGGGGTGGCGACGTCGGCCGCGCTGTGGGCCGCCAGCCGCACCGGCGGGCCCGCCGACCGCCCCTGGCGGCTGCTCGCCCTCGCCCCGCTGTTCCCCGTCCTCGCGCTGGTCGTCTCCTGGACCGCCCAGCCGGACACCGTGCTGCACCAGGTGGTCCTGCGCTGGCTGCCGACCGTCCCCGGTTACGTGGTCACGGTGGCCGGCCTGCTCGGCATGGTCGGACGCGCCACCCTGCGCGCCACCGGCTCGCGGACCGTGCTCGAGCTCGCCCTCTTCGGCACGGCCGCGGTGGTGGTCATGCAGGTGCTCATGGTCGGCCCGGGCACCAGCTGGACCACCCTCTCCCTCGGCGCGCAGCTCGTGCTCGGCGCCGCCGTCGCGGCCACCGGGGCGGTCATGGCCGCCGCGCTCACCGTCCTCGGCGCCGTCGAGGCGCACCGCCAGCGCATGGCCGGCGTCCTGCTCGGCGCGCTGGTGCTGCTCGCCGCCGGCCGCGGCACCGGCACCTCCGCCGCGCTGCTCGGCGCGCCCGACGTCGTCGCCGCCACCCGCGTCGCGGTCGTCCTCGGGCTGGCGCTGCTGGTGCTCGCGCGCTCGCTCGACACCGGCCCGGCCGCGGCCCCCGCGTCCTCCGAGGTCCCGGCCGGCGGCCTCGCCGTCGCACTGCGGTCGGTGCTGCCGCAGCTCGCGCTGGTCGTCGTCGTCGCGACCGCCCTCGTCCCGCTGGCGGTGGGCACCGCACCGACCTGGGTGACCCTCGCCGGGGTCCTGCTGTGCGTCGCGCTGTCGGCGGCGCACCGCTGGGTCGCCGCCCGCGAGGACCAGCAGCGCAGCGCCCGCCTGCGCCACGACGAGGCCTACTTCCGCAACCTGCTGCGCTCGACCCGCGAGGCGGTGCTCGTCCTCGACCGCCGGCTGCGGGTCGACTGGGCGTCCCCGGCGCTGGCCGCGCTCCTGGGCACCACGCCGGCCGACCTGGCCGGCCGCGACCTGCTCACCGGCGCCGCGGGCCGGCCCGGGACCATGGACCCCGAGGACGCCGCCCGGCTGCGGCGGGTCCTCGACGGCGGCCCCGACGGCACCGCCGGGCTGGTGACGCTGCACCTGCGCGACGCGGCGGGAGGCGTCCGCTGCCTGGAGGCCAGCGTCTCCGACCTGCGGGCCGAGGAGTCGGTCGCCGCCGTCGTCCTGCACTGCCGCGACGTCACCGAGCGCGAGGCCCGCGAGCGCGCCCTCGAGGAGGTCGCCTACGCCGACGAGCTGACCGGCCTGCCCAACCGGGCCGGCTGGCACGCCGCGCTGGCCGCCGCCGTGTCCGGCCCCGTCCCCGGTCCCGCGGTGCTCCTGGTCGACGTCCGCGGCCTCGACGCCGTGCGCGAGCACGCCGGCCGCGACACCGTCTCCGCCGTCCTCGTCGAGCTCGGCCGGCGGCTGCGTGCCACCGTCCGCGGCGAGGAGGTGGTCGCCCGACTGGCCGGCGGCACGTTCGGTGTCCTCGCGGCGGGCGACGCCGACACCGCCGTCCTGCTCGGCGACCGCTGCCTGGGCGTCATCGAGCAGCCCGTGACCACCCCCGCAGGCGTCTTCGACCTCACCGGCGACGTCGGCGTCGTCGTGGTCGAGCCCGGCCTCGGCGTCGCCGAGCTGACCGCCCGCGCCGAGCTGGCCGTCACCACCGCCCGCGCCTCGGGTACGGCCCGCGCCACCCTGTGGACCCCGGCGCTGGGCGCGGCCGCCGCGCGCCGCGACCGGCTGCGGGAGGACGTCGCCGGCGCCGCCGCCCGCGGCGAGCTGTGGCTGGCCTTCCAGCCGATCGTCTCGATGGAGGAGCAGCGGGTCACCGGCGTCGAGGCGCTGCTGCGCTGGCGGCACCCCGAGCTCGGCGAGGTCCCGCCGCGCGAGTTCGTCCCGGTCGCCGAGCGCGCCGGCGTCATCGCCGAGCTCCAGCGCTGGGCGCTCCGGGAGGCGTGCACGACCACCGCCGCGCTGCCCGCCGTCCGGGGCGTGCCGCTGCGGCTGGGGGTCAACATCTCCGCCGCGCACGTCGCCGCCCGCACCCTCGTCGAGGACGTCGCCGGCGCGCTGTCGGACTCCGGGCTGGAGCCCGAGCGGCTCGTCCTGGAGATCACCGAGGCGACCGTGCTCGCCGACGGCGACTCCGCGGCCGGCGACGTCTCGGCGCTGCGCCTGATGGGCGTGCACGTGGCGCTCGACGACTTCGGCACCGGCTCCTCCTCGCTGGTGCAGCTCACCCGCCTGCCCATCGACGTGCTCAAGCTCGACCGCGCGATGGTCTCCCGGGTCGACCGCGACCGGCAGAGCCGCGCGCTGTGCGAGTCGGTGGTGACCATCGGCCGCACGCTCCGCCTCGACGTCGTCGCCGAGGGCGTGGAGACCCCCGCGCAGCTCGGCGTGCTGCGCGGCATGGGGATCGGCTTCGCGCAGGGCTTCCTGCTGTCCCGCCCGCTGCCGGCGGCCGAGCTGGCGCACGTGCTGCAGGACAACGCCGGCGCGCTGTGGCCCGGCCTGGTCGGGCTGGCGGCCGCGCCGGTGGAGGAGCCGGCGGTCCGGGTGGTGCGCGGTGCGTGACCTCCCCGCCCGCGCCGGGACGGCCGTGCAGGTGCTGCTGGCCCTGCTCGGCGCCACGACGACGGCGCTGCAGCTCACCGGGTCCCCGGCGACGGTCACCGTGGTGCCCGCCGTCCTCGGGCTGGCGTCGGCCGCGTCGGCCGCCGTCCTGGTCCCGTGCGCGCTGCGCCGGCCGGGCCGCGCCGGGCGTCCCTGGTGGGCGCTGGCCGCGTCCGGGGCGCTGCTCGCCCTGGGCCAGGCCCTGGCCCTGACCCGCCCCGCCCGGGACCTGCCCGCCGCCGGGGTCGAGGACCTCCTCACCCTGGCCGGGGTGCCGCTGGGCGTGGCCGCGGCACTGCTGCTGCTCCCGCCGCGGTCGGCCCGCCGGGTCGGCACGCGGGTGCTGCTCGACGCCGTGGTGGTCACCCTGGCCCTCGCCCTGTGCGGCGCGGTCCTGCTCACCGACCTGGTGACCGGGACCGCGGGCGGCCCGGGGCTGGTGACGGCCGGGTACCCGCTGGTCGGTGCGGTGCTGGCCGGCGTCGGCCTGGTCGCGGTCACCGCCGTCGCCGAGCCGCGCCGGCGCAGCGCCACCTGGCTGCTGGGCGCCTTCCTCGCGATGGCCGTCGTGGCGGTCTCCGGCGCGGTCGAGCGGGCGACGCCGGACGCCGCGGCCGGCTGGGGTGTGCTCACCGTGCTCGGCTGGCTGACCATGCTGGGCGCGGGCCTCCGCGCCGCCGCCGCCGACCCGGGGGAGGGCGCGCCGGTGCCGGCCGGCCGTGCCCTGCCGCTGCGGGGCGGGGTCCTCGCGCACGGGACGGCGACCCTGGCCCTGGTGGCCGTCTGCAGCGCCGCGGTGACCGGCCGCCCCGTGACCGCCGCCGAGGCCGCCTGCGCCGTCGTCCTGCTGGTGCTCACCTCGGCCCGCACGCTGCTGTGGGCGCTCGACGCCGCCCGTCTCACCCGCCGCCTCGAGCGGACCGAGGGGTCGTTCCGCGCGCTGGTGCACAGCGGCGACGCGGTCACCGTCGTCCTCGACGCCGCGGGCCGGGTCTCGGCGGTGTCCGGGCCGGTCGCCGCGCAGCTAGGCCGGCCGGAGGAGGAGCTGGTCGGGCGGTCGTTCGCGACCCTGCTGCACCCCGACGACGCCGACCTGCTCGACCGCGTGGCCGCCGCCCTCGGCGACGACTCCGCCGCCGCGCTGCCCCTGGCCGGCCGGCTGCAGACCGCCGACGGGACCTGGCGGGACGTCGAGGTCTCCGGCGCGGTCCGCGACGGCGGCCGCTCCGAGCGCCTGGTGCTGCACCTGCGCGACGTGACCGAGCGCCGCGCCACCCACCGCGAGCTGGAGCGGCTGGCCTACACCGACTCCCTCACCGGCCTGCCCAACCGGGCCCGCTTCATGGCCGCGCTCGAGACCGCCCTCGACCGCGCGGGCCGCGGCCGCAGCGCCTGCGTGCTGCTGGTCGACCTCGACGGCTTCAAGGCGGTCAACGACGTCGCCGGCCACGACGCGGGGGACCGGCTGCTGTGCGAGGTGGCCGACGCGCTGCGCGCCGAGGCCCGCGGCACCGACCTGGTCGCCCGCCTGGGCGGCGACGAGTTCGCCCTCGTCGTCGACGCCGGGCCCGAACAGGCGCTCGCGCTGGCCGAGCGGCTGGTCCGGCGGCTGGACCACACCCGCCGCCACGACGACTCCGGCCCGCTGCTGCACGTCTCGGCCAGCGTCGGGGTCACCGAGGTGCTGCCCGGCGCCGACGTCTCGGCGACCGTCCGCGAGGCCGACCTGGCGCTGCGCACCGTCAAGTCGCAGGGCAAGAACGGCGTCCGGGCGTCGGGGGAGGCCCTCGTCGAGGAGTCCGCCCGGCGCAGCCGGCTGGCCCGCGACCTGCCCGCCGCCATCGAGCAGGGCCGGCTCCGGCTGGTCTACCAGCCGGTCGCGGGCACCGCGGAGCGGCGCGTCCTCGGTGTCGAGGCGCTGGCCCGCTGGGACCACCCCGAGCTCGGCCCGGTCTCCCCCGAGGAGTTCATCGGGCTGGCCGAGCAGGACGGCCTCATCGTGCCGCTGCAGCGCTGGGTGCTGGACACCGCGACCGCCGAGCACGCGCGCCTGGTCGCCGGCGGCCGCGACCTCAAGCTCGGCGTCAACATCTCCGTGCGCCACCTGCAGGCCCGCTGCCTGGTCGAGGACGTCACCCGCGCCCTGCGCCGCTCCGGGCTGCCCGCGCGGATGCTGATGATCGAGGTGACCGAGAGCGTCCTCATCGACGACGACGAGCGGCTGCTCAGCGAGCTCGCCGAGCTGTCGGCGCTGGGCTGCATCGTGTCCCTCGACGACTTCGGCAAGGGCTGGTCCTCGCTGGCCTACCTCGCCCGGCTGCCCGTGCAGGTGCTGAAGATGGACCGCGGGTTCGTCTCCGGCATCGACACCGACCCCCGCGGCGCGGCGCTGGTGGGCAGCGTCGTCGACCTCGGCCGCACGCTCGGCATGGACGTCGTCGCCGAGGGCGTCGAGACCCCCGCCCAGCTCGAGGTGCTCACGCGGCTGGGCTGCACCTTCCTCCAGGGCTGGCTGATCGGCCGCCCGGTGCCGGCCGCCGACCTGCCTGCGCTCGTCGACGGGTTCGACCCCGCACTGCTCGCCGACGCCGTGCGGGAGCCCGACGCCGTCCGGGAGCCCGTCGCCGTCCCATGACGCGGGCGAACCGGTCCCACTGAGTGGGACGGTGTGGTTGACGTCCCGGCGGGGGAGGCGCACAGTGTCGTCGTGCCCTCCGCCTGCCTGCTCCTCGTAGTCGCCTAGCGCGCCGGTCGACCGACCGACGCGCTACGCCCCTCTGTGCCCGCGGCACGAGGGGTTTTTTCTTGCCCGAGCAGGCACCCGAACCGCACGACCCCCGCACGTCCGGCCCAGGAGACGCCCCGCATGACCACCACCCGGAGTGAGTCCGCCACCCGAGAGGCCGCCGCCGCCCTCACCGGCGTCGAGACGACGGCCCGCTCGATCGCCGAGTCCGCCGCCCGGCCGGCCTCGGGCATCACCGGCGCGCAGAGCCTGGTCCGCTCGCTGGAGGCCGTCGGCGTCGAGGTCGTCTTCGGCATCCCCGGCGGCGCGATCCTGCCCGCCTACGACCCGCTGTTCGACTCCCACGTCCGCCACGTCCTGGTGCGGCACGAGCAGGGCGCCGGTCACGCGGCCACCGGCTACGCCCAGGCCACCGGCCGGGTGGGCGTCTGCATGGCCACCTCCGGGCCGGGCGCGACCAACCTGGTCACGCCGCTGGCCGACGCCCACATGGACTCGGTCCCGATCGTGGCCATCACCGGCCAGGTGCCCAGCGCCTCGATCGGCACCGACGCCTTCCAGGAGGCCGACATCCGCGGCATCACGATGCCGATCACCAAGCACAACTTCCTGGTGACCGACCCGGCGGAGATCCCGCAGCGGATCGCCGAGGCCTTCCACCTGGCCGCCACCGGTCGCCCCGGCCCGGTCCTGGTCGACATCCCCAAGGACGTGCTGCAGGCCACCACCGACTTCGCCTGGCCGCCGCGGCTGGACCTGCCCGGCTACCGGCCGACCACCCGCCCGCACGGCAAGCAGGTGCGCGAGGCCGCGGTGCTGATCGCCGGCGCCCGCCGGCCGGTCCTCTACGTCGGCGGCGGGGTGCTCAAGGCCGGCGCCACCGAGGAGCTGGCCGAGCTCGCCGCGCTGACCGGCGCGCCCGTCGTCACCACCCTCATGGCCCGCGGCGCGTTCCCCGACAGCTCGCCGCAGCACCTGGGCATGCCGGGCATGCACGGCACCGTGGCCGCGGTGACCGCGCTGCAGAAGGCCGACGTCCTCGTGGCCCTCGGCGCCCGGTTCGACGACCGGGTGACCGGGAAGCTGTCGACCTTCGCGCCCGGCGCGCTGGTGGTGCACGCCGACATCGACCCGGCCGAGATCGGCAAGAACCGCAAGGCCGACGTCCCGATCGTCGGGGACGCCAAGGAGACCATCGCCGAGCTCGTCGGCGCGCTGCGCGCCGAGCACGAGGCCGGCCGCACGCCCGACCTCGCCGCTTGGTGGGCGCAGCTGGACGACTGGCGCACCCGCTACCCGCTCGGCTACGACTGGCCCGAGGACGGCTCGCTGTCGCCGCAGTACGTCATCGAGCGGATCGGCGCGATCGCGGGCCCCGACGCGATCTACACCTCCGGGGTCGGCCAGCACCAGATGTGGGCCGCGCAGTTCATCCGGTACGAGAAGCCGGGCACCTGGCTCAACAGCGGCGGCGCCGGGACCATGGGCTACGCCGTGCCCGCGGCGATGGGCGCCCGGTACGGCCGTCCCGACGCCACCGTCTGGGCCATCGACGGCGACGGCTGCTTCCAGATGACCAACCAGGAGCTGGCCACCTGCGCGATCGAGGGCATCCCGATCAAGGTCGCCGTCATCAACAACGGCAACCTCGGCATGGTCCGGCAGTGGCAGACCCTGTTCTACGAGGGCCGCTACTCCAACACCAAGCTGCACGCGGTGGACGACGAGGGCCGGCCGAAGCCGGTGCGCATCCCCGACTTCGTGATGCTGGCCGAGGCACTGGGCTGCGTCGGACTGCGCTGCGAGTCCAAGGACGACGTCGACGCCGTCATCGAGAAGGCGATGGCGATCACCGACGCCCCGGTGGTCATCGACTTCGTCGTCGGCGCCGACGCCCAGGTCTGGCCGATGGTCGCCGCCGGCGCCAGCAACGACGACATCCTGGCCGCGCGCGACCTGCGCCCGGTCTTCGGAGAGGGACAGGTCTGATGAGCCGCCACACCCTGTCGGTCCTGGTCGAGAACAAGGCCGGTGTCCTCGCCCGCGTCTCGGCGCTGTTCAGCCGGCGCGCGTTCAACATCGAGTCCCTCGCCGTCGGCCCGACGGAGAACCCCGACCTGTCCCGCATGACGATCGTCGTCGACGCCGAGTCCGCGCCGCTGGAGCAGGTGACCAAGCAGCTGAACAAGCTCGTCGAGGTCATCAAGATCGTCGAGCTCGACGGCGGCGCGGCGGTGCAGCGCGAGCTGCTGCTGGTCAAGGTCCGCGCGCCGCTGGCCGAGCGCACGACCGTGCTGCAGACCGCCGAGCTGTTCCGCGCCCGCGTCGTCGACGTCAACACCGACACGGTGACCCTCGAGGCCACCGGCACCCCGGACAAGCTGCAGGCCCTGCTCGCCGTCCTCGCCCCGCTGGGGATCAAGGAGATGGCGCAGTCGGGCACCGTCGCCCTGGGCCGCGGACCGCGGTCGATGAGCGGCGCCGGTACCTTGCGCCCGGTCGACCGCAGCGCGACCGCCTGAACCCCCGATCCGAACCCATCGAAGGAGCACCACCGCATGGCCGCCGAGATCTTCTACGACGACGACGCCGACCTGTCGATCATCCAGGGGCGCACCGTCGCCGTCATCGGCTACGGCAGCCAGGGGCACGCGCACGCGCTGTCGCTGCGTGACTCCGGGGTCGACGTCCGGGTGGGCCTGCCCGAGGGCTCGAAGAGCCGGCCCAAGGCCGAGGCCGAGGGCCTGCGCGTCGTGACGCCGGCCGAGGCCGCCGCCGAGGCCGACCTCGTCGTGGTCCTCGCCCCCGACCACGTGCAGCGGACCCTCTACACCGAGTCGATCGAGCCCAACCTGCAGGACGGCGACGCGCTGTTCTTCGGCCACGGCTTCAACATCCGGTTCGGCTACGTCAAGCCCCCGGCCGGTGTCGACGTCGCCATGGTCGCCCCCAAGGGTCCCGGTCACCTGGTCCGTCGCGAGTTCGAGAACGGCAAGGGCGTGCCCTGCCTGGTCGCCGTCGAGCAGGACGCCACCGGGCAGGCCCTGCCGCTCGCGCTGTCCTACGCCAAGGCCATCGGCGGCACCCGCGCCGGCGTCATCCGGACGACGTTCGCCGAGGAGACCGAGACCGACCTGTTCGGCGAGCAGGCGGTGCTCTGCGGCGGGGCCAGCGCGCTCATCACCGCCGGGTTCGAGACGCTGACCGAGGCCGGCTACCAGCCCGAGGTCGCCTACTTCGAGTGCCTGCACGAGCTCAAGCTGATCGTCGACCTCATGTACGAGGGCGGCATCGCCAAGCAGCGCTGGTCGGTGTCGGACACCGCCGAGTACGGCGACTACACCTCCGGCCCGAAGATCATCGACGCCCGCGTCAAGGAGTCGATGAAGGAGGTCCTGGCCGCGATCAAGGACGGCTCGTGGGCCGCGGCCTTCATCGCCGACCAGGACGCCGGCGCCCCCGACTTCAAGCGGCGCCGCGCCGAGGCCGAGGCGCACCCGATCGAGGAGACCGGCCGCAAGCTGCGCGGCCTGATGAGCTGGGTGTCGGCCTCCGACGACTACACCGGCACCGCCGCCCGCTCGTAGCGTCCGGCAACGCGAACGGCCCCCGCTGCCACTGGCAGCGGGGGCCGTTCGCGTCGGGACGGGTGGGACTCAGTACGACAGGCCCCGGGAGGCGAAGTACTGCTTCGCCTGCGGCTGCTGCAGCAGGAAGATGATCAGCCCCGGCAGCAGGAAGCCCAGCAGCGCCGAGAACTCGAACCCGCCGCCGACGGCCAGTGAGATGACCAGGGTCAGCAGCTGGATGCCGACCGAGGCGTAGCTGCCGAGCAGGAGCAGCCGGGGGCCCTTGCCGGTGAGCACCTGGATACCGCCGACGAGGACGACCACGGCCGTGGCGATCGCCAGGAGGGTGACCAGCCCGAGCAGCGGGCTCAGCGCGAACAGCAGGCCGATGCCCAGCAGCGCCAGCAGGCCGAAGAGCGAGCCGAGGCCACCGATGACGACACCGATGACCGCGGCGGCCGTGACCTGGCCGGGACGCCGGCCCGACGGCCCACCGCCGTAGGGGGACGGGCCGGTGAAGTTGCCGTAGGGCGCCGGCTGGCCGTACGGGGTCTGCCCGTACGGCTGCTGGCCGTGGGGCTGCTGCCCGTACGCCTGCTGCTGCCCGTAGGCGGGCTGGCCGTAGGGCTGCTGGCCGGGCACCCCGGACCCGGGCTGACCACCCGGCGGCGTGTTGTTGTCGAAGCTCGGGCTGGTCATGTGCCTGCGGATCTCCTCTGGACGGACGGACGGCGCCGGGTCGGCGGTCGGCGGAGTGTAGGGCTGGGACCACGCCCCGTGGGGGCCCGCCGTCGCGGGCGGTCCCCCGGCGGGGGGATGGTCAGCGGCCGCGGCGGGCGCGGTGCGCGGCGAAGAACGCCGCGGCCGGCTTCATCGACAGCAGGACGACGATCGCCAGCGACCCGAGGAAGAACAGCAGGCTGGTGATGATCCCGCCGGCGCCCGCGTTCTGGGCGTCGGCCAGGTTGCCGATCAGGCCCAGCAGGGTGACCGCCAGCGCGATCGAGCCGCCGACGAGGAGCATCACGCGGCTGCGGCCGGTGAGCGCCCAGACCGATCCCCAGATCATGAGCACCGTCCACACGAGCGCCAGCAGGCCGAACACCAGGATGACGCCGCCGACGGCGCCGGCGACCGAGCCGAAGCCGGGGATCTCGTTGTCCAGCTCGTCACCGGCGCCGCTGGCCAGGGCCCCGGCGAAGATCAGGAGCAGGCTGAACAGCACGCCGATGGCGCCGAAGACGAACCCGAGCACCACGGCGGTCACCACGCTGCCGGGCTTGGCCGGGACGCCGCCCTGCCCGTACTGCTGGCCGTAGGCCTGCCCGTACTGCCCGTACTGTTCGGTGCCGTAGCCCTGCTGCCCGTACTGCTGCGGGTAGCCCTGCTGCCCGTACTGCTGGCCGTACTGCTGCTGCCCGTACTGCTGTCCGTAGGACTGGCCGCCGTACTCCTGCTGCCCGTACTCCTGCTGCCCGTACTGCTGCGGGGGCTGGGGCTGCCGCGTGTAGGGCTGGGTGTACTGGCCGGGCTGGCCGTACTGCCCCGGCTGCTGCCCGTAGGACTGCCCGGCCGTCTCGCCGGACGACTGCCCCTGCGGGTCGTACTGCGACGAGCCGGACGGCTGGTCCTGCCGGCCGTACGGCGTGGCACCGCCCTCGCCGGGGTCACGCCCGGGGTCGCGGCCCTGGCCCTGGTCCTTGCTGAAGTCGGTCATGGTCCCCTCCGGAGGCGTCGGCCCGTGCCGGCGCTGCTGGCCGCCAGGATGCTGGGGTATCAGGGACGGCGGCAAACAGGCACTACCCCGTCAGCGGGATGTCGTGGCCCCTGGGACGGGAAGTTCCCGGCCCGTGACCGGGTCGGACCCGCCTCGTCCCTAGGCTGTGGCCCCGTGACCGAGCGCGCCCCCGTGGTCCTGATCGCCGAGGAGCTCGCCCCCAGCGTGCTGGAGGTGCTCGGCGACGACGTGGAGGTCCGCCACGTCGACGGCGCCGATCGCTCGGCGCTGCTGCCCGCGCTCGCCGACGCCGCCGCCGTCATGATCCGCAGCGCCACCCGGATCGACGCCGAGGCGCTGGCCGCCGCACCCAACCTGAAGGTCGTCGCCCGCGCCGGCATCGGCCTGGACAACGTCGACGTCGCCGCGGCCACCGAGCGCGGCGTCATGGTGGTCAACGCCCCGACGTCGAACGTCGTCAGCGCCGCCGAGCACGCCGTCGCGCTGCTGCTGGCCGCCGCCCGGCAGATCCCCGCGGCCGACGCGTCGCTGCGCGAGGGCCGGTGGGCGCGGTCGCGGTTCATGGGCGTCGAGGTCACCGACAAGGTGGTCGGCATCGTCGGCCTGGGCCGCATCGGCCAGCTGGTCGCCCAGCGGCTGGCCGCCTTCGGCACCACGCTGATCGCCTACGACCCCTACATCCAGCCCGGCCGCGCCGCGCAGCTCGGGGTGCGGATGGTGTCGCTGGAGGAGCTGCTCCGCGAGGCCGACTTCATCACCGTCCACCTGCCGAAGACGCCGGAGACGCTCGGGCTCATCGGCGCCGCGGAGCTGGCCACCACCAAGCGCGGCGTGATCGTCGTCAACGCCGCCCGCGGCGGGCTGGTCGACGAGGCGGCGCTGGCCGACGCGCTGCGGTCGGGCCAGGTCGCCGCCGCCGGCATCGACGTGTTCGCGCAGGAGCCCACGACCGACAGCCCGCTGTTCGGGCTGCCCACCACCGTGGTCACCCCCCACCTGGGTGCCTCGACGACGGAGGCGCAGGACAAGGCGGGCACCGCCGTGGCCCACTCGGTGCGCCTGGCGCTGCAGGGCGAGTTCGTGCCGGACGCGGTCAACGTGCAGGCCGGCGGCGTGGTCGCCGAGGACGTCCGGCCCGGCCTGCCGCTGGCCGAGCAGCTGGGCACCGTGTTCACCGCCGTGGCCGGCGGGCTCGCGCAGTCGGTGACCGTCGACGTGCGGGGCAAGCTGGCCGAGTTCGACGACTCGGTGCTGCAGCTCGCCGTCCTCAAGGGCGTCTTCTCCGACGTCGTCGAGGAGCAGGTCACCTACGTCAACGCCCCGCTGCTGGCCGAGCAGCGCGGCCTGGACGTCTCGCTGACCAGCGACGTCGAGAGCCCCGACTACCGCAACCTGGTGCGGGTGCACGGCGTCATGGCCGACGGCCGCGAGATCGCCGTCGCCGGGACGCTGTTCGGCAAGAACCAGGTGCCCAAGCTGGTCGAGGTCGACGGCTTCGACATGGACCTCGACCTCTCGGGCCACCTGCTGTTCTTCCTCTACCAGGACCGGCCCGGCGTCGTGGGCACCGTCGGCGCGGCGCTGGGCGAGGCCGGGATCAACATCGCCGGCGCGCAGGTCAGCCGGACCACCCGGGGCGGTGAGGCGCTGATGGCCGTCGTCGTCGACAGCCCGGTCGGCGCGGAGCTGCTCGGCGACATCGCCGGCCGCATCGGCGCGCGCGAGGCCCGCTCGGCGGATCTCGACCCGCGCTGACCTAGGGTCGTCGCCATGCGCCTGGCTGTGATCGCGGGAGACGGCATCGGCCCCGAGGTGGTGGCCGAGGGGCTCAAGGTCCTCGGTGCGGTCGTGCCGGACCTGGAGACGACGCCCTACGACCTGGGCGCGGCCCGCTGGCAGCGCACCGGGGAGCTGCTGCCCGACACCGTGCTCGACGAGCTGCGCGGGCACGACGCGATCCTGCTCGGCGCGATCGGCGACCCCGGCGTGCCGCCGGGCATCCTCGAGCGGGGCCTGCTGCTGCGGCTGCGCTTCGAGCTCGACCACCACGTCAACCTGCGCCCGGCCCGGCTCTACGACGGCGTGCGCAGCCCGCTGGCCGAGCCCGGCGAGATCGACATGCTGTGCGTGCGCGAGGGCACCGAGGGCCCCTACGCGGGCAACGGCGGCGTGCTGCGTCGCGACACCCCGCACGAGGTGGCCACGGAGGTCAGCCTCAACACCGCCTTCGGCGTCGAGCGGGTGGTGCGCTACGCCTTCGAGCGGGCCACCGCCCGGCCGCGGCGGCACCTCACGCTGATCCACAAGACCAACGTGCTCACCCACGCCGGGTCGCTGTGGTCGCGGACGGTGGAGGAGGTGGCCGCGGAGTTCCCCGAGGTCACCGTCGCCTACCAGCACGTCGACGCCGCGTCGATGTTCTTCATCACCGACCCGGGCCGCTACGACGTCATCGTCACCGACAACCTCTTCGGCGACATCGTCACCGACGTCGCGGCCGCGGTCACCGGCGGCATCGGCCTGGCGGCCAGCGGCAACCTCGACGTCTCGGGCACCAACCCGGCCATGTTCGAGCCGGTGCACGGTTCGGCGCCCGACATCGCCGGGCAGGGGGTCGCCGACCCGACGGCGACCGTGCTGTCGGTGGCCCTGCTGCTCGAGCACCTCGGCCACGCCGACCTCGCGCGCAAGGTCGGCGCCGCCGTCGCCTTCGACCTCTCCACCCGCGACCCGCGGGGCCGGGTGCGCACGGTCGAGGTCGGCGACCGGCTGGCCGCCCTCGCCGGGGGCTGACGGTCCCGGGGTTAGACTCCCCGGCGATGCACCTGAACGGCAGCACCCCCATCATCGCCTAGCGCGCGGTCACCTCCCCGACCGCGCGCAGACCTCCCGTTCCTGGGGGGTCTTTCTCGTGTGAGGGGCCCGATCGCCGTCGAACCCCCGGGAGCACCCGTGGCCACCGACAGCCCCGTCCTCTCCGCCGGCAGCGACTTCCACGTCTTCGACACCACGCTGCGCGACGGCGCCCAGCGCGAGGGGATCAGCTTCTCCGTCGCCGACAAGCTCGCCACAGCGAGGCTGCTCGACGAGATCGGCGTGGGCTACATCGAGGGCGGCTGGCCGGGGGCGCTGCCCAAGGACACCGAGTTCTTCGCCCGCGCCCGCACCGAGCTCAAGCTGCGGCACGCGGTGCTGGTCGCCTTCGGCGCCACCCGCAAGGCCGGCGTCCGGGTGGAGGACGACCCGCAGGTGCGCGCCCTGCTCGACGCCGGGACGCCGGTGGTGTGCCTGGTCGCCAAGTCCGACGTCCGGCACGTGCGCGACGCGCTGCGGACCACGCTCGAGGAGAACCTCGCGATGGTGTCGGACACCGTCGCGTACCTCGTCGCGCACGGCCGGCGGGTGTTCGTCGACTGCGAGCACTTCTTCGACGGCTACGCCGCCGACCCCGATCACGGCGTCGCGGTGCTGCAGGCGGCGTTCGCCGCGGGCGCGGAGGTCGGCGTCCTGTGCGACACCAACGGCGGCATGCTGCCGATGGGGGTGGGCCGGGTGGTGGCCGACGTCCGGTCGCGCGTCGACGGGCGGCTGGGCATCCACTGCCAGGACGACACCGGCTGCGCGGTCGCCAACTCGCTGGCCGCCGTCGAGGCCGGGGTGACCCACGTGCAGGGCACCGCGAACGGCTACGGCGAGCGGGCCGGCAACGCCGACACCTTCGCACTGGTGGCCAACCTGGTGACCAAGATGGGCCTGCCGGTGGTGCCCGCCGAGTGCCTGGCCGAGCTGCAGCGGGTCAGCCACGCCATCGCCGAGCTGGCCAACATCGCCCCCGACGACCACCAGCCCTACGTCGGCGCGTCGGCGTTCGCGCACAAGGCCGGCCTGCACGCCAGCGCGATCAAGGTCAGCCCCGAGCTCTACAACCACCTCGACCCGGCGGTGGTCGGCAACGACATGCGCATCCTGGTCACCGAGATGGCCGGCCGCGCCTCGGTGGAGCTCAAGGGCCGCGAGCTCGGCGTGGACCTCTCCGGGCACGCCGACGCCGTCGGCCGCGTCGTCGACCAGGTCAAGGTCCTCGAGTCCGAGGGGTGGTCGTTCGAGGCCGCCGACGCCTCCTTCGAGCTGCTGCTGCGCTCCCAGCTGCCCGGCGTGCCCGCGCCGCTGTTCCAGCTGGAGAGCTACCGGACGACGGTCGAGCACTGGGGCAACGGCGTGGTCGTCAGCGAGGCGACCGTGAAGGTGCACCTGCCGGGCGCCGACGGGACGAGCGAGCGGGTGATCAGCACCGCGGAGGGCAACGGCCCGGTCAACGCGCTGGACAACGCACTCCGGCAGGCGCTGGTGAGCCGCCACCCGGAGCTGGCCGACGTCGCGCTGGCCGACTACAAGGTCCGCATCCTCGGCTGGAAGGGCGGCACCAGCGCGACCACGCGGGTGCTCGTCGACACCACCGACGGGGTGGGGGAGTGGACCACCGTGGGCGTCCACGCCAACATCGTCGAGGCGTCCTGGCACGCCCTCGTCGACGCCCTCACCTACGCCGTCCACTGCCGCTGACCACCCCGTCGCCGCACGGGGCCGAGCGGCGTCAGCTGCGTGGCTTGACCTCGCCCATCGGGCCGAAGCCGCTGACCTCCGGCGCGTCGACGTAGATGATCTCCGGCTGCTCGGCGACCAGGTCCGACATCCAGTCGAAGGCGGCCTTGGCGTGCGGGGTGGCCACGTGCGAGGCGCCGGCCTCGGAGTCCCGGAAGCCCTCGATGCAGACGAAGGTGTTCGGGTCGAGCACGCTGCGCGACCACTCGAAGAACAGGCTGCCCTCCTCCGCGTTCACCGCCGCCGCGTACTCGTCGGCGTGCGCCCGGAACTCGTCGATCCGGTCGGGGCGGACGGGGAACTTGATGACGATCAGGATCACGGGGTCCTCCTGTGGTCGAAGCGGGTCACAGCGGGTCGAGCCGGGTGCGCAGCAGGCAGAAGGGGTTGCCCTCCGGGTCGGCGAGCACGTGCCAGCTCTCCTCGCCGGTCTGCCCGACGTCGGCCCGGGTGGCGCCGAGGTCGAGCAGCCGCTGCAGCTCGGCGTCCTGGTCGCGGTCGGTGGCGTTGACGTCGAGGTGCAGCCGCGGCTTCGCCGGCTCCCAGTGGTCGACGGGGGTGAAGACCAGGGTGGGGGCCGGACCGCCGAAGCCTGCCTCCGGGCCGATCTCGACGGCGCCGTCCTCGTCGCGGCCGAGGACCCGGTAGCCGAGCACCTCCGCCCACCAGGCGGCCAGCGCCTCGGGGTCGCGGCTGTCGACGACGATCTCGCTCAGGCGGCAGGCCACAGGGGCACCGTAGGCGGGACGGCCGGTCGGCGCGGGATCAGTAGCCTCGACGGCGTGCGCATCGTCCGCTTCGCCTCGCCCTCGGGCCTGTCCTTCGGCGTCCTCGACGGCGACGGCCAGGTCGCCCAGATCGAGGGTCACCCGTTCGCCACCCTCTCGTTCACCGGCCGGCGCTTCGCCCAGGCCGACGTCCGGCTGCTCTCCCCGATCCTGCCGAGCAAGGTGGTCTGCGTCGGGAAGAACTACGCCGAGCACGTCCGGGAGATGAACACGGGGGACGCCCCGGAGCGGCCGCTGCTGTTCCTCAAGCCCTCGACGTCGGTGATCGGCCCGGGCGACGCCATCCGCATCCCGGCCGGCAGCACCAACGTGCACCACGAGGTCGAGCTCGCCGTCGTCATCGGCGGCAGCGGCGCCCGCAACCTCACCC
Source organism: Geodermatophilus sp. SYSU D00696 (assembly GCF_054050235.1). NCBI lineage: Bacteria > Bacillati > Actinomycetota > Actinomycetes > Geodermatophilales > Geodermatophilaceae > Geodermatophilus > Geodermatophilus sp. SYSU D00696. The sequence continues at coordinate 33,596 of NZ_JBJGYY010000024.1, read as the reverse complement.
CGGAGCAGGTCCCCGGCAGCGTCTTCGGCTACACGATCGGCAACGACGTCACCGAGCGGGACATGCAGAAGGCCGACGGGCAGTGGACCCGGGCCAAGGGCTTCGACTCGTTCTGCCCGCTGGGCCCCTGGATCGAGACCGACCTGCGCGGCCTGGGCAAGGACCCGGCCGACCTGGAGATCACCTGCACCGTCGACGGCGAGCAGCGCCAGGCCGGCCGCACCAGCCAGCTTCTCTTCGACGTCCCGACGCTGGTCTCCTACATCTCCCAGGTCATGACCCTGCTGCCCGGCGACGTCGTCCTCACCGGCACCCCGGCCGGCGTCGGCCCGATCCGGCCCGGCCAGCGGGTCGAGTGCGCGGTCGAGGGGCTGGGCTCGCTGGTCAACGGCGTCAGCGGCGCCGACACCGTCTCCACCGCGGGCGGTGCCCGGTGACGGTCACCCGCTTCTGCCCCTCGCCGACCGGCCTGGTGCACGTCGGCGCCATGCGGACGGCGCTGTTCAACTGGGCGCACGCCCGGCACACCGGCGGCACGTTCGTCTTCCGCATCGAGGACACCGACGCCGCTCGCGACTCCGAGGAGTCCTACCGGCACCTGCTCGACTGCATGCGCTGGCTCGGGCTGGACTGGGACGAGGGCCCCGAGGTCGGCGGCCCGCACGGCCCGTACCGGCAGTCCGAGCGGCACGAGGTGTACCGCGAGGTCGCCGCGAAGCTGCTCGAGGCCGGGCACGCCTACGAGTCCTTCTCCACCAACGAGGAGGTCGACGCGCGGCGCCGGGCGGCCGGGCAGGACCCCAAGCTCGGCTACGACAACGCCGACCGGTTCCTCACAGACGCGCAGAAGGCGGCCTTCCGCGCCGAGGGCCGCGAGCCGGTGCTGCGGCTGCGGATGCCCGACACCGACCTCGCCTGGACCGACCTCGTCCGCGGCGAGGTGCGCTTCGCCGCCGGGTCGGTGCCCGACTTCGTGCTGCTCCGCGGCAACGGCGTGCCGCTCTACCCGTTCACCAACCCCGTCGACGACGCCCTCATGGGCGTCACCGACGTGCTGCGCGGCGAGGACCTGCTGCCCTCCACACCGCGGCAGATCGCGCTGTACCAGGCGCTCACCGACGTCGGCGTCGCCGCCGGGACGCCCCGGTTCGGGCACCTGCCGCTCGTCTTCGGCGAGGGCAACAAGAAGCTGTCCAAGCGCGATCCGCAGTCGAACTTCGACGTCTACCGGGAGCGGGGCTTCCTGCCCGAGGGGCTGGTCAACTACCTGGCGCTGCTGGGCTGGGCCATCGCCGACGACCGCGACGTCTTCAGCCCGCAGGAGATGGTGGCGGCCTTCGACGTCACCCGGGTGAGCGCCAACCCCGCGCGCTTCGACCTGAAGAAGGCCGAGGCGATCAACGCCACTCACGTGCGCGCACTGCCGATCGAGGACTACGTCGCCCGCGTGGTGCCCTTCCTCGCCGGTGCGGGCCTGGTCAGCGACCCGCCGACGCCGGAGCAGGACCGGGTGCTGCGCGCCATCGCACCGATGGCGCAGGAGCGCACGGTGGTCCTCTCCGACGCCGTCGGCCTGCTGGGCTTCCTGTTCACCGAGGACGTCGAGATCGATCCCGCGGCGGCCGCGAAGAACCTGCGCCCGGAGGACGGCGAGGTGCTCGACGCCGCGGCCGCCGCGCTGCGCGACCTGGCGGAGTGGACGACGCCGGGGATCGAGCAGGCGCTCAAGGAGGCGCTGGTCGAGGGTCTGGGCCGCAAGCCGCGCCAGGCGTTCGGGCCGGTGCGGGTGGCGGTCAGCGGCCGCACGGTGTCCCCGCCGCTCTACGAGTCGATCGAGCTGCTCGGCCGGGACCGCACGGTGCGCCGCCTCGAGGGCGCCCGCGCGGCCGCCACCGGCGGATGAGCACCCCGCCCGGCGGGTTCCCCGGGGGGCCGTGGCCCGGTGACCCGGGCGAGGAGCCCTACACCGGCCCGCCGCCCACCGGGCCCTACGGGGCGCCGCCGCGGGTGCCCGGGGCACTCGGCGCGGGAGTGCCGCCCTGGGTGGCCCCGGGGCCCGGCGCGCCCGCCGGCCCGGTGCCGTGGCCGCTGGGGCCGGTGCCGCTGCCGCCGGGCCACGCCTGGCCCGCCCCGCCCCCGCCGGGGCCGCACGGTCCGCCGTGGCCCGCGCCGCCGGGCGCGCTCCCGCCCGGGGTCGCGCTGGCGCCGCCGCCGGGCACCCCGCCGCACGACGTGCCGGTGCCCTACCTGCTGGTCATGCGCGCGCGGGACTGGGCGTGGTGGCGGCCGCTGCTGGGGCTGCTGCTGTTCACCGTGGCCTACGCCGTCGCGGCGTTCGTCGTCGTCCTGCTGGTGCTGCTGACCGGCGTCGAGCCCGACCTGCAGCTGCTCGACCTCGTCGACCCGGGCGTGCTGCTCATCACCAACCTCTCGCTCATCGTCGCGATCCCCATCGTCTGGCTGCTGTGGGTGGTCGCCCACGGCATGCGGCCGGGCTGGTCGTCGTCGGTGCTGGCGCGGGTGCGCTGGCGGCTGTTCGTGCCGATGACCGTGCTGGCGCTGGCCACGCTCGGGATCGGGATCGCGCTGTCGGTGGGGCTGGGCTTCGCGTTCGGCGAGACCGAGGTCACCGGCCCGGTCGACGACCTGGCCTGGCTGCTGCTGGTGGTGGTGCTCACCACACCGCTGCAGTCGGCCGCCGAGGAGTACGTGTTCCGCGGCTACCTCAGCCAGGCGATCGCCGGGTGGATGGGCAACCCGCGCACCGGCGCGGTCACCGCCGCGGTGGTCACCGCCGCGCTGTTCTCGCTGGCGCACGCGCCCGGTGACGTCGTCACCTTCCTCGACCGGTTCGTCTTCGGCCTGGCCGCGTCGGCCGTGGTGTGGCTGACCGGCGGCCTGGAGGCGGCGATCGTCCTGCACGCGGTCAACAACGTGCTGGTGTTCCTGCTGGCCGGGACGCTGGGCGACGGCGTCGCCACCGAGGAGGTCCCGGCCGGCGTCGGCCTCGTGTCGCTGCTGCTCACGCTGCTGGCGATGGGTGCCTACGTGACGGCGGTGGCGCGCTCGCGCACGCGGCTGCGCCCGGAGGTGCTCACCGACGCCCGGGACCTGCGCGTGCCGGCCGGCGACCCGCGGGTCCGGGGGTGGTGACACGTGCGTCCGGGAGGTCGGGTATCGTCTTCTCCGGCGCCGCGAGGTGCCGGCCAAGACCTTGGGGTATGGGGTAATTGGCAGCCCGACGGATTCTGGCTCCGTTAGTCTAGGTTCGAGTCCTGGTACCCCAGCGAGGAAGCACCACCTCCTCAGCACCACCTGCACGACAGCACCACCGCACGGCCCCGTCGTCTAGCGGCCCAGGACGCCGCCCTCTCACGGCGGTAGCGAGGGTTCGAATCCCTTCGGGGCTACAGCGCGAGCGAGAGCCCCCGGCCACCCGGCCGGGGGCTCTCGCCGTCTCCGACCCGGCTGCGGCGGCGCGTCCCGGCCGTGGCAGACTGTCCGTCGTCCGGCCCCGTCGTCTAGCGGTCCAGGACGCCGCCCTCTCACGGCGGTAGCGAGGGTTCGAATCCCTTCGGGGCTACAGCGCGGGCGAGAGCCCCCGGCCACCCGGCCGGGGGCTCTCGACGTTCCCGGCCCCGAGTGGCCCATGATCGCCGGGGGGCATAGCGTTCCCGGGGCCCCTCCTCCTCGGGCCGCGAACGGAGGTCGCAGGGTGATCCGAACCTCTCGCCGGCTGGCCGACGGTCGCGAGATCCTCTACTACGACGCCGACGGCAGCGTCCCCGCCGAGGGTGCCCACGACGCCGAGGACACACGAGACCTCCCGCCGATCAGCACCCGTTCGCAGCTGCGCTGGGACGCGCTGCTCGGGGAGTGGGTGGTGGTCGCCGCCCACCGGCAGACCCGCACGTTCCTGCCGCCGGCCGACCAGTGCCCGCTGGACCCCTCGCGGCCGGGGCGGCCCACCGAGGTCCCTGACAGCGACTACCAGGTCGTCGTCTTCGAGAACCGCTTCCCGTCGCTGGCCACCGCCGTCGACAACGACGTCGAGCCGACCGCGCCCGGCGCCCCGCTGACCGAGCTGCGCCCCGGCTTCGGCCGCACCGAGGTGGTGCTGTTCACCAGCGACCACGACCAGCACTTCGCCGGCCTCGGTCAGGAACGGGCGCGGCTGGTGGTCGACGTGTGGGCCGAGCGCACCGCCGAGCTCGGCGCGCTCGACGGCGTCGAGCAGGTGTTCTGCTTCGAGAACTCCGGCGAGGAGATCGGGGTGACGCTGTCGCACCCGCACGGGCAGATCTACGCCTACCCCTTCGTCACGCCGCGGGTGGAGAAGGTGCTCGCCTCGGTGCGCCGGCACCGGGAGGCCACCGGCGGCGACCTGTTCGCCGAGCTGGTCGAGGCCGAGCGCACCGGCCCCCGCGTGGTGGCGGCCAACGACTCCTGGGTGGCCTTCGTGCCCGCCGCGGCCCGCTGGCCCTACGAGGTGCTGCTGTTCCCCACCCGCCGGGTGCCCGACCTGCCCGCCCTCGACGACGCCGAGCGCGACGACCTCGCCGCCCTGTACCTCGACGTGCTGGGCCGCTTCGCGCACCGCTTCGACACCCCGATGCCCTACATCGCCGCGTGGAACCAGGCGCCGGTGCGGACCGGGCGGGAGGACTGGTGGCTGCACCTGCAGCTGTTCTCGCTGCGCCGCGCACCGGGCAAGCTCAAGTACCTGGCGGGTTCGGAGTCGGGCATGGGCGCCTTCATCACCGACACCAACCCCGAGGACGTCGCCGAGCAGCTGCGCGCCGTGAAGGTGACAGCCGAGTGAGCGGGGTCCCCACCGACGCCGAGGCCGCCGCCCGCGCCGCCGACGCCTTCACCGGCCGCTTCGGCACCGCACCCGAGGGCGTCTGGGCCGCGCCCGGCCGGGTCAACGTCATCGGGGAGCACACCGACTACAACGGCGGGCACGTGCTGCCGGTCGCCCTGCCGCACACCACCCGCGCCGCGGTCGCCCGCCGCGACGACGGCCGGCTGGTGCTCGCCTCCGCCCAGCACCCGGGCGCCGACGCCGACGTGGCGGTCGCCGACCTCACCCCGGGCACCCCCGGCGGTTGGGCCGGCTACCCGGCCGGCGTCGTCGAGCAGGTGCGGGCGTCCGTGCCGGGCGGGCTGAGCCTGTTCGTCGACGGCGACGTGCCGGCCGGTGCCGGGCTGTCCTCCTCGGCCGCGCTCGAGTGCGCGGTCGCCCTGGCGGTGAGCGACCTGTTCGGCCTGGGGCTGCGCCCCGACGACCTGGTCGACGTCGCCCGGCGGGCCGAGAACGACTTCGTCGGCGCGCCCACCGGCATCCTCGACCAGTCGGCGTCGGTGCTGTGCACCGCCGGCCACGCGCTGCACCTCGACACCCGCGACCGCACCTGGCAGCAGGTACCGCTCGACCTGGAGGCCGCCGGCCTCGCGCTGCTCGTCGTCGACTCCGGCACCACCCACGACCACGCCGAGAGCGGCTACGGCGATCGCCGCCGGCAGTGCGAGGAGGCCGCCCGGCGGCTGGGCGTCGAGCTGCTGTGCGACGTGCGCGACGTGGCCGGCCTGGCCGCGCTCGACGACGGCACCGCGGAGGGGGCGGTCCTGCTGCGCCGGGCCCGCCACGTCGTCACCGAGGACGCACGCGTGGCCGAGGTGGTGGACCTGCTGCGCGGCGGCGCCGACCCGCGCGCCATCGGCCCGGTGCTCACCGCCGGGCACGCCTCGCTGCGCGACGACTTCGAGGTGTCGGTCCCCGAGCTCGACACGGTCGTCGAGGTGGCCCTGGACGCCGGCGCCCACGGCGCCCGGATGGTCGGCGGCGGCTTCGGCGGCAGCGCCGTCGCGCTGGTCGACGCCGGGTCCGTGGACGCCGTCGGCACGGCCGTGGCCGAGCGCGCCGGCGCCCCCCGCTCCTACGCCGTGGTCCCCTCCGCGGGGGCGCGGCGCCTGCTGTGACCGATCCGGACTGGAGGTCCTCGTGGACGACCTGAGACTGGACGCGTCGTTCGTCGACTACCTGCTGGTGGCCGCCTACTTCGCCGTCGTGCTGATGATCGGCTTCGCCGCCCGCAGGCGGGTGTCCGACAGCCTGGACTTCTTCCTCTCCGGCCGGTCGCTGCCGGCGTGGGTCACCGGCCTGGCGTTCATCTCGGCCAACCTGGGCGCGGTCGAGATCGTCGGCATGTCGGCCAACGGCGCCCAGTACGGCATGAGCACCATGCACTACTTCTGGATCGGCGCGGTCCCGGCCATGCTGTTCCTGGGCGTGGTGATGATGCCCTTCTACTACGGGTCGAAGGTCCGCAGCGTCCCGGAGTTCATGCGCCGCCGGTTCGGCACCGGTGCCCACCTGGTCAACGCGCTGAGCTTCGCCATCGCGCAGATCCTCATCGCCGGCATCAACCTCTTCCTGCTGGCCACGATCGTGGAGGCGCTGCTGGGCTGGCCGTTGTGGCTCGCGCTCATCGTCGCGGCCGCGGTGGTGCTCAGCTACATCACCCTCGGCGGGCTGTCGGCGGCCATCTACAACGAGGTCCTGCAGTTCTTCGTCATCGTCGCCGCGCTGCTGCCGCTGACCCTCATCGGCCTGAGCCGCGTCGGCGGCGTCGACGGGCTGATCGACTCCTACAACGACGCGGGCCGCGCCGAGGAGCTCACCTCGTGGCCGGCCACGGACCTGTCGGGCATCGAGAGCCCCGTCCTGTCGGTGATCGGCATCGTCTTCGGCCTCGGGTTCGTGCTGTCGTTCGGCTACTGGACGACGAACTTCGTCGAGGTCCAGCGGGCGATGGCGACCAAGTCGATGTCCGCGGCGCGCAGCACGCCGGTCATCGGGTCCTTCCCGAAGATGTTCGTGCCGTTCATCGTGGTCATCCCCGGCATGATCGCCACGATCCTGGTGCCGGAGGTGGTCGAGGCCCGGGCCACCGCCGACCCGGAGTTCGACTACAACAACTCGATCCTGCTGCTCATCCGCGACACCCTGCCCAACGGTCTGCTCGGCGTGGCCCTGGCCGGGCTCCTGGCGGCGTTCATGGCCGGCATGGCGGCCAACATCTCCGCCTTCAACACCGTCTTCAGCTACGACCTGTGGCAGCAGTACGTGGTGAAGGACCGGCCCGACGGCTACTACCTCGCCATCGGCCGGTGGGCCACCGTCGGCGCCACCGTGGCCGCCATCGGGACGGCGATCATCGCGTCGGGCTACACGAACCTGATGGACTACCTGCAGACGCTGTTCGGCTTCTTCAACGCCCCGCTGTTCGCCACGTTCATCCTCGGCATGTTCTGGAAGCGGATGACGCCGACCGCCGGCTGGGCGGGCCTGGTGTCGGGCACGTTCGCCGCGGTCGCCGTCGCCTTCCTCAGCGAGGACGCGTTCGGCACGGTGTCCCTCGGCGTGCTCCCGCTCAGCGGCCAGGGCGCCAGCTTCGTCGCCGCCAGCGCCGCGTTCGTCGTCGACATCCTCGTGAGCGTGGTGGTCAGCCAGGTGACCGCGCCCAAGCCGGTGGCCCAGCTGGCCGGGCTGGTCTACTCCGAGACGCCCAAGGAGCAGCGCACCGACCCCGACGCGCACCGGCTGCCCTGGTACCAGTCGCCGACCAAGCTGGCCGGGATCGCGCTGGTCATGGTCATCATCCTCAACGTGATCTTCCGCTGACGTCAGGAGCACGGTCATGAGCAGCAGCACCTCCCGCACCGGCGGGTCGCCGCACGCGGCCGGCGCGTTCGACGTCCGCAACGTGATCGCCGTCCTGATCGGCTTCTACGGCGTCGTGCTGGTCGTCATGGGCCTGTTCGCCGACTCGGGGACCGAGCAGGAGAAGACCGGCGACGTCAACGCCAACCTGTGGGCAGGGCTCTCGATGCTGGTCTTCGCCGCCGCGTTCGCGCTGTGGTCGCGGCTGCGACCGATCGTCGTCGAGGCCCCGCCGGACCGGCAGGACCCCGAGGACGACGGCACCGGGCGGACCGCCCCGCACGGGCACTGAGCGGGGCGGCGCCTCAGCAGAACGGCCCGAGCACCAGCGCGGCCCCCAGGTCGCAGGGGTCGTCGGAGGCCGGGGGTGTCTGCGGGACCGGCCGCGGGACGGCGTCGTCGCCGGTGAGCAGCACGGTGACGACGACGGCGGCGGTGACGACCACGGTGGTGGCGAACGCGAGCAGGACGAGCAGGGTGCGGTGGGCGGCGGCCCACGCGGCGGCGGGCCGGCGGACGGCGGTGGTCATGGGGAGGCCTCTCCGGGTGCGGCGGACCGACCCTGGGCTGGGGTTCCCGGGCGGGCGCCCGGGTGCCGACGACGGTGACCGCCGCGGCGGCGCAGGGACATACGCCGCCGGGCGTATCCCCGCCGGGCGGCGCGCCGGTCTACCGTCGTCGGCCACCGGTCGACGTCGGGAGCGGCCATGGGCACCGGCCACCTGCGTGAGGGGGACGCCGACCGCCTGCTCGGGGTGCTGCAGGCCGCCGAGCGCGACGATCCCGGCCCGGCGCTGCCCTGGGTCCTGTTCGAGGGGCTGCTGCGGCTCGTCCCCGGCGACGTCGACGTCAGCTACCAGGTCCACGACCACCGGCGCCGGCAGAGCCTGCTGCTCCAGGGGCTCGAACCCGACGGCACCCGGCACGTCGTGCGACCCGAGCTCACGCCGGAGCTCAACCCCGAGCACGACCGCTTCTGGCAGCTGTTCTGGTCCTCGATGTGCAGCTGGCCACAGCGCACCGGCGACCTGCGCAGCGTGATCCACAGCGGCGACCTGTTCCCCACCGAGCGCGCCCGGCGGGCCGACCCGATGAGTGCGGAGTGCCTGGCCGACGTCACCGCCGAGCTGATGGTGTCGCTGCCCGCGCCGCCGGGGGAGGCCCGCCGGCTGTTGTTCATGCGAGCCGACGGGACCCCGTTCACCGAGCGGGACCGGCGGCTGCTCGAGCTCGCCCGCCCGCACGTCCAGGAGCTGTTCCTGCTGGGCGAACGGCGGCGGGCCGGAGTGCCCCGGCTGACGCGGCGGGAGTGGGAGGTGCTGGCCATGACCGGTGCCGGGCTGTCCACCGACGACATCGCCGCCGCGCTCTGGATCGCCCGCGGGACGGTGCGCAAGCACGCCGAGCACATCCGCGAGAAGTGCGGGACGCACACGCTCGCCGAGGCGGCCGCGCGAGCGCTCCCGCACGCCCCGCGGCCCGTGCTCGACGGGGTCAGCCGTCCAGGACGGTGACCGGCACCCGCTGGACGAGGTTGTTGGCCATGCCCTGGCGGTTCCAGGGCTGCTCGACCGGCTGGGCGCCCTGCTCGTCGGCCGCCCGCACCACCAGCTCGTGGGCGCCGGGGCGGGCGTCCCAGGTGCAGGTCCAGGCCCGCCAGGCGTGGGGGTGCGCGGGGTCGGCGGGGGCGAGGTCGGCCGGCGCCCACGTCACGCCCCCGTCGGTGCTGACCTCCACGCCGGTCACCGGCGCGCGCCCGGACCAGGCCCGCCCGGTGAGGGTCACCGGACCGGGGCGCAGGAACCGCTCCCGGGTCATGAAGTCCGGGAAGCCGGGCGGGGCCAGCAGCGCCCGCGGCGCGATCCGGGTGACCGGGACCCCGGCCTCCTGCGCGTCCACCTCCAGCCGGTAGGCGACGGCGTTCTGGAAGCCGTCGAACGGGCGGTCGAGGACCTCGACGCGGGTCAGCCACTTCACGTGCGCCATGCCGTACCAGCCGGGGACCAGCAGCCGCAGCGGAGCGCCGTGCTGCGGCGGCAGGGGAGCGCCGTTCATCGCCCACACCAGCAGGACGTCGGGGCGCAGCGCCTCGGCCAGCGGCAGGCCGCGGGTGTAGTCCTGCTCCACCCCGCGCTCGACGCCGTGGTCGGCGCCGGTGAAGGCGACGTCGACCGCGCCGGGCGCGACGCCGGCTTCCTCGAGCAGCGGCGCGAGGGGCGTCCCGGTCCACTCGGCGCTGCCGACCGCCTCGAGCAGCCAGGGCTGGCTCACCGGCCGCGGCTCCAGCCGGGCCCGGCCGTTGCCCGCGCACTCGAGCAGCACCCGCGCGGTGATCGCCGGGCGGCGGCGCAGGTCGCCGAGGTCGAGCCGCAGCGGCCGCTCGACCGCGCCGGTGACCTCGAGCGACCAGCTCCCCGGGTCGACGGCGGGGATGTCGTAGTGGGTGAGCACGTAGTGCAGGCCGGGCGGCGTCACGTCGTAGTGCAGCGCCTCCAGCGGCATGCCGTGGTTGCGGGTGGCCAGCGCCAGCTCGTCGAGGCCGATGCCCTCCCCGGTCCCGGCGATGCGGGCGCGGCCGCGGTGGACCGGCTCCGTCGTCGTCATGCCCGGGGAGTGTCCGCCCCATCGGGCCGTCGGTGAACCCCCTCAGGAGGCGGCGCGGGCGATCGCCGCCGCCGTCTCCAGCACCGCGCCGACCACCTCGGGGCTGGGCCGGCGGCCCAGCCGCTCGACCGGGCCGGAGATCGACACCGCGCCCAGCACCGCGCCGGCCGGGTCCCGCACCGGCGCCGACAGCGAGGCCACCCCGGCCTCGCGCTCGGCGACGCTGTGCGCCCACCCGCGACGCCGGACGTCGAGCAGCGTGCGGGCGGTGAAGCTGGCGTTCGGCAGCAGCGGGGTGACCTCCTCGGCCGGCGCGAAGGCCAGCAGCGCGTGCGCCGCCGACCCCGCCGTCATGGGCAGCCGTGCGCCGACCGGGACGGTGTCGCGCAGGCCGTGCGCCCGCTCGGCCACGGCCACGCACACCCGCGAGCCGCCCTCGCGCACGTAGAACTGGGCGCTCTCGCCGCTGGCGTCGCGCAGCGCCACCAGGTGCCGACCGGCCACCTGGGCGAGGTCGACGCTGCCGTGGCTGAGCTCGACCAGCGCCGGGCCCGGCGCCCAGGCGCCCGCCGGTGTCCGCCGCAGCAGCCGGTGGCCCTCCAGCGCGACGGCGAGGCGGTGGGTCGTCGCCCGCGGCAGCCCGGTCCGGCCGACGAGGTCGGCGAGCGAGGCCGGCTCGTGCGCGACGGCGCGGAGGATCGCCACGGCTTTGTCCAACACGGCCACCGGGTTAGGCTGTCCCACACCGCGATACTCCCATCTCACGAAGTGGGATGGCCACCGTGGGACCACCCACCTGGAGGACCCGTGCCGAAGACGCTGGCGGAGAAGGTCTACGACGCGCACGTCGTACGCCGTGCCGAGGGCGAGCCCGACCTGCTCTACATCGACCTGCACCTGGTGCACGAGGTCACCAGCCCGCAGGCCTTCGACGGGCTGCGCGCGGCCGGCCGCCCCGTCCGCCGTCCCGAGCTCACCATGGCCACCGAGGACCACAACGTCCCGACGCTGGACGTGCTCGCGCCGATCGCCGACCCGGTGAGCCGCGCGCAGGTCGAGGCGCTGCGGGCCAACGCCGCGGAGTTCGGCATCCGGCTGGCCCCGATGGGCGACCGCGACCAGGGCATCGTGCACGTCATCGGCCCGCAGCTGGGGCTCACCCAGCCGGGGATGACCATCGTCTGCGGCGACAGCCACACCTCCACCCACGGTGCCTTTGGCGCGCTGGCCTTCGGCATCGGCACCAGCGAGGTCGAGCACGTGCTGGCCACCCAGACGCTGCCGCAGAACCGGCCCCGGCAGATGGCGGTCACTGTCGAGGGCGAGCTGCCCGAGGGCGTCTCGGCGAAGGACGTGATCCTCGCCGTCATCGCCCGGATCGGGACCAACGGCGCCGCCGGCCACGTCATCGAGTACCGCGGCAGCGCCATCCGGGCGCTGTCGATGGAGGCGCGGATGACGATCTGCAACATGTCGATCGAGGCCGGTGCCCGCGCCGGGCTCATCGCCCCCGACGAGACGACGCTGGCCTACCTGCGGGGCCGTCCGCACGCCCCGCAGGGCGCCGACTGGGACGCCGCCGTCGAGCACTGGCGCTCGCTGCACACCGACGAGGGCGCCGTCTTCGACACCGAGGTCGTCATCGACGCCGCGGACCTGGCGCCGTTCGTCACCTGGGGCACCAACCCCGGCCAGGGCCTGCCGATCACCGGCCAGGTGCCCGACCCGGCCTCGTTCGCCGACGACAACGAGCGGCGCGCCGCCGAGCAGGCGCTGGCCTACATGGGCCTGACCCCGGGCACCCCGCTGCGGGAGATCGAGGTGGACACCGTCTTCCTCGGCTCGTGCACCAACGGCCGCATCGAGGACCTGCGGGTCGCCGCCGAGCTGCTGCGCGGCCGGCGCATCGACCCGGACACCCGGATGCTCGTCGTCCCCGGGTCGATCGGGGTCAAGGCGCAGGCCGAGGCCGAGGGCCTGGACCGGGTGTTCACCGAGGCCGGGGCCGAGTGGCGCGGCGCGGGGTGCTCGATGTGCCTGGGCATGAACCCCGACCAGCTGAAGCCGGGGGAGCGCTCGGCCTCGACCAGCAACCGCAACTTCCAGGGCCGGCAGGGCAAGGGCGGGCGCACCCACCTGGTGTCCCCGTCGGTGGCCGCGGCCACCGCGCTCACCGGGCGGCTCACCGCCCCGGCCGACCTGCAGCCCGCCGACCTCACCAGCGCCGGAGTCTGAGATGCAGCCGTTCACCACGCACACCGGCACCGCGGCCCCGCTGCGGCGCAGCGCCGTCGACACCGACCAGATCATCCCGGCCGAGTACCTCAAGCGGATCACCCGCACCGGCTTCGAGGACGGCCTGTTCGTCGCCTGGCGCACCAACGAGCCGGACTTCGTGCTCAACCAGCCGCAGTACGCCGAGGCCTCGATCCTGGTCGCCGGCCCCGACTTCGGCACCGGCTCCTCCCGCGAGCACGCGGTGTGGGCCCTGCTCGACGGCGGCTTCCGGGTGGTGGTCAGCTCGCGGTTCGCCGACATCTTCAAGAACAACTCGACCAAGTCCGGCCTGCTCACCGTCGTCCTCCCGCAGGCCGACGTCGAGGCGCTGTGGCAGGCGGTCGAGACGGACCCGGCGACCCCGGTCACGGTCGACCTCGAGGCCCGCCGGGTCACCTACGGCGACACGTCGGTGCCGTTCGAGATCGACGACTACACCCGCTGGCGGCTGCTCGAGGGGCTCGACGACGTCGGGCTCACCGAGCGGCACCTGGCCGACGTCGAGGCCTACGAGGCCCGCCGCCCGTCCTGGCTGCCCCGGACGCTGCCCGCCTAGGCGGGGGCGTCGGGGTCGGTGCCGAGGTCGCGGTAGTAGTCGGCCGACACCTGCCCGGATGGCCCCCCGAGCGCCCAGACGCTGCCCTTGGCCGCGGGCGGGGGCACCTCGGTGCCCCCGAAGCGCACGCCCAGGGACAGCAGCGCCGACGGGATCGCCCCGCCTTGGCTGCACACCACCCGCACGCCCGGGGTGTCGTCGTCCCCGCGCTCCAGCAGCCGGGAGAGCGCGGTCAGCCCCGCCTCCGGGTCGGCGCCGTACTCCTCCTCGCCGACCTCGGGCAGCGGCCGGATCTCCAGCCCGGTCCGCTCGGCGAGCGGTTCGAGTGTCTGCCGGCAGCGCACCCGCTCGGCGCTGTACAGCTCCAGCGGGCCGAACAGCGGCAGCACCGCGGCCAGCTGCGCGGCCTGCCGCCGGCCCTGGGCGTCGAGCGGGCGCTCCTCGTCGGGCCCGTCCCAGTTCTTGCGGCTGCCGGCCTTGGCGTGCCGCACCAGCAGCAGCGACGGCGCCCGCGGGACGTCGTCGCGGGCGAGGTCGATGAGCACCGCACGGTCGTGGGCGTGGGTGACCAGCGCCGCGGCGTCGTCCACCGGCAGCCAGCGCAGCTCGTCGACCTCGTCGCCGGGCTCGAACGTCTTGCCGCCCACCGCCTGCATCAGCCAGTAGTCGACGTGCTTGGGGCCCGCGGCCACCTCGTAGTGGGTGCGCACGCTGCGCCGGCCGGCCACCACCTCCAGCGCGGTCTCCTCGCACACCTCGCGGACCGCGGCGGCCAGCGCGTTCTCCCCGGCGTCGAGCTTGCCCTTGGGCAGCGACCAGTCGTCGTAGCGCGGGCGGTGGACGACGACGGTCTCGATGCCCCCGCCCTCGGCCGGGCGCCACACCGCGCCCCCGGCCGCCGCGACGACGGTCCGCGTCCGCTCAGCCGGCATGCTCGGTCACCGCCTTGACCAGTGCGGCCTGGTAGTCGACCTCGCCGGTGCGGGCCCAGGCGCCGTCGGGACCCAGCTCCCAGCACTGCACGCCCGGTGCCATGGCGGCGTCGAACACCCGCCCGAGCTCGCGCTGCGCGGGGTCGTCGCACACCCGCAGCAGCACCTCCACCCGCCGGTCGAGGTTGCGGTGCATGAGGTCGGCGCTGCCGATCCACCACTCCGGCTCGCCGCCGTTGACGAACGCCATGACCCGCGAGTGCTCCAGGAAGCGGCCGACGACCGAGCGGACCCGCACGTTCTCCGACAGCCCGGGCACGCCGGGGCGCAGGGTGCAGATGCCGCGGATGAACAGCTCCACCGGCACGCCGGCGCGCGAGGCCTCGTAGAGCGCGTCGATGATCCGCTCGTCGACCAGCGAGTTGACCTTGATCCGGATGCCGGCCGGCCGGCCCTGGGCCGCGTGCCGGGCCTCGCGGCGGATCTTCTCGACCAGCCCCGTGCGGATGCCGTGCGGGGCCACCATCAGCTGCCGGTAGGCGGTCTGGCGGGAGTACCCGGTGAGCACGTTGAACAGGTCGGTGAGGTCGGCGCCCACCCGCGGGTCGGCGGTGAGGATGCCCAGGTCCTCGTACAGCCGCGCCGTCTTGGGGTTGTAGTTCCCGGTGCCGATGTGGCAGTAGCGGCGGATCACGCCGCTCTCCCGCCGCACGACCAGCGCCGTCTTGCAGTGCGTCTTCAGGCCCACCAGGCCGTAGACGACGTGGCAGCCGGCCCGCTCCAGCGACCGGGCCCAGCTGATGTTGGCCTCCTCGTCGAACCGCGCCTTGATCTCGACGAGGACGACCACCTGCTTGCCGAGCTCCGCGGCGGTGATCAGCGCGTTGACGATGGGGGAGTCGCCGGAGGTGCGGTAGAGCGTCTGCTTGATCGCCAGCACGTGCGGGTCCTCGGCGGCCTGCTCGATGAAGCGCTGCACGCTGGTGGCGAACGAGTGGTACGGGTGGTGCACCAGGACGTCGCCCTCCCGCAGCGTGGCGAACACGCTCTTGGGCGTCTCGCCCTCCGACAGCCGCGGGTGGGTGGCCGGCACGAACGGCTCGTCCTTGAGCTCCGGACGGTCGATGTCGTACAGCGCCCACAGCGAGGCCAGGTCGAGCAGTCCGGGCACGGTGACGACGTCCTGCGGGCTGACCTCGAGCTCGGAGACGAGGACGTCGAGGATCTGCGGGTCCATCGTCTCGGTGACCTCGAGCCGGACCGCGGGCCCGAACCGGCGGCGGGCGAGCTCGCGCTCGAGGGCCTGCAGGAGGTCCTCGTCGCGGTCCTCCTCGACCTCGAGGTCGGCGTTGCGGGTGACCCGGAACAGGTGGTGGTCGATGACGTCGAGACCCGGGAACAGCTGCGACAGGTGCGCGGCGATGAGGTCCTCGAGCGGCAGGAACGTCGCCTGCGGGTCCGCCGACCCCACCGGCACGAACCGCGGCACGTTGTTGGGCACCTTGAGCCGGGCGAACCGCGGCGCGCCGGTCTCGGGGTCGCGCACCACGACGGCAAGGTTGAGCGACAGGCCGCTGATGTAGGGGAACGGGTGGGCCGGGTCGACCGCCAGCGGGGTGAGCACCGGGAACACCTGGTCGCGGAAGTACTCGCGCAGCCGCCGGGTCTCGGTCTCGGCGAGGTCGTCCCAGTGGACGATCCGGATGCCCTCGGCCTCCAGCCGCGGCGTGACGTCCTGCTCGAAGCACACCGCGTGCCGGTGCACCAGCTCCTGGGTGCGCTCGGTGACCCGGGCCAGCTGCTCGCGGATGGTCAGCCCGTCGGGGGAGCGGACGGTCAGCCCGGTGCTCAGCCGCCGCTTCAGCCCGGCGATGCGCACCATGTAGAACTCGTCGAGGTTGCCCGCGAAGATCGCCAGGAACTTGACCCGCTCGAGCAACGGCAGCGACACGTCCTCCGCCAGCTCGAGCACCCGGGCGTTGAAGTCCAGCCACGACAGCTCGCGGTTGAGGAAGCGGTCGGGCGGCAGGGCCGCGCCGGCCTCCGGCGCGGCGGGGCGCTCGGGCCCGGCGATCGGGGAGGTCGTCTCGGCTACCACGACGTCATCGTGCCCCACGCGGGTGAACGACGAGGGGCGCCGGACTCAGGCCGCCGGCCGGGGCAGCCGCGGGAGCAGGGCCGCCGTCGCCGTCCCGAGGCCGAGCCCCGCGGCCTCGCGCAGGTCGGCCGGGGTGTCGACGTCGCGGCGCAGCCCCGGCCAGTCCCCGGTCAGCGCCCGCGCCCCCGAGGCGGCGTGCGCGGCGGCCGAGCCGCGGCCGAAGCGCGGGTCCAGCGGCACGCCGACCGCGCTGAGCAGCGTCGTGCCGGTCGCGGCCGCGTCGGCGACGAAGCCCCGCGGGACGGCGGCGGCCGCCGCGAGCGCGCCGGCCAGCTCCCCGGGTCGCAGCGCCGGCAGGTCGGAGGAGAGGGCGGCGACGGCGGCCGACCCGGTGGCCCGCGCGCCGTGCGCCAGCGCCGGGTTGAGCCCGCGGTCGGGCTCGTCGGGCACGGTCCGCGCCCCCAGCACCCGCACCGTGGCCGCGGCGCGCTCGTCGTCGGTGACCACCACGACGTCGGTCACCGCCGGGCAGGCCAGCGCCGCCGCGACGGTGTCGGCGAGCAGCGCCAGCACGAGCTCGGCGTGCAGGCCGGGCCCGCCGGCCCGGTCGCCGCCGGTCAGGGGCGCCAGGCGGGTCTTGGCCGCGCCGAGCCGCTTCGCCGGGACGACCAGGGACCACCGCACGGCCCCATGTGAGCACACCGCCGACGACGCGGGACCCCCGGTGCGCACACCGGCCCCGGTCAGGGTCGATCATGGGCCGGTCGTTCCGACGAGGGAGTGGGGATGCCGGTGACCGAGGACCCGAGCCCGGGGACCCCCGCGGTCCCGGGGCAGCCGGCACCGCGGGTGCTGCACGAGCGCGGGCGGCTGCCCTGGTCGCTCCGGCTGGCCGTCGTCGTGGTCTACCCGGTGGCCTCGCTGCTGTTCCGGCTGCGCTACCGGCACGGCGAGCGGCTGCCGCGCACCGGGCCGGTGCTGCTGGTGGTCAACCACGTCTCGGTGCTCGATCCGCTGGCCTGCGCCCGGCTGGTGTACGACAACGGCCGGATCCCGCACTTCCTGGCCAAGGCGGCGGTGTTCAGGGGACTGGCCGGGAGGATCCTGCGCGACGCCGGGCAGATCCCGGTGGCCCGCGGCTCGTCGGAGGCGCGGGGCGCGCTGGCCGCGGCGGCCGCCGACCTCGAGGCGGGCAACGTCGTCGTCATCTACCCGGAGGGGTCGGTGACCCGCGACGCGCAGTGGTGGCCGATGCAGGCCCGCACCGGCGTGGCGCGGCTGGCGCTGACCACCGACGCGGTGGTGCTGCCGGTGGCCCAGTGGGGCCCGCAGCGGGTGCACGACTACCACACCAAGCAGTTGCACCTGCGGCTGCGGACGCCCACGCACTACTCCGTCGGCGAGCCGGTCGACCTGGCGGCGCTGCGCGCTGAGGTCCGCGCCGGGCGCCCGCTGACGCCCGACCTGCTGCGCGAGACGACCGACCTCATCATGGGCCGGGTGCGTGACCTCCTGGCCGACCTCCGCGGCGAGCCCGCGCCGCTCGGCTTCGCCCCCCGCCCGCGCCGGGAGCTGCCCGGCGACGTCCCGGGGAGCGCCGCGTGAGCGGGGTCCGCGCCGCCGTCCTGGGGGCGGGGTCCTGGGGCACGACCTTCGCCAAGGTGCTCGCCGACGCCGGCTGCACGGTCACCCTGCACGCGCGCCGCGCGGAGCTGGCCGCGGCGATCACCGAGACCGGCGAGAACCCCGACTACCTGCCCGGCGTCCGGCTGCCCGGCTCGCTGAAGGCCACCACGGACGCGGCCCGGGCGCTCGACGGCGCCGACGTCGTCGTGCTCGCCGTCCCCTCGCAGTCGCTGCGCGCCAACCTCGGGGAGTGGACGCCGCTGCTGCCGGACGGCGCCACGCTGCTGTCGCTCATGAAGGGCATCGAGCTGGGCAGCACCAAGCGGATGAGCGAGGTCATCTGCGAGGTCACCGGCGCCGGCCCGGACCGGGTGGCGGCGCTGTCGGGCCCCAACCTCGCCCGCGAGATCGCCGAGGAGCAGCCGGCGGCCACCGTGATCGCCTGTCCCGACCCCGAGCGCGCGGCCACCGTGCAGGCCGCCTGCCACACGCCCTACTTCCGGCCCTACACCAACACCGACCTGGTCGGCTGCGAGCTCGGCGGGGCGGTGAAGAACGTCATCGCGCTGGCCTGCGGCATCGCCGAGGGGATGGGCTTCGGCGACAACACCCGCGCCTCGCTGATCACCCGCGGGCTGGCCGAGACCGCTCGGCTGGGCATCGCGCTGGGCGCGGAGCTGACCACCTTCGCCGGGCTGGCCGGTCTCGGTGACCTGGTGGCCACGTGCAGCTCGCCGCTCTCGCGCAACCGCACGTTCGGGGAGAAGCTCGGCCGCGGCCAGTCGCTGGAGGAGGTGCAGGCCACCACCCGCCAGACCGCCGAGGGCGTGAAGAGCTGCCGGCCGGTGCTCGACCTGGCCCGCGCGCACGGGGTCGACGTCCCGCTCACCGAGGCGGTCGTCAAGGTGTGCCACGAGGGCGTCCCCGCCGGGGCGGTGCTGAAGGAGATCATGAGCCGGGAGGCCAAGCCCGAGTGAGCCTCGCCGAGTGGGGGGACGGCACCCGGTCGGTCCGCGCCGGCGAGGCGCCCCCGGTGCCCGGGACGCCGCTGCGTCCCTCGCCGGTGTTCGCGGCGCCCTTCCACCTCGGCGACCTCCCGCCCCGTGCCGGCGGGGCCGACGCCTACGCCCGCACCGAGCACCCCACCTCCCGCGCGTTCGAGGCCGCCGTCGGGGAGCTCGACGGCGGCCGCTGCCTGTCCTTCGCCACCGGCATGGCGGCGATCACCGCGGCGGTGCTGGCGCTGGTCTCGGCCGGGGACCGGCTGGTGCTGCCCTCCGACGGCTACTACACGACCCGGCTGCTCGCCCGCGACGAGCTCGAGCGGCTCGGCATCCGGGTCGAGTACGTGTCCACCCTCGAGATCGCCGACGTCGCCGCCCGCGGTGACCTCGACGGCGCCCGCATGGTGTTCCTCGAGACGCCGAGCAACCCGCAGCTCGACGTGTGCGACGTCGCAGCCGTCGCCCGGGCCACCCGCGCCGCCGGGGCGCTGCTCGCCGTCGACAACACCACCGCCACCCCGCTCGGGCAGCGGCCGCTCGTGCTGGGCGCCGACCTGACCGTCGGCGCCGACACCAAGGCGCTCACCGGGCACAGCGACCTGCTGCTGGGGCACGTCAGCACCTCCTCCGAGGAGGTCCACGACCGGCTCAGGGGCTGGCGCGACCACACCGGGGCCACGGCGGGCGCGTTCGACGCCTGGCTGGGGCACCGGTCGATGAGCACGCTGGACCTGCGGCTGGCCCGCCAGGGCGCCACCGCCGCCGCGGTCGCCGAGGTCCTGGCCGCGCACCCGGCGGTCACCGGCGTCCGGTGGCCCTGGCGCCCCGGGGACCCCTCGTACGCGCTCGCGACGCGGCAGATGCTGCGGCCGGTCGGCGTCGTCTCCGCCGAGCTCGCCGACGAGGCGGCCGTGTCCCGCTTCCTCGCCGCGGCCCGGCTGTGGACGGCGGCGACCAGCTTCGGCGGGGTGCACAGCACGGTCGACCGCCGGGCGCAGTGGGGCGGTGACGCGGTGCCCGGGGGGTTCCTGCGCTTCTCCTGCGGCATCGAGGACACCGCCGACGTCGTCGCCGACCTCACCGCCGCGCTCGACGCCGTCTCGGCCGCCGTCTGACCCGGATGAGCCGCACCACCCTCGACCGCGTCCTGGCCGGCGGCCCGGTGCTCCACCACGGGCGCGAGGGCGCCTACCGGGCGCTGGCGTGGGCCGCGGGGGAGCCGCACCGCGTCCGCCGGGACCTGGTCGGCCCGACCTGGCAGCCGCCGCGGCGGGGCGTGCGGGCGCTGGCGTGCCTGGCGCACGTCACCGACCTGCAGCTGGCCGACGTCTGCTCCCCGGCGCGGTTCGAGTTCTTCCACCGCTTCGAGGCCGATCCGCGGATGCGCGCGCTGGTGCCGATGCACCGGCCCCAGGAGGCGCTGACCGCGCACGCCGTCGACGCGTTGGTGCGCACCCTCAACGGCCTGGCCGGCGCCCCGCGCACCGGGGAGCCGCTGCAGCTGGTGGTCACCACCGGCGACGCCATCGACAACGCCCAGTGGAACGAGCTGGAGCTGTTCCTGGCCGTGTTGCGTGGGGGAGCGGTCCACCCGGGGGCGGGGCTGACCGCCTACGACGGCGTGCAGGCCTCCGGCTGGCCGCACGACCTGTTCTGGCGGCCCGACGACGACGGCGGGCTGTACCGCGAGCGGTTCGGCTTCCCGGCGCGGCCGGGCCTGCTGGAGGCGGCGTTCGCGGCGTTCGCCGCCGAGGGGCTGCGGGTGCCGTGGCTGAGCTGCCACGGCAACCACGAGGCGCTCATCCAGGGCGTCGGCGTGCCCACGCCCGCCCTGGCCGCGGTGCTCGAGGCCGGGCGCAAGCCGGTCGACGTCGACCCGGCCGTGCCGCTGGAGGACGCGCTGGCGCTGTTCACGCACTCCTCGGAGGTGTTCACCACCGCCGTCTCCCGGCCGGTCACCCCCGTGGCCGACCGCCGGTTCATCGACCGCCGCGCCTTCGTCGCCGCCCACCTCGCCGACGGTGGGCAGCCGGCCGGGCACGGGTTCACCGAGGAGAACCTGCGTGCCGGCACCGCCTACTACGCCTGGGACGGCGTGCCCGGCGTGCGGGTCGTCTGCCTGGACACCACCCGGGTCACCGGCGGTGCGGCCGGCTCCGTCGACGCCGTCCAGGCGCGGTGGCTGGAGGAGCGGCTGCAGGAGGTGTCGTCGTCGGCGCCCGGCCCGGACGGCACGCGGGTGGCCACCGGGAACGCCGACCGGCTCGTGGTGCTGCTGTCCCACCACGGCTCGAGCACCCTGACCCGCTCCGACGCCCTCGGCGGCCGCCCCGTGGCCGGCGACGACGCGCTCGGCGCCCCGGAGCTGCTCCGGCTGCTGCACCGCTGGCCGAACGTCGTGCTGTGGCTCAACGGGCACACCCACGTCAGCGCCGTGCGGGCGTGGGCGCACCCCGACCAGCCCGGCCGCGGGCTGTGGGAGGTGGCCACCTGCGCCGTCGTCGACTGGCCCGGTCAGGCCCGGCTGGTCGAGGTCCTCGACAACGGCGACGGCACGCTGTCGCTGGTCTGCACGATGGTCGACCACGGCAGCCCGGCCCGGCCGCCGGAGGCCGGCGACCCCGCCGCGCGGGAGCCGGCCGCGCTGGCGTCGCTGCACCGCGAGCTGGCGGCCAACGTGCCCGGGACGGGGCTGGGCTCGGCGCTGGCGGGCACGCCCGCCGACCGCAACGTCGAGCTGGTCGTGCGCGCCCCCTTCTGAGCCCGGGCCGCCGGGGTGGTGTGCGCTTCCGGTGCGTCCTGCGCCCGGGACGTGCCGCGGGCGCACATCACCGCGGCACCGCCCTGCTCCCCGGCGGGGTCAGGCCGCGCTGCGGGCCGCCTTGCGCCGGCGGTGGGCGGCACGGGCGGTCAGCCAGCCGCTGAAGGCCAGGTAGTAGACGACGTAGGCGAACGAGAGCACCACCACGACCGGGTGCGGGTCGGGGTACTGCACCAGCAGGACGCCGTAGGTCACCAGCCACACCACGGTCAGGCCCATGCTCACCGGCCACAGCGCCTCGGTGCGCGAGGGGTAGAGGTAGCGCACCGGGACGAACACCAGGACCGAGAAGACGACCAGCGCGGCGGCGACCACCGGCTGGGGCACGTCGAGGACGACGACGTAGAAGGCGACGACGTTCCAGTAGCTCGGGAAGCCCAGGAAGGTGTGGTCGTCGGTCTTCGCGTCGACCCGGCAGAACTGGTAGCTGGAGGCCAGCAGCGGCAGTGCGCCGAGCAGCCAGCCGAGCGGGCCGTGCGGGAGGGCGCCGGTGGTCCACAGCAGCACCACGGGCGCGAAGACGTAGGTCAGGTAGTCGACGATGTTGTCGAGCAGGGCGCCGTCGAACCAGGGGATCGTCTCCTTGACCCGTGCGCGGCGCGCGAGCATCCCGTCGGTGCCGTCGACCACCAGCGCGGCCAGCCCGATCCACAGCGCGGTGACCGCCTCGCCCTCGACCGCGGCGAGCACGACCAGCAGCGCCAGCACCGAGCCCAGGGCCGTGTAGGCGTGCACCGCGGCACCGGCCAGCCGCAGGGACAGCGGATGGCGAGGTGTACCGGGATCCCCCTGGTGCGCCGTCGCCGCCGGAGGCCGGGGGTCCACCGGAGGGGCCGCGTTCTCCCGCATCGCGAGGAGGTTCCCACACCCGGCGGGCCGGAACCCCCGCGGCAGCCGCGGGAGGGGCGGGGGCGTCGACTAGGGTCGGCCGCGATGAGCGGGACAGGCAGGGTGCGCGTCGCGGTCGTGTTCGGAGGGCGCAGCGCCGAGCACGCCATCTCCTGCATCTCGGCGGGGAGCGTGATCGCCGCCCTGGACCCGGAGCGCTACGAGGTCGTGCCGGTCGGCATCGCCCGCGACGGCCGGTGGGTGCTCCCCGAGGCCGGCCAGCGCCTGGCGATCACAGACGGGCAGCTGCCCGAGGTCACCGGCGGGACGGCGGTGTCGCTGGTCGGCGACCCGGCCGCACGCGGACTGGCCGTGCTCGAGCCCACGGCCGCGATCGGGCCGGCGCTCACCGAGGTCGACGTCGTCTTCCCCGTCCTGCACGGCGCCTACGGCGAGGACGGCACCGTGCAGGGGCTGCTCGAGACGAGCGGGCTGCCCTACGTCGGGTCGGGCGTGTTCGCCAGCGCCGCCTCGATGGACAAGGAGTTCACCAAGAAGCTGCTGGCCTCCGCCGGGCTGCCCCAGGGCGACCACGTGGTCCTGCGCGACGCCGGCGGCGCGGTCCGCCCCGACCCCGACGTGCTCACCGCGGCCGACCGCGAGCGCCTCGGGCTGCCGGTGTTCGTCAAGCCCTCGCGCGCCGGGTCGAGCATCGGCATCACCAAGGTCACCGACTGGGCGCAGTTCCCGGAGGCGGTGGCCACCGCGGCCGCCGTCGACCCGAAGGTCGTCGTCGAGGCCGCCGTCCCCGGCCGGGAGATCGAGTGCGGGGTGCTCGCCGGCCCCGACGGCGGGCCGCCCGAGGCCAGCCTCCCCGCCGAGATCCGGCTGCGGCCCGGCACCGACTGGTACGACTTCAGCGCCAAGTACCTCGAGGACGCCGTCGAGTTCGACGTCCCGGCCGACCTGACCCCCGAGCAGACCCGAGCGGTGCAGGAGGCCTCCTGCCGGGCCTACCGCGCCCTGGACTGCGAGGGCCTGGCGCGGGTCGACTTCTTCCTCGCCACCGGCCCCGACGGTGTCGACCGCCTGGTGGTCAACGAGGTCAACACCATGCCCGGCTTCACCCCGATCTCGATGTACCCGCGGATGTGGGCGGCCAGCGGGGTGTCCTACCCCGAGCTGGTCGACCGGCTGGTCGCCTCCGCGCTGGTGCGGGCGGGCCGGCCGGCCCCCCGGTGACCTCCGGCGCGTGCGCCGTGCCGGCGGCCGCGTTGCTGGCCGGGGCGCTCGCGCTGGCCGGCTGCACCCCCACCGAGGCCGGTACCGCCACCGCGAGCCCGGCCTCGCCGACGCCGAGGTCGGCCGAGGAGCTCGGCGACCTGGTGCTCACCGAGGTCCCCTCCGGCCTGCCGCGGATCCCCGACGGCGACCTGCAGCCCCCCGCCGGCGCCAAGACCGTCGACGACGTCGCCTCCTACGCCGAGGACCCGCAGCGGGAGCGGACGGTGCTGCGCGACTACGGCTACCGCTACGGCTGGGAGCGGTTCTGGGGCTCCACCACCGGCCCGTTGACCAGCGTCTTCCTCGACCAGTTCGACGACCACGGCGGCGCGAGCACCTACGCCCGCGACCTCGCCGGCAACGACGCCGAGGTCTACGACGGCGTGCTCAGCCACGACCCCGACGACCTGCCCGCCGGCTGCAGCACGCTCACCGTGCCCGAGGCCGACCCCGAGACCGGCCTGGCCGGACCCACCGCCTTCGCCTGGTGCGGGCACGGCGCGTTCAGCGTCGCGGTGACCGTCGTGGCCGACAGCGAGCAGGCGGCCACCGAGCAGGCGCGCGACGTGGTGCTCGCCCAACTGGCCGAGCTGCCCCCGGCCTGAGCGGGCTCAGCGGGGCGCGAGCGTGGCGCCGAGGACGTCGCTGAGCGCCGTCACCGGGGCGCTGTCGACGTCGGGCGGCAGGCTCACCTGCACGTACACGACCCGGTCGACCGCGGTCCACACGGTGGCGCCCGGGTCGGACTGGTCGACGAACCAGGTGATGCCGTTGATGGTGAACAGGCCCTCGCCGGGGACCAGGCCCTCCGGCTGCGGCACGCCGCACACCAGCACGACGGCGGGGTCGCCCCAGGCGGCGGCGTAGGGCGTGTCGGAGTCGACCAGGCGCGCGGGCTCGCCCAGCAGGTCCAGCGGCAGCGCGCCCATCAGCGCCGGGCAGTTCGCGTCGGCCTCGGGGGTCGGCGGCGGGACGTCGACCGGCAGCACCGGCAGGTCCTCGCGCTGCTCGCCGGAGCCGCTCACGTCGGCCACGGGGGAGCCGTCGTCCCCGCCGCCCGCGTCGTCCCCGAGGACCCGCACCAGCACGAGCACCACGACGAGCACCGGGACGACGACGGCCACGCTGAGCAGGGCCAGCCGGCGCAGCGGGTCGGGGCGGACGGGGGCGGGCGCGGGCTCCCGGTCGCGGGGCGCGTCCTCGGCGGGGGAGTGCTCGCTCAGCGGCTCAGATGTGGACGACGGGGCAGGTCAGCGTGCGGGTGATCCCGTCGACCGACTGCACCCGAGCCACGACCAGCCGGCCGAGCTCGTCGACGGTCTCGGCCTCGGCGCGGACGATCACGTCGTAGGGGCCGGTGACGTCCTCGGCCTTCGTCACCCCGGCGATCTCGGCGATCGTCGTGGCCACCTGGGCGGCCTTGCCGACTTCGGTCTGGATCAGGATGTAGGCGTGGACCACGGATCGACCTTCCTCGGGCAGCACGTCCGGCGGCTCCCCGGCCCCGGCTGGTGGACTCGCCCGCAACCTACCGCAGCAGGGGGAGGGCACCGGTGACACGGCCCCGACCGCTGACCGGGCGCGGCGACCTCGCCGACACCGTGCGGGTGGTCGGCGAGTTCGGCGTGATCGCCCGGGTCGTGGCCCGCGCCGGGTCGGCCGCGGTGGCCGACGTCGGCCCGGGCGACGACGCGGCGGTGCTGCGGGTGCCCGACGGGCGGGTGGTCGCCACCACCGACGTGCTGGTCGAGGGGCGGCACTTCCGCCGCGACTGGTCCTCCGCGGAGGACGTGGGCCACAAGGCCGCGGCCGCGAACCTCGCCGACGTCGCCGCGATGGGCGGCACGGCCACCGCGCTGCTGGTCGGCCTCGCCTGCCCGGCCGACACCCCGACGTCGTGGCTGGAGGGGGTGGCCGCCGGCATGGCCGCCGAGTGCGCGCCGCTGGGCGCCGCCGTGGTCGGCGGGGACACCGTGGCCTCGGCCCCCGGCAGCGGCGCGGTCGTGCTGTCGGTCACCGCGCTGGGCGACCTCGGCGGGCGCGCGCCGGTGCTGCGCTCGGGCGCCCGTCCCGGCGACCTCCTGGCGGTGGCCGGGCGGCTGGGCTGGTCGGCCTGCGGGCTGGCCGTGCTGCGCCGCGGCTTCAGCAGCCCGCTGGCCGCGGTCACCGCGCACCGGCGGCCCAGCCCGCCCTACGCCGCCGGCCCGGCGGCGGCCGACGCCGGTGCCACCGCCATGTGCGACGTCAGCGACGGGCTGCTCGCCGACGCCGGGCACCTCGCGGCCGACAGCGGTGTGGTCGTCGACGTCGACCGGGCGGCGCTGGTGCGCACGATGCTCGAGCCGCCGGGCCCGCTGCAGCAGGTGGCGGCCGCGCTCGGCGCCGACCCGCTGGCCTGGGTCCTCACCGGCGGCGAGGACCACGCGCTGCTGGCCACCTTCCCGCCGGGCACCGTGCTGCCGGGGGGTTGGGCGGTGGTCGGGGAGGTCCGGGAGGGCACCCCCGGGGTGACGGTGAGCGGCGAGCCGGCGGCCGACGTCGCGCTGGCCGTGGGAGCGGGGAGGACCGGGCATGTCCACTTCGGCTGAGCACCGGCTGCGCGACGGGTCGGCCGCCCGGCTGCGCGCGGTGCCCTACGACGACCCCGTCGCGCGCGACCTCGTGGCCCGGGTGCAGCAGGAGTACGTCGACCGGTACGGCGGGCCCGACGGCGCCGTCGTCGACCCCGCCGAGTTCGTGCCGCCGGCCGGGCTGTTCCTCGTGGCCGAGGTGGGCGGCCGGCCCGCCGGGTGCGGCGCCTGGCGCCGGCACACCGAGGGGGACGCCCCTGGCGTCGTCGAGGTCAAGCGGGTCTACGTCGACCCCGCGTTCCGCCGGCTGGGCCTGGCGCAGGTGCTGGTGCGGGCGCTGGAGGACTCCGCCCGCGACGCGGGGTACCGATCGGTGGTGCTCAACTCCGGGGACCGCCAGCCCGAGGCGCTCGCGCTGTACGCGGCGATGGGCTACCGGCCCGTCCCGGGGTACGGCATCTACGCCGGTGAGCCGGGCGCGGTGTTCCTGGGCCGGGACCTGGGCCGGGCCCCGGCGGGAGAGGAGCGGCCGTGGGCGTCGTGACGATCTCCGCCTCGTACGGGGCGGGTGGCCCGGAGGTGGGCGCCGCCGTCGCCGAGCTGCTGGGACTGGCCTTCCACGACCGCGCGATCCCGGCGCAGGTCGCCGGCCGGCTGGGGGTCTCCCAGGACGACGCCGAGGCCAACGACGAGCGCGTCGTCCGCGGGCTGTGGCGCCTGGTCGCCTCGCTCGGGGCGATGCCCGACCCGGTGGGCGGCGTCATGCCGACGACGGGGGAGCCTGACGAGCGGGCCTACCGCGAGCAGACCGAGCGGGTGCTGCGGGAGATCGCCGACGGCGCCGGCGGCGTGGTCCTCGGCCGCGCCGGCGCGATGGTGCTGCGGGACCGGCCCGACGTGCTGCACGTGCGGCTCGACGGCCCGCCGGAGGCGCGGCTGCGGGCGGCGGTCGAGCGCTACGGCCGGCCCGAGGAGGAGCTGCGGCAGGAGATGGAGGCCAACGACCGCACCCGCGAGGCCTACGTGCGCCACTACTACCGGTGCGACCCGGCGGCGGCGCGGCACTACCACCTCGTCGTCGACGGGACGGCGCTGCCGCTGCCGGCGGTCGTGGACCTGGTGGTCACCGCCGCCCGCGCGAAGGGCGTCACCCGGGCCTGACCCGGGTGCGCACGCGAAGGACCCCGGAGGTCGGCGACCTCCGGGGTCCTGGCGAGATGCTGGAACGGCCACCCTTCAGGGGCCCGCGCCGAGCGGAGCGAGGCGTGGGGGGAAGGGTGGTCCTTCAACTAGGCGCGGACGACCTTGCCCGCGCGGATGCACGAGGTGCAGGCGTTGATCCGCTTGCGGGTGCCGGGGGCGACGAGCGCCCGCACCGACTGGATGTTCGGGTTCCAACGGCGCGGCGTGCGGCGGTGCGAGTGCGACACCGACATACCGAAACCGGGCCCCTTGCCACAGACATCGCACACGGCAGCCACGGTGGATCACTCCCAGAGAATCGCTCGAAAGACGGCGGTGCGCCGACGGCGACCGCGAGACCGTCGACCATCCTAACCGCTCGGGCGCGCGGACGCCGCCGAGCCCTCCGGTCGCCGTCGCCGGGGCCGCACCGTCGGCGTCCCTGGGTACCCTCCGGCCGTGCTGCAGGCGCTCGACGACGCCGCGGTCGGACAGTGGTGCCGCACCGCGGTCACGGCGCTGTCCGCGGCCCGCGACCGGCTCGACGAGCTCAACGTCTTCCCCGTGCCCGACGGCGACACCGGCACCAACCTGCTGCTCACCGCCCAGGCGGCGCTCGCCGCGCTGGACGATCGCGGCGAGGGCGCCGAGCCGGCCTGGGCCGCGCTGTCCCGCGGCGCGGTGCTGGGCGCCCGCGGCAACAGCGGCACCATCCTCGCCCAGCTGCTGCGCGGCCTGTCCGACCAGCTCGCCGACGCCGGACCCGCCGACGGGCCCTCCCTCGCCGCCGCGCTGCAGAAGGCCGCCGAGGGCGCCTACTCGGCGGTCGCCGACCCCGAGGAGGGCACCTTCCTCACCGTCGCCCGCGCCGGTGCCGAGGCCGCGGTCACCGCCGTCGCGGAGCAGCGCACCGGCCTGGCCGACGTCGTCACCGCGGCCGCCGACGGCGCGCGGACGGCGCTGGAGGCCACCCCCGGCCAGCTCGACGTGCTGCGTGACGCCGGCGTGGTCGACGCGGGCGGCGCGGGCCTGTGCGTGGTGCTCGACGCGCTGGTCACCACCGTCACCGGCGTCGAGCCGGCCCGCCCGCCGCTGGTGCCGCGCCGGTCCCGCCCCGCCGACCCGGCCGCGGTCCCGGCGCAGCCCCCGGCCGGCCCCGGCAGCGAGGTGCAGTACCTGCTCGCCGACGCCGACGACGCCGCGGTCGCCGTGCTGCAGAGCCGCCTGGCCGCCCTCGGCGACAGCCTGGTCGTGGTCGGCGTGGACACCCCGTCCGGCCGGCAGTGGAACGTGCACGTGCACACCAGCGACATCGGCGCCGCCATCGAGGCCGGCATCGAGGCCGGCCGGCCGCACGGCATCAGCGTCACCCCGCTCGCCCCCGTGCTCCCGCCCCCGCCGGTGCCCGGCCGCCGGGCGGTCGTCGCCGTCGTCCCCGGCGAGGGGCCGGCCCGGCTGTTCGCCGCCGTGGGCGTGCGCGCGGTCCCCTGCGGGCCCGCCGGCGTCACCGCCGACGAGGTGCTCGCCGAGGTGGTCGCGTGCTCGGCCGCCGAGGTGGTCGTGCTGCCCAACGACCCCGCGCTGACCCGCGCCGCCTCCCGCGCCGCCGAGCGTGCCCGCGAGCTCGGCCGGGAGGTCGCCGTCGTGCCCACCCGGTCGCCGGTGCAGGGGCTGGCCGCCGTCGCCGTCGCCGACCCCGCCCGCCGGTTCGGCGACGACGTCATCGGCATGGCCGAGGCCGCGGCCGCCACCCGCTGGGCCGAGGTCACCGTCGCCGAGCAGGAGGCGCTGACCAGCGCCGGCCCCTGCCGTCCCGGCGACGTGCTGGGCGCGGCGGAGGGCGACGTCGTGGTCGTGGGCCGGGAGCTCGCCGCCGTCGCCTGCGACCTGCTCGACCGGCTGCTCTCGGCCGGCGGGGAGATGGCCACGCTGCTGGTCGGCCCCGACCCCGCGCTCGGCGACGCCGCCTGCGCGCACCTGGCCGCCGCGCACCCCACCGTCGAGGTCGTGCGCTACGAGGGCGGGGCCGCGATCCCGCTGCAGATCGGGGTGGAGTGAGTGGCCGTCACCCTCGACACCGAGCTGTCCCGGGTCCTCGGCGCCAAGACGGCCAAGGCGATGGCCGAGTCGCTGGACCTGCGCACCGTCCGCGACCTGCTGCGCCACTACCCGCGCCGCTACGCCCGCCGCGGCGAGATGACC
Source organism: Geodermatophilus sp. SYSU D00696 (assembly GCF_054050235.1). NCBI lineage: Bacteria > Bacillati > Actinomycetota > Actinomycetes > Geodermatophilales > Geodermatophilaceae > Geodermatophilus > Geodermatophilus sp. SYSU D00696. The sequence goes on along the minus strand of NZ_JBJGYY010000024.1, from coordinate 3,886 downwards.
CGCCTCGACGACCTGCAGGTCGGCGACCGGGTGACCGTGCTCGCCCAGGTCAGGCGGGTGACCAGCCGGAAGATGCGCAACCGGCCCGGCACGCTCACCGAGGTCACCGTCGGCGACGGCGCCGGTGAGATGCAGCTGGTCTTCTTCAACCGGAAGTTCGGGAAGCTCGAGCAGGGCGCCTGGGGACTGTTCGCCGGCACGGTGGGGGAGTACCGCCGGTCCAAGCAGTTCGCCCACCCGGACTTCCACCTCATCAGCGGCGACGACGACGAGGACTGGGCGCGCGCGCTCATCCCGATCTACCCGGCGAGCAAGGACGTCTCCAGCTGGGTGCTCCAGAAGTCGGTGAAGCTGCTGCTCGACGCGGCCGGCGGGTTCGGCTTCGTCGAGGACCCCCTGCCCGAGGACCTGCGCGCCCGGCACGGGCTGCTGAGCCTCCCGGCCGCGTTGCTCGACATCCACCGGCCCACCACGGCCGACGACGTCGAGCGCGCCCAGGACCGGCTCAAGTGGGACGAGGCGATCACCCTCCAGCTCGTCCTGGGCGCCCGCCGCCGCGCGGCCGCCCTGGAGCCGGGCACCGCGCGCCCGCGCCGTCCCGGCGGGCTGCTCGACGCCGTCGACGCCGCGCTACCGTTCGCGCTCACCGAGGGCCAGCGCGAGGTGGGCGAGGAGCTGGCCGCGGAGCTCGCCCGCGACACCCCGATGCACCGCCTGCTGCAGGGCGAGGTCGGGTCGGGCAAGACCGTGGTCGCGCTGCGGGCGATGGCGCAGGTCGTCGACGCCGGCGGTCAGGCCGCGCTGCTGGCCCCCACCGAGGTGCTCGCCGCGCAGCACGCCCGCAGCATCGGCGCGATGCTCGGCCCGCTCGCCCGCGCCGGGGAGCTCGACGGCGACCCCGCCGGGACGCGGGTCGTGCTGCTCACCGGCTCGCTGAAGGCCGCGGCCCGCCGCGAGGCCCGCGCCGCGGTGGCCGACGGCAGCGCCGGCATCGTCGTCGGCACGCACGCGCTGCTGCAGCAGGGCGTCGACTTCGCCGACCTCGGCCTGGTCGTCGTCGACGAGCAGCACCGGTTCGGCGTCGAGCAGCGCGACGCGCTGCGCGCCAAGGGCAACCGCCCGCCGCACGTGCTGGTCATGACGGCCACCCCGATCCCGCGCACCGTCGCCATGACCGTCTACGGCGACCTGGAGACCTCGACCCTGCGCCAGCTACCCGGCGGCCGCGGCGGCGTGGCCAGCTCGGTGGTGCCGGTCAGCGACAAGCCCGCCTGGCTCGACCGCGCGTGGGAGCGGCTGCGCGAGGAGGTGGCCGCCGGGCGCCAGGCCTACGTCGTCTGCCCGCGGATCGGCGACGAGGACGCCGGCAGCGAGGACGAGCCCGACGAGACCGACGCTCCGCAGGAGGGCGGCGGCGACGGCGACCGGCGCCCGCCGCTGGCCGTCCTCGACGTCGCCGAGGCGCTGGGCGAGGGACCGCTCGCCGGGCTGCGGCTGGCGGTGCTGCACGGCCGCATGACGCCCGAGGCCAAGGAGGCGACCATGCGCGCCTTCGCCGCCCGCGAGGTCGACGTCCTGGTCGCCACCACCGTCGTCGAGGTCGGCGTCGACGTGCCCAACGCCACGGTGATGGTCGTCATGGACGCCGACCGGTTCGGGGTCAGCCAGCTGCACCAGCTGCGCGGCCGGGTGGCCCGCGGGAAGCACCGCGGCCTGTGCCTGCTGGTCACCGAGGTCCGCGAGACGACGGCGACCGGGCAGCGGCTGGCGGCCGTCGCAGGCACCTCCGACGGCTTCGAGCTCGCCCGCGTGGACCTCGAGACCCGGCGCGAGGGCGACGTCCTCGGCGCCGCCCAGTCCGGCCGGCGCTCGACGGTCAAGCTGCTGTCGCTGCTCGAGGACGAGGAACTGATCGCCGCCGCCCGCGCCGAGGCCACCGCGCTGCTGGCCACCGACCGCGGGCTCGCCGACCACCCGGGGCTGGCCGCCGAGGTCGCCGCGCTGGCCACCGACGAGCGGGCCGGCTACCTCGAGAAGGCGTGACCCGGATCATCGCCGGCGCGGCCCGCGGGCGGCGGCTGAAGGTGCCGCCCAGCGGCGTGCGGCCCACCGGCGACCGCGCCCGCGAGGGGCTGTTCAACAGCCTGGGCACGCTGCTCGACCTCGACGGCGCCACCGTGCTCGACCTCTACGCCGGCTCCGGGGCCCTCGGCCTGGAGGCGCTCTCCCGCGGCGCGGCCCGGGTCGTCCTCGTCGAGAACGGCCCGCGGGTGCTGCCGGTGCTGCGCGCCAACGTCGCCGCCGTCGGGCTGCCCGGCGCGCGGGTGGTCACCGGCTCGGTGCCCGCCCTCGTCGCGGGCCGGCCGCCGGAGCGCTTCGACCTCGTGCTCGCCGACCCGCCCTACGCCGTCCCCGCCGCACAGGTGCGCGGCGTGCTCGAGGCGCTGGTCGCGGGGGAGTGGCTGGCGCCGGGGGCGGTCGTCGTCGTGGAGCGGCCGGCCCGCGAGGAGCCGTGGGAGTGGCCGACACCCCTCGCCGGGATCCGCGACCGCCGCTACGGGGAGGCGCTGCTCCGGTACGGTCGGCTGCCGTGAGGCGAGCGGTCTGTCCCGGGTCGTTCGACCCGGTCACCAACGGCCACGTCGACGTCATCACGAGGGCCGCCGCGCTGTACGACGAGCTCGTGGTCGCCGTCCTGGTCAACCCCGGCAAGGCCGGGCTGTTCAGCCTCGACGAGCGGATGGACCTGCTGCGCGACGCGGTCGCCGACCTGCCGAACGTCGTCGTCGACAGCTTCAGCGGACTGCTCGTCGACTACTGCCGCAGCCACGGCATCCCGGTGGTGGTCAAGGGCCTGCGCGCGGTCGGCGACTTCGAGTACGAGCTGCAGATGGCGCAGATGAACCGCGAGCTCGCCGGCGTCGAGACGCTGTTCGTGCCCACCGCCCCGCAGGTCGGCCACCTGTCCTCCAGCCTGGTCAAGCAGATCGCCACCTTCGGCGGCGACGTCTCCCGGCTGGTGCCGAAGGCCGTCCTCGACCGGCTGCTGGCCAAGCGGGACGCCGCGCCGTGACCGAGGTCGTGTACCGGCTCTACGAGACCGTCGACGAGCTCAGCCGGGTCATCGAGAGCGCCCGCAGCGTGCCCATGTCGGGCTCGTGCATGGTGCCGCGCGACCAGCTGCTCGACCTGCTCGACGACCTCCGGGAGAACCTCCCCGACGAGGTGCACGCCGCCGGCGCGATCGTGGAGCAGCGCACCGAGATCCTCGAGCAGGCCCAGGCCGAGGCCGAGCAGCTCACCGGTCGCACCCGCGAGGAGGCCGACCGGCTTGTCGCCGCCGCCCGTCGGCAGCGCGAGGAGGTCCTCGGCACCGCCCGCCGGCAGCGCGACGAGCTGCTCGCCCGCGCCCGGGCCGAGGCCGAGGACCTGCTCGCCCAGGCCGAGGCCGAGGCCGACCGGCTGGTCGCCGAGGCGCGCGCCCACCACGAGGCGCTGCTCGCCGACGGCGCGGCGCAGCAGGCGGAGATGATCGCCGCCGCCGAGGCCGAGCACGAGCGGCTGGTCACCGAGACCGAGGTCTACCGCGGGGCGGTCGCCCGCGCCGACGAAATGGGCGCGCAGACCGTCGCCGAGGTCAACCGGATGCGCGCCGAGGTCGACGAGTACGTCGACACCCGGCTGGCCGACTTCGGCAGCACGCTCGAGCGGATGCTGCGCTCCGTGGAGAAGGCCCGGGAGACCCTCCGGGAGCCCTGAGGCCGGTCGCGCGACGATCAGGTGACCTGATCCCCGGGCGTGGGCCCCCCCCCCGCCCCCCCCCGGGCGCGGCCCCCCCCGCCCCCCCCCCCCGGTGAGGCCCCCCCCCCGCCGCCCGCGGCCCCCC
>NZ_JBJGYY010000023.1:0-83008 GCF_054050235.1 Geodermatophilus sp. SYSU D00696 | reverse complement strand
GGCCCGCCCCCCCCCCCCCCCCCCCCCCCCCCCCCCCCCCGGCCCCCCCCCCCCCCCCCCCCGCCGGGGGCCCCCCCCCCCCACGGGGTGAGCCCGGGCCGGCCGCACGGTGGGGTCGGGCACCGCGCGGTGGGCCCTGGCCGGTCAGCCCCCCGACGGCCCCGGCATCCCCGAGCGGCCGGCGCCCGGCGCGGCCTCCGACCGCAGCAGCGGCAGCGTGCGCCAGGGCACCAGCTCCGACAGCACCACGACGCTGGTCGAGCGGACCACCGCCGAGGAGCGGTTGAGGTCGACGAGCATCTGCTGCAGCGCCTCGTGCGAGCGGGCGGCGACCCGCACCAGGACGTCGCCGCTGCCCGTGGTCGCGTGCGCCTCCAGCACCCCGGGGATGGCCTCGAGGTCGCGGCGCACCGCGTCGATGGCGCCCTGGGCGATCTCCAGCGTGACGAAGGCCTGCACGCCGAACCCGGCCGCCCGCACGTCGACGTCGGGGCCGTAGCCGGTGACCACCCCGGCCTCCTCCAGGCGCTGCAGCCGCGCCGAGACGGTGCCGCGGGCCACGCCCAGCAGCCGGGAGAGCTCCAGCGGCCCGGCCGAGCGGTGCTCCCGGACGGCGGCGAGCAGCGCCACGTCGAGCGCGTCGAGCACGCGGCGGTCGGTCACGAGCGGTCCTCCTGCTGGTCCCGGTGACCAGGTCACGGCGCGGTCAGCTGGTCGTCCTGGTCAGTCGTACCAGCACCAGCGGTACCGGTTGCCCAGGTGTCCCCCGCGGGTGTGCAGTCCGGGGGACACCGACGACCCCCCGCGGGAGGAGACGGCGATGAGCCTCGAGCAGATCCTCAACGACGACGAGAAGCTGGCCGGCCTGCACGCCGACCAGCTGCAGCAGCTGGTCGGCCTCGTCGAGTACGACGCCTCGGCCGACCCGTTCCCGGTCAGCGGCTGGGACTCGCTGGTGTGGGTGGTCGGCAACGCGCTGCAGACCGCGCACTTCCTGCAGTCGGCGTTCGGCATGGAGCTGGTGGCCTACTCCGGCCCCGAGACCGGCAACCGCGACCACCACGCCTACGTGCTCCGCTCCGGCGCGGCGCGCTTCGTCGTCCAGGGCGCCTACGACCCCGACAGCCCGCTGGCCGACCACCACCGGCGGCACGGCGACGGCATCGTCGACATCGCCCTGTCGGTGCCCGACGTCGACCGCTGCGTCGCGCACGCCCGCGCCCAGGGCGCCACGGTGCTCGAGGAGCCGCACGACGTCTCCGACGAGCACGGCACCGTCCGGCTGGCCTCGATCGCCGCCTACGGCGACACCCGGCACAGCCTGGTCGACCGGTCGCGCTACTCCGGCGTCCACCTGCCCGGCTACGTGCCGCGCACCTCCACCTACCGCAAGCGGGACGGCGCGCCGAAGCGGCTGTTCCAGGCCGTCGACCACGTCGTCGGCAACGTCGAGCTCGGCGCGATGGACACCTGGGTCGACTTCTACAACCGGGTCATGGGCTTCACCAACATGGCCGAGTTCATCGGCGACGACATCGCCACCGACTACTCCGCGCTCATGAGCAAGGTCGTGGCCAACGGCAACCACCGGGTGAAGTTCCCGCTCAACGAGCCGGCGATCGCGAAGAAGAAGTCGCAGATCGACGAGTACCTGGAGTTCTACCGCGGGCCCGGCGCGCAGCACGTCGCGCTGGCCACCAACGACATCCTGGCCACCGTCGACGCGATGCGGGCCGAGGGCGTGGAGTTCCTCACGACGCCGGACTCCTACTACGAGGACCCCGAGCTGCGCGCCCGGATCGGCGAGGTGCGGGTGCCGGTCGAGGAACTGCAGGCCCGCGGCGTGCTGGTCGACCGCGACGAGGACGGCTACCTGCTGCAGATCTTCACCAAGCCGACCGGGGACCGCCCGACGGTCTTCTTCGAGCTCATCGAGCGGCACGGGTCACTCGGCTTCGGCAAGGGCAACTTCAAGGCGCTGTTCGAGGCGATCGAGCGCGAGCAGGCCCGCCGCGGCAACTTCTAGGAGGACCCCCGCACCGCCGAGTGAGCAGTCGTCGCTGCTCGACGCGGCGTGTCGGAGGGTGTCGTCGCTCGCAACTGCGCACTCGGGTCGCGAGGGAGCCGTTCCCGAACCCCACCACGGCCCGCGTCCCCGTTCCACGGACGGAGGACGCGGGCCGTTCGCGTGCCCGGACGGGGCGATCACGGACCGGAACCCCGGCGCCTCCATTGTGGCGACGGTCACTGCGTGCTACACATCCCTCGTCTTCATGACGAGCGTCACAGGGGCGCTATCCACGACGGCGGGATCCGTCCCGGCCGGCAGACCGAAGGAGACCTCGTGCGCAGCAGGATCCGGGGACTGGTCGCGGCATCGACAGCGGTGGGCCTGGCGCTGACGCTGGCCGCCTGCGGGAGCGACGGCGAGGCGTCCGCCGGGGGCGGGGGTTCCGGCGGGACCCAGAACGCCGCGGACGGGGAGGGCGGCAGCGGGGACGGCGTCGGCTGCGCCGAGGCCGAGGGTGCGGTCGTCGGCTACAGCGAGCCGCTGCCCGACCCCAACTTCCTGTTCATCGAGCAGATCATCGAGCAGGCTCTGGGCGAGTACGGCGCCGAGCTGCGGCCGGTCAACGCCAACCTCGACCCGGGCAAGCAGGTGGCCGACATCAACACGCTGGTGCAGAGCGGCGTCGACGTGCTCATCGCCAACCCGATCGACCCCAACGCCACGCTGCCGGCGTTCGACCGGGCCCGCGCCCAGGACATCCCGATCATCGCCCAGGAGACCACCGTCGGCGGGCCGTTCTTCACCAACGTCACCGCCGACGTCGAGTCCGCCGCCGCCCAGGGTGCGCAGCTGCTGGCCGAGACCGTCGGTGACGGCCAGGTCGCCGCGCTCGCCGGACCCAACTTCGCCGAGGTCATCACGCGCGAGAACGAGGCGTTCGCGGCCGCCGCCGAGGAGGCCGGCCTCGACGTCGTCGACACGCAGGTCAACCAGCAGATCACCCCGCAGGCCGCGCAGGCGATCGCGCAGGCGTGGCGGGACCGCTACGGCGCCGACCTCGCCGGGGTGTGGACGTTCAACGACACCTCCGCGGTGGGCGTCGCGTCGGCGTACTCCGGCAGCGACCAGCGGCCGGCGATCGTCTCGATCAACGGCCAGCCGGAGGTCATCCCGCTCATCGAGAGCGGCGAGGTCCTGGCCACCTTCGACATCCAGCAGGACAAGATCGGCCAGGCGCTGGCCTACGCCGCGCTCGCGGCCATCTGCGGCTCCGAGGTCCCCGAGGAGATCGTCGTCCCGGTGGCGCGGATCGACCAGGCCAACGCCGGCGAGTACCGGCCGCTGGAGGAGCGGGTCGACGACCCCTTCGAGGTCTCCTTCGAGGAGCGCGACGGCCGCACGTACGTGGCCGGCTGAGCCCGTGACGGCGACGCCGCTGCTGCGCGCCCGCGGCATCAGCAAGCGCTACGGGGGCGTGCAGGCCCTCGCCGGCGTCGACCTCGAGCTGTACCCCGGCGAGGTGGTCGCCCTCGCCGGGGAGAACGGCTCGGGCAAGTCGACGCTGTCCAAGGTGCTCGCCGGCCTGGTCGTGCCCGACGCCGGCGAGGTGGAGGTCGACGGCCGGCCGCTGACCCCGGGCAGCACGGTGGCGTCGCTGGAGGCCGGCATCGCCCTGGTCAGCCAGGAGCTGACCGCGGTGCCGCACCTGTCGGTGGCCGAGAACGTGCTGCTGTCCCGGCAGCGCTCGCCGCTGTCGCGGTTCAGCCGCCGGCGCACCGTCGAGGCCGCCCGCGAGCACCTGGCCGCCGTCGGCCTGCACGTGGACCCGGCGCTGCCGATGGCCGCGCTGGCGCCGGGCGACCGGGAGATGGTCGAGGTGGCCAAGGCGCTGGCCACCCGGCCCCGGGTGCTCGTCCTCGACGAGGCCACCGCGCGGCTGCCCGACCCCGGCCGGCTGTTCGCCGTCATGGAGCGGGCCGCCGCCCGCGGCACCGCCGTCGTGCTCATCACCCACCGCCTCGCCGAGATCTGCCGGATCGCCTCCCGCGCGGTGGTGCTGCGCGACGGCCGGCTCACCGGCCGGCTGGCCCGCGAGGAGCTCACCGACGAGCGCCTCACCGCGCTGATGGTCGGGCGCGACCTCGGCGACTTCTTCCACAAGCACGACCTCGCGCCGGGACCCACGGTGCTGGAGGTCGAGGACCTGGTCACCGACCGCTCGCCGGCCCCGCTGTCGCTGGCGGTGCGCGCCGGGGAGGTCGTCGGTGTCGCCGGCCTGGTCGGCTCGGGCCGCAGCGAGCTGCTCGAGTCGATCGCCGGCGCGCGCCGCCGGGTCGCGGGCACCGTCCGGGTGGCCGGCACGCCGCTGGCCGGCCGCGGACCGGCCGAGGCGATGGCCGCCGGCGTCGCGTTCGTGCCCGAGGACCGGTTCGCCCAGGCGCTGGTGCCCGGCGCCAGCCTGGTGACCAACCTGTCCATGCCGCACTGGCGGGTGCTCGGCCGCACCGACCGCCGCCGGGAGCGGGCACGGGCCGACGACGCCGTCGCCCGCTACCGCATCCGCTGCTCCGGGGTGGGCGCGCCGGTGCGCAGCCTGTCCGGCGGCAACGCGCAGAAGGTCGTCATCGCCCGCTGCCTGCAGGACGACCCGCGGGTCGTCGTCCTCGACGAGCCCACCCGCGGCGTCGACGTCGGCGCCCGCTCCGACATCTACGCCCTGCTCGCCGGCGCCGCCGAGCGGGGTGCCGCCGTCCTGGTCGCCTCCTCCGACCTGCCCGAGCTGCTGGGCCTGTGCGACCGGGTGCTCGTGCTGCACGACGGCGCGTTCGCCGGCGAACTCGACCGCGCGCAGGCCACGGAGGAGTCGATCGCCCTTCTCGCCCTCGGTGGAGGTCCGACCCGATGATGTCCGCACCCGCCGCCCTGCGGGGCCGCCCGGCGGCGACCGGCGACGGCCCACCCCGGCCGCCGTCCCGGTTCGGCCGGCTCAACAGCGCCACCAGCCAGTACGTCGGGGTGCTGGCGGTGCTGGCGCTCCTGGTGGTCGTGCTGGGCGTCACCCAGCCGCAGTTCCTCACCGTGCAGAACTTCGTCAACATCGCCGACCAGAACGCGGTGCTGCTGACCGTCGCCGTCGGCATGACCTTCGTGCTGCTCGTCGGCGGCATCGACCTGTCGGTCGGCGGGGTGCTGGCGCTGACCTCGGTGGTGCTGTGGCAGCTGCTGGCCACCGGCATGTCACCCCCGCTGGCGATCACGCTCGCGGTCGCGGTGGCCTTCTTCCTCGGGTTCGCCGTCAACGGGATCCTGATCGGCTGGGTCGGGCTGTCCTTCCTCGTGGTCACCATCGGCACCGCCTACGTCTTCCGCGGCCTGGCGCAGGTGTGGACCGGCGGGCAGTCGCAGTCGATCTACCGGACGGAGTACCTCGTCTCGCTCGGCGCGGCCCGCTGGCTGGGCGTGCCGGCCGGGGTCGTCATCGCCGCGGTGGTGTTCGTGCTGGCGCTGCTGGTGCTCCGCTACACCGGCTACGGCCGGATGCTCTACGCCGTCGGGGGCAACGCCGAGGCCGCCCGGCTGGCCGGCATCAACGTCACCTTCGTGCGGGTGTCGGTGTTCGGCATCTCCGCCGGGCTGGCGGGCCTCGCCGCGATCATGGACACCGCCCGGCTGACCACCGCGTCGCCGGTCGCCGGCTCCGGGTACGAGCTGCTCGCCGGCGCCGCGGTGCTGCTCGGCGGCACCTCGTTCATGGGCGGGCGCGGGTCGGTGTTCGGCACCCTGCTCGGCGTGCTGTTCCTCGGCGTGCTGCAGAACGGCCTGACCCTGGCCGGGATCAGCCCGTTCTGGGCCTCGGTCGCCAGCGGCACCGTGCTCATCGCCGCGGTCCTGGTCGACCGGCTGCGCAACGGGGTGATGCGCTCGTGACCGGCCGGGTCGAGGGCAAGGTCGCGCTGGTCACCGGCGCGGCGAAGGGGCAGGGGAGGTCGCACTGCGTGCGGCTGGCCGAGGAGGGCGCGCGGATCGTCGCCGTCGACCGCTGCGCCGACCTGCCGGGCATCCCCTACGCGCAGGGCACCGCCGAGGACCTCGCCACGACGGCCAAGCTGGTCGAGGCCGCCGGCGGGGAGGTGGTCACCGCCGTCGCCGACGTGCGCGACCGGGCCGCGCTCGCCGACGCGGTGGCCGCCGGGGTCGAGGCCTTCGGCGGGCTCGACCTCGCCGTCGCCAACGCCGGGGTCATCCAGCTCAAGCCGGCCCTCGACGTCGACGACGACGACTGGGACACCGTGGTCGGGATCAACCTGGCCGGCACCTGGCGCACCGTGCAGGCGGTGCTGCCCGCGCTGGTCGAGCGCGGCGGCGGCTCGGTGGTGATCACCAGCTCCGCGGCCGGGCTCAAGGGGCCACCGGCGATGGCGCACTACGCCGCGTCCAAGGCCGGCATCCTCGGCATGGTCCGCTCGCTGGCCACCGAGTTCGGTCCGCAGCGGGTACGGGTCAACTGCATCGCGCCGACCACCGTCGACACCGACATGGTGCACTGGCAGGGCGCCTACGACGTCTTCCGCCCCGACCTCGAGCACCCGACGCGGGCCGACGTGGAGCCGGTCTTCGCCTCGCTCAACGTGCTGCCGGTGCCGTGGATCGAGCCGCAGGACACCAGCAACGCGGTGCTCTGGCTCGCCTCCGACGAGGCCCGCTACGTCACCGGCACCGTGCTCCCGGTCGACGCCGGGACGGCGCTGACGTGAGCACCGCGAGCGCTCCCGGCCGGGTCGCCGGCACGGTCGCCCTGGTCACCGGCGCCGCCCGCGGCCAGGGCCGGGCGCACTGCCTGCGGCTGGCCGAGGAGGGCGCCGACGTCGTCGCCGTCGACCTGTGCGCCCCGGTGCCCGGCACCGACTACCCGCCCGCGACCGAGGCCGACCTCGAGGAGACCGCCGAGGCGGTCCGCGCCGCCGGGCGGCGGGCGGCCGCCCGGGTCGCCGACGTCCGCGACGACGCCGCGCTGCGGAGTGCGGTGGACGGGGCCGTGGCCGAGCTCGGCCGGCTCGACGTGGTCGTGGCCAACGCCGGGGTGGTGGTCGCCGCTCCCGCCGAGCAGCTGTCCGCGCAGGAGTGGCGGACGGTGGTCGACACCAACCTCACCGGCGTCTGGAACACGGTGAGCGCCGCGCTGCCGCACCTGCTCGCCCGGCCGGCCGGGAGCCCGTCGGCCAGCATCGTGGTGACCAGCTCGGCCAACGGCGGGATGAAGGCGCCGCCGCACCTGGCCGCCTACGCCGCCAGCAAGTTCGGCGTCGTCGGGCTGGTGCGGTCGCTGGCGCACGAGCTGGGCCCCCGGGGTGTGCGGGTCAACGCCGTGCACCCGACCGCGGTGAGCACGCCGATGATCCACAACGAGGCCACCTACCGGCTGTTCGCGCCCGAGGCCGAGCGACCCGGGCCCGCGGAGGTGGCGCCGGTGTTCGCCCGGTTCCACTCGCTGCCGGTGCCCTGGATCGAGCCGGTCGACGTGAGCAACGCGGTGCTGTGGCTGGCCTCCGACGAGGCCCGCTACGTCACCGGCGTCTCGCTGCCGGTCGACGCGGGACTGTCCGCCCGCTGAGAGGAGCCGCATGACCCTGCGGGACGAGGCCGCCGACCGCACGCTGCTGCGCGACACCGCGGCCCGCTTCGCCGCCCGAGAGCTCGCCCCGGCCGTGGCGCGGGCCGAGCGGGAGACCGGCGGCCACCTCGGCCGGGAGGAATTCCGGTCGCTGGTCGCCGCGGCGGCCGACCTGGGGCTCACCACCCTGCTGCTGCCCGAGGAGCACGGCGGCGGGGGCGGCAGCCAGCTGGACAACGCCGTCGTCGCCGAGGAGCTCGGCGCGGTCGACGTCGGCTTCGCCGCGGCGCTCAACCTCACCGCGACCGTGCCCGGGCTGCTCGTGGCCGCGGGCACCCCCGAGCAGCAGCGGCGCTGGTTCACCGCGCTCACCGCCCCCGGCGGGCACCTGCTGGCCGGGGCGCTCAACGAGCCCTCGGTGGCCGGCGCGGAGCTGTTCAGCCCGGTGCCCGACCCGGCGATCGGGGTGGCCACCCGGGCGCGGCGGGACGGCGGGGACTACGTCGTCTCCGGGGCCAAGGCGCAGTGGGTGACCAACGCCGGGGCCGCGGACACCTACCTGGTCTTCGCCCGCACCGACCCGGCGGTGCCCGCCGCGCAGGGGGTGAGCGTCTTCTGGGTGCCCGCGGACACGCCCGGCCTCGTCGTGGGCCCGCGCACGTCGCTGCTCGGCATGCGCAGCGGCTGGCACGCCGAGCTGGTGCTCGACGACGTCCGGGTGCCCGCCGACGCGCGGATCGGCCCGGAGGGCGGCGCGCTGCCGCTGCTGGGCAGCTCCACCCCGGGCATGGTCGTGGGCCTGGCCGCCGCGCTGGTGGGCCTGGCCCGCGCCGCGCTGGAGCAGACGCTGGCCTTCGTCGAGGGACGGCGCAGCTGGGGACAGCCGCTGCGCAGCCACCAGGCGGTGGCGCTCAAGCTCGCCGAGATGGCCGCCGACCTGCACACCGCCCGGCTGGTGGTGCACGACGCCGCCCGTGCCGTCGACCGGGTGGCCGCCGGGGAGGAGGACCCGGCCGCGCTCGCCGCCCGCGTCCCGCTGGCCAAGGTGCGCGCCGTCGACGTGGCCATCGCCAACGCCCAGCGCGCGGTCGAGCTGCACGGCGGCGCCGGGGTGACCGCCGGCGGTGGCACCGGCGGCAGCGCTCCCGAGCGGCTGCTCCGCGACGCCTGGACCGGCTACTCCTGCGACTTCCCCCGCGACGTGCTGATGCTCGGGGTCGCTGCCACCCTGTAGTCGGGTGGTGGCACCCTGAGCACAGCGCGGCAACAGCACGGCCCCGGCCCCGGCGCCGGGCGCGGGCGGGAGGAGGTGCGGTCGTGGTCCGGTCCCCGGAGGGTGCGGGCCCGGCGCGGGGGCGCTGGACCGGCGGCACGCCGTCCATGGCGGCCTCGCCGCTGCAGCGCGAGCGCGGCGGCCCCGGGCAGCCCCGCCTGCTGATCATGGACGTCTGCGGCGCCTTCATGCGGCCGCTGGGCGGCTGGCTCCCCGTGGGCCGGCTGGTCGGGCTCATGGCCGTCGTCGGCGTCGACGAGCAGGCCACCCGCTCGGCGGTGTCCCGCATGCGCCAGCGGGACCTGCTCGTCGCCGAGACCCGCGACGGGCAGCGCGGCTACCGGCTGTCGGACAAGGCGCTGGTCAGCCTGGACGAGTCCGACCGGCGGATCTTCTCCCGGGTGCACTCGGCCACCGTGGCCGAGGGCTGGGTGCTCGTCTCCTACTCCATCCCCGAGCAGGAGCGCGACAAGCGGCACCAGCTGCGCAGCCGGCTGGAGTGGCTGGGCTTCGGGATGCTCAACAGCGGGCTGTGGCTGGCGCCGCGCTGGATCCAGCCGGAGCTGGAGTCGGCGATCAAGACCCTCGGCTTCGAGGAGTACGTGACCGTCTTCGAGGCCCACCACCTCGGCTTCGAGGACCTGCCGGCCCTGGTCCGCCGGTGCTGGCAGCTCGAGGACCTCCGCGACCTCTACGTCGAGTTCCTCGGCACCGCCTCGACGACGGCGCAGCGGTGGCGCGACCGCCCGGGGGACGACCGGGACGCCTACGTCGACTACGTGTCGACCCTGCACCAGTGGCGCAAGTTCCCCTACCTCGACCCCGGCCTGCCGGCCGAGCTGCTGCCCGAGCGGTGGGAGGGGCAGCGTGCCGCCGACCTGTTCTTCGAGCTGCGCGACCGCCTCGAGGCGCCGGCCCGCCGGTTCGTGACCGACTTCGTCTCCGGCTGAGCAGGCCCGGAGGGCTCCCGCTCTGGTAGGACTGGCGGCGTGCAGACGGCGGAACTGCGCAGCCGCTTCGCCTCCAGCGCCGTCGCCCGGCTGGCCACCGTGCGGCCCGACGGCGCGCCGCACGTGGTGCCCGTCGTCTTCGCGCTCGTGGACGGGACGGTCTACTCCGCGGTCGACGCCAAGCCGAAGCGGACCCGCCGGCTGCAGCGGCTGGCGAACGTCCGCGCCGACGCCCGCTGCGCGCTGCTCGTCGACCACTACGAGGACGACTGGTCGCGGCTGTGGTGGGTGCGCGCCGACGGGACCGCCGCCGTCGTGGAGGACCCCCCGGCGGCGCACCCGGGGATGGCGGCGCTGGCGGCGCGGCACGCGCAGTACCGGACCGAGCCGCCGGCCGGGCCGCTGCTGGTGGTCACCGTCGAGCGCTGGAGCGGTTGGTCGAGCACGTCCTGACCAGGAGGAGGAACAGGTGGAGATCGGCATCGGCATCCCGAACAGCGTCCGGGGCACCACGGGCCCCCAGCTGCTCGAGTGGGCGAGACGGGCGGAGGGCGCGGGCTTCTCCAGCCTGGCCTCGATCGGCGCGGTCTCCTATCCCAGCTACGAGGAGCTGACCGTCTTCGCCGCCGCCGGTGCGGTGACCGAGCGCATCCGGTTCCTCACCAACGTCCTCATCTCCCCGGCCCGCAGCACGGCGGAGCTGGCCAAGCAGGCGGTCACCGTGCAGGAGCTCACCGGCGGGCGGCTGACCCTGGGCCTGGGCGCCGGCTGGCGCGACATCGACTACCGGCTCACCGGCCGGGACTTCGCGGCGCGCGGGCGGCTGTTCGACGAGCAGCTGGCCGACCTGCACCGGGCGTGGACCGGCGAGCCGATCGTCGAGGGGACCCGGCCGGCGACGCCGGAGACCTCCCACCCCGGCGTGCCGCTGCTCATCGGCGGCAACACCGAGGCGGCCATCCGCCGCACGGTCGAGTACGGCATCGGCTGGACCGCCGGCGGCCTGCCGCCGGAGATGACCGCGCCGTTCCTCGACCGGGTCCGGACCGCGTGGCGCGAGGCCGGCAAGGAGGGCTCGCCGCGGTTCGCGGCGCTCGTCTACTTCTCGCTGGGGGACACCGAGGAGGCGTCCCGGCGCTACCTCCTCGACTACTACGAGCCGATGGGCCGCGAGACCGCGGAGATGATCGCCGGCAGCGCGCTGCGGTCACCGGAGGCCGTCCGTGAGGCCATCGCCGGGTTCGCCGAGATCGGCGTCGACGAACTGCTCCTCGACCCCACCGTCCCCGACCCCGGGCAGGTGGACCTGCTCGCCGAGGTCGCGCTGTAGGCCGCGTCCCGGTGGGGCGCCGCCCGGGTCACGCCGGCCGCGCCGCGCCCTCGGCCTGCTCGACGCCGATGCCGAGCCGGCCGAGGGCCACCAGCGCGCCCGGGTCGGCCCCGGGCAGCCGGACGGCGCGCAGGCCGAGGACGTGCAGCGCGTCGGCGACCGCGTCCCAGCGCGGTACGGGGTGCCCGGCGCGGTCGCTGCCGGCCCGCTCGGGGCTGGTCCCGGCCGCATCGGCGGCGGCATAGCCCGCGAGCAGGTCGAGGACGCCGGTGCCGTCGGCGCGCTGGTAGAGCAGCAGGCCGCGTCCGGCGGCCACGACGTCGGCCAGCGCCGTCTCCAGCCGCTCGCCGCAGTCGCACCGCCGCGAGCCCAGCGCGTCGCCCAGCAGGCACTCGACGTGCACCCGCACCAGCGGGGGGTCGGCACCGGCGGCCAGGTCGCCCAGCCGCAGCGCGAGCACCTCCACCGTGCCGGCCGCCGACACCAGCAGCTCGGCGGTGAACCCGCCGGCCGGCACCGGCAGCCGGGTGGTCGCGCCGACCCGGACCGCGCCCTGGTGCAGTCGCTGGTGCACCAGCAGGTCGTCCAGCCGCAGCAGCGTGAGCCCGTGCCGGCGGGCCAGCGCGGTCAGCTCGGCGTCCGGGTCGGCGTCCGGCTCGGACCGGCCGCCCACCTCGCAGACCACCGCCGCCGGGGGCAGGCCGGCCAGCTGGACCAACTCGACGGCGGCCTCGGCGGGTCCCCCGCCGTCGAGGAGCCCGCCGGAGCGGGCGATGAGGGGGAAGACGTGTCCCGGCGAGCGCAGGTCGGCCGCGACCGTGCCGGGCGCTGCCAGCACGCCGATGGTGCGCAGCCGGTCGGCCGGGGAGGCGCCGGAGGAGGTGCCCGCGGCGTCGACGCTCACCGCGTACACCGTGGCCTGGGGGCGGCTCTGGTCGGCCACCATCGGGGTCAGGCGCAGCTCGGCGCAGCGGCGCGCCGGGAGCGCGACCCCGACCAGCCCGGTGCCGAGGTCGGTGAGCAGGCCGAGGGCGGCCGGCCCGACCGCGCCCGCCGCCTGCACCAGGTGGCCGGTGACCCCGTGCGGCCGGGTGTCGACGACGAGCACCGGGGCGCCGCGGCGCAGCGCGGCCACCGCCCCGGCCACCAGCTCCACCGACGTCCCGGCCGGCCGGGGCGGGGGAGGGGCGTCGCGGCCGACCCGGGCGAGCAGCACCTCGAGGAACGGCGAGTCCGGGTCCAGGCCGAGCTCGCGTGCGGTCGCGGTGCGCCACGGGTCCCCGGCGGGACGGTCGTCGCCGGTGGCCACCTCAGCCCCGCACGGTGGTGAAGCGCCCGGCGGAGAAGACCAGCGGGTCGCCGTCGGCCGCCCCGCCGTCGACCACCCGGCCGAGGACGAGGTCGTGGTCGCCGGCCGGGTGCACCGCGACCGTCTCGCAGTCCAGCCAGCCCAGCGCGTCGGCCAGCAGCGGGTGCCCGCCGGGGCTGGTGGTCCACGCGTCGCGGTCGCCGTAGCGGTCGGCGCCGCGCCGGGCGAACAGCCGGGCGAGGTCCTCGTGGCCGCTGGCCAGGATGCTGACGGTGAACCCGCCGGCCCGCCGCAGGTCCGGCCAGGTGGTGCTGCTGTGCGCGGCGCAGAAGCACACCAGCGGCGGCTCCAGGCTCACCGACGTGAACGAGTTGACCGCCATGCCGACCGGCCGGCCCCCGACCGAGGCCGAGACCACGACGACGCCGGTGGGGAAGCGGCCCAGGATGCGCCGGAACGCACCGGCGTCGACGCCGGTGCCCTCACTCGTCGCCGTCCGCGGCATCGCGCCTCCCGGAGTGCCGTCCTGTCGCGTCGTCATGACGGTCGTCACACGACCGGCATGACCGAGCGTCCCGCCGGGACGGCCTCCTGTCAACGCGGAGGCGCTTCGTCGAGGACTTGACCAGACCCCCGCGACTGCTACTTTCATGACGGTCGTCACAGAAACGGAGGGTCCGCGTGGAGGTCCTCGACGGCCGGTCCGTGGTGGACGGCCTGGCCACCCACCACCTGGAGGCCGGCCCGCCCGACGGTCCCACCGTGCTGCTGCTGCACGGCGGCGCGTGGGGCGAGTGCGCGCGGACCACCTGGACCCGGACCGCCGCCGACCTGGCCGACCGCGGGCTGCGCGTGCTGGCCCCCGACTGGCTGGGCTTCGGCGAGAGCGCCAAGGTGCGCGACTTCGAGGACCTCGCCGGGCGGATGCTCACCCACCTGGCGGCGTGGCTGCGGTCGGTCGGGGCCGGTGAGGTCGACGCCGTCGGGCTGTCGATGGGCGGGTCGCACCTGCTGCGCGCGCTGACGGCCGGACCGGCGCTGCCGGTGCGGCGGCTGGTCCTCGTCAGCGCCGGCGGGCCGCCGATCGACCGGTCCACCGGCGCCCGCCTCATGTCCTACGACGGCACGCCCGCCTCGATGCGCGAGCAGGTCCGGCTCGCCGTCGCCGACCCCCGCTGGGCCGACGACGAGGCCTACGTGGCGGCGCGGCAGGCGGAGGCCACCCGGCCCGGGGCCTACGAGTGGTTCGCCTCCCTCGCCGTCCGCGCGCCCTGGGCCCCGCCGCCGCCCGGCGACACGGTGCCCTACGAGCGGATCGGCGTCCCGACACTGGTGCTCGCCGGCGCCCGGGACCCGCTCAAGCCCGCGGGCTTCGCCGAGGCCGTGGCCGCGCGCATCCCCGGTGCCCGGCTGCACCTGTTCCCCGAGGCCGGGCACCTGCCCCCGCTCGAGGCCGCCGAGGAGTTCTCGGCCGTCCTCGGCGACTTCCTCGCACCCACCCCCACGAGCACGGTGGGCGCGCCCGCCCTGCAGGACAGGAGCCTCCCGCGATGACCGCAGCGCCGGCGCAGCCCGCCACCCCGACCCGGCACGCCTGGTACACCGCACCGGAGCGGGTGACCGTGCGCGGCACCGAGGTCGCCCACCGCCGCGCGGGCAGCGGCGAGCCGGTGCTGTTCCTGCACGGGCACTGGCTGACCGGCGTGTGGTCGCCGTTCCACCGCGCCCTCGCCGACCGCTGCGACGTGGTCGCGCCCGAGCTGCCCGGTTTCGGCGACTCGCCCGGCGCGCCGCACGTGACCACCCGCCCGGACATGGTGCTGCTGCTGCGCGACCTCCTCGACGCGCTCGGCCTGGACTCGGTGCACGTCGCCGGCTACGGCCTGGGCGCCTGGATCGGCGCGGACCTCGCGATCTGGGCACCGGGCCGGGTCCGCAGCCTCGCCGTCGTCGCCCCGTTCGGCCTGCGGGTGCCCGGGGCGCCGGTCGCCGACGTCTTCGCCATGGACCCCGCCCGCTACACCGACGAGTACTTCAACGGCTCCGACGAGGGCTTCGCCGACCTGGTGCCAGGGGTGGGCACGCCGGCCCAGGGCGGTCCCGAGGGCTACGCGCACCGCTACGGCGAGCTCGGTGCGGCCGCGGCGATGATCTGGACCCGCCGCTACGACCTCAAGCTCGAGGAACGGCTGCCGCTGCTCGGGCTGCCCGCGCTGGTGGTCGGCGGCGGCGCCGACCACGTCGTGCCGCCCCCGCACCTGCGGGCCTGGGCCGGCCTGCTCGACGCCCGCCTGACCGAGCTCGACGGTGCCGGTCACGCCCTGCTGCTCCAGCAGCCCGACGCCGTCGCCACCGCCCTCGCCGACCACGTCACCGGCACCGTCAGCAGCACCGCCACCGCCCGGGAGGACGCACGATGACCGACGCCAGCCCCACCGCCGTCCCGGGCCCGGCCGCGGAGCCGGCCGCGCAGAACCGGCTCGAGTTCTACAACTTCCACCTGATGCCCTACCCCTACATCCCGCCGGGGGAGGACCTCGAGTCGACCTGGGTGACGCTGCCCAACACCTACTTCGACCCGCAGGTGGCCTACAAGCTCTACAACGAGTACCTCGAGCAGCTCGTGCTCTCGGAGAAGCTCGGCTACGACGGGGTCATCGTCAACGAGCACCACCAGAACGCCTTCGGCACCATCTGCGCCCCCGACGTCTGGGCCGGCTGGCTGGCCGCGCGGACCTCCGCCATCCGCATCGGCATCATCGGCAACGCGCTCCCGCTGCACCGCAACCCGCTGCGGGTGGCGGAGGAGATCGCGATGCTCGACATCGTCTCCGGCGGGCGCATCATCTCCGGGCACGTCCGCGGGATGGGCGCCGAGTACCACTCCTCCGGCCAGGACCCGACCACCTCCAAGGGCATGTTCTGGGAGGCGCACGACCTGATCCTCAAGGCCTGGACCGAGCCCGGCCCGTTCACCTGGCAGGGCGTGCACTACGACATCGAGCACGCCAACATCTGGCCCCGGCCGCTGCAGCAGCCGCACCCGCCGGTCTGGATGCCGGGCACCGGGTCGACCGACACCATCGACGAGGTCGCCAAGCGGCGGTTCTCCTACATGCAGACCACGACGTCGAACTGGATCACGAAGAAGTCCTTCGCGACCTTCCGGCAGATCTGCGAGGAGAAGTACGGCTACACGCCCTCGCCCCAGCAGCTGGGCCGGGTCGTGCCCACCTACGTGGCCGAGACCGACGAGCAGGCGCGGCGGGAGTTCATGCCGCACGCCATGTGGTTCTTCCGCACCGGCCTGAAGGTGCCCATGCACCACCTCATGCCCCCGGGCTACAACACGGCCGACTCGGTGCTGCGGACCATCCGCGGCCGCCAGGCTGCCGGCGTGAAGAACTTCTGGGAGCTCAGCTACGACGAGCTCATCGACCAGGGCTACATCATCGTCGGCTCGCCGCAGACGGTCGTGGAGAAGTACGCCCAGCAGGCCGAGGAGTACGGCCTGGGCATGGCGGTCAGCGCCGGCGGCCACCTCGGCTCCATGCCGCACTGGATGGTGCAGAAGAACATGTACCTGATGGCCGAGCAGGTCATGCCGGCCTTCCGCGCCGCCGACGGCAAGCCCACCTACGCCCGCCAGGGCGGTCCCCGCACGCTCAGCGAGATCGCCGCCACCACCGCCGCGCCCAAGACCCAGCCGGTCATCCGCCTGGCCAACGGCACCGACGTGCCCACCGCGCTGGCCCACCTGCCCGAGATCGCCGACACCGCCGACACCCGCCCACCGGGGGCGGGGGCCGGCGGGAACGGGCACGCGCCGACGGCGGCGGGCACCCCGGCGCCCGGCGCGCCGGTGCCCGCGGGGAGCTGAGCGGCCGTGGCCGCCCCGACGGCGCCGGTGGCCGCTGCCGCCGACACCACCTCCGACCCCGACGCCGGACGACGGGTGGACAAGCGGTCGACGCCGGTGCTGGGCAGCCCCTCGCGCCTCAAGCTCGGCGTCTTCTCGGCCAACATGGCCGGCGGGGCCAACCTGACCCGCTCACCGGCGGCGCTGCGGATGACCTGGCCGGAGAGCCGCGAGGTGGCCCGGCTGGCCGACGCCGCCGGTCTCGAGGCGATGATCCCGGTGGCCCGCTGGCGCGGCATGGGCCGGCCGGAGGAGCGGGCCGGACACCGGTCGTTCGACACCTTCACCTGGGCCGCCGCGGTGGCCGCGGTGACCGAGCGGATCCAGGTGTTCGCCACCTTCCACGTGCCGGTGCTGCACCCGGTCGCGGCGGCCAAGCAGATCGCCACCGTCGACCACGTCTCCGGCGGGCGGTTCGCGCTCAACGTCGTGGCCGGGTGGAACGAGGACGAGTTCCGCATGTTCGGCATCGAGCAGCGCCCGCACGACGACCGGTACGCCGTCGCGGGGGAGTGGGTCGAGTTCCTCGAGCGCATCTGGGCCGCCGACGAGGAGTTCGACTTCCACGGCCGCCACCTCTCCGGCACCCACGTGCTCAGCGAGCCCAAGCCGCTGCAGACCCCCGGCCCGGTGGTCATGAACGCCGGGTTCAGCCCGTCCGGGCAGGCCTTCGCCGCCCGCCACGCCGACGTGACCTTCGCCCTGGTGCCCTCGGTGGCCTCCGCCGCCGGCGCGGTGGCGCAGATCAAGCAGCGGGCCGCCGAGCACGGCCGCGACCTGCGGGTGTTCACCGCCGCGCACGTCGTCTGCGCCGACACCGACGCCGAGGCGCGGCGCCGCTTCGACGAGATGGTCGAGGTCCACGGCGACCGGGACGCCGCCCGCAACGCCCTGCGGCTGCTGGCCCCCAACTCCGCCAGCGCCGACTTCGACCAGGGCATGGCCGCCTCCGCCATCGCCGGCTTCTTCGCCCTGCCCCTGGTCGGGTCGCCGGAGACGGTCGCGCAGGGGATGGCCGAGCTCTCCGGCGCCGGGCTCGACGGGCTCGCGCTGTCCTGGCTGGACTACACGGAGGGCCTGCACCAGTACCGCGACCAGCTGCTGCCGCTGCTGGTCCGCGACGGGATCCGGGCGGGCTGAACGGTGCGCGTCCTCGTCCCGGCCGACTGCCCGCCCGAGGCCCTCGGGGAGCTGCCGCCCGGCGTGCGCTGCGACCCGTGGCCGCTGGACGCGGCGCCGGACGTCCCGCCGTCCGAGGTCGGGGCGCTGGTGCTCGACCCCCGGTACCGCGGCGCGCTGGCCGACCTGCTGCCGGGGCTGACCGGGCTGCGGCTGGTGCAGACGATGAACGCCGGCGTCGACTGGGTGCCGCCGCTGCCCGAGGGCGTCGTCCTGTGCCGGGCCGGCGGCGTGCACGAGGGCCCGGTGGCCGAGTGGGTGCTGGCCGTGGTGCTCGCCATGGAGAAGCGGCTGCCGCACTTCCTCGCCGAGCAGCGGGCGGGCCGCTGGGACGCCTCGGCCAACCTCGCCTTCGCCGTCGACGGGCCGGCCGCCGGCGACCTCGCGGCGTCGACCGCGGTGGTGGTCGGCGCCGGCGCGATCGGGACGGCGGTGGCGCAGCGGCTGCGGGCCCTGGGCACGACCGTGCACGGGGTCACCCGGTCCGGCCGCGACGGCACCGCGACCCCCGACCAGTTGCCCGTGCTGCTGCCGGCCGCCGACGTCGTCGTGCTGCTCGCCCCGGCGACCCCCGAGAACGTGGGCATGGTCGACGCCGCCTTCCTCGCGGCCATGCGGCCCGGCGCGCTGCTGGTCAACGCCGCCCGCGGGACGCTGGTCGACACCGGCGCCCTCGTCGACGCGCTGCGGGCCGGGCGGGTGCGCGCCGCCCTCGACGTCACCGACCCCGAGCCGCTGCCCCCGGACCACCCGCTGTGGACCTGCCCCGGCCTGCTGCTCACCCCGCACGTCGCCGGCTCCTCGCCGCACTGGCGGCAGCGCGCGTGGCGGCTGGCGGGCGAGCAGCTGCGCCGGCTCGCCGCGGGCCGGCCGCTCGAGCACGTCGTCGTCCGCCACCCCGTCCCCAGCCCCGCCTGAGCGAGAGGACCCGCCATGACCGCAGCCGACGGCCCGCCGCCCGGTGGCATGCCGGTGATGCCCCCGGTGCCCGACATCCCGGCCGACGGGCCGGTCCGGGTCGGGGTGTTCGTGCCCAGCGGCATCCCCGACGTCGACCCGCGGGTGCTGCGCGACTGGGCGCGGCTGATCGACGCGGGGCCGTGGTCGTCGCTGGCGGTGACCGACCGGGTCGCCTACGCCAACCTCGACCCGCTGATGACCCTGGCCATGCTCGCGCCGCTGACCGAGCGGGTGACGCTGTCGACGTCGATCCTGCTGGCCGGCCTGCGCAACCCGCACACGCTGGCCAAGCAGGTGGCCACCCTGGTGCGCATGGCGCCCGGCCGGGTCTCCCTCGGTGTCGGCGTGGGCGCCCGGCCCTGGGACTACGAGGCCACCGGCCAGGTGTGGGAGGAGCGCGGCCGCATGCTCGACCGCGCGATGGAGGTGCTGCTGTCGCTGCGCGAGACGCCGGGCGAGCAGTACCTCGGTCCCCGGCTCGGGGACGTCGAGGTGCTCGTCGGCGGCGCCAGCGGGCCCGCCCTGCGCCGGATGCTCGCCTACGGCAACGGCTACGTCGCCGGCGGCATCAAGCCCGAGTTCTTCGCCTTCGAGGCGGCCGCCGCGCTGGGCGCCTGGGCCGGCGCCGGCCGGCCCGGACGCCCCCGCATCGTGGCCGGCTCCTGGGTGGCCCGCTCTCTCGACCCCGACGACGGGGCCAGCCGCTGGCTGGCGTCGTTCTTCCGCACCGGCGCGCCGCCGATGATGGTCAACGCGGGCGTGTGGCGCGGCGCCGACGGCGTGCGCGCGCAGATCGAGACCTACGCCGCGCAGGGCGCCGACGAGGTGGTCCTCTTCCCCTGCGTCGCCGACCTCGCCGAACTCGAGTGGCTCACCGAGGTGGTGGCCGGGCTGCCCGAGATCAAGGTGGGCACGCCGACGCCGCGCCCGCCCACCGCCCCGCCGCCCGACGTCGTCCCCGGCACCGCCGACGTGGTCGTCGGCGGCGGCCGCCCGGACTGAGGAGGCCCCGTGCTCCCCGACGGCACGCCGGTGGTCAACGCGGTCGCGCACGCCTACAACCTGTCCCCGGACAACGCCCGCGGGCCGATGGGGGAGGCGGTGCGCCGCGGCTTCTACGGCATCCACGCGCACTTCAACCCACCGGAGTGGGTGGTGCCCGAGGAGACCTTCTGCACCGACCAGAGCGCCGAGCTCCTGGCCGGCACCCACTTCGCCGAGAGCGACGTCGACCTGCTCGTCTACCACGTGCTGCGGCTGGACAGCCTGTTCGCCGACGGGCTGTGCTCGCTGGACAAGGCGGTGGAGCTGCAGCGCCGCTGGCCCGACCGCAGCATCGTCTACCTCGGCCTGGACCCGACGCTGGGCCTGCAGCGCTGCCTCGACGACCTCGACGAGCAGGCCGCGCTGCTGCCCGGGGCGGTGGGCGTGAAGCTCTACCCGGACCAGCTGGCGCCCTACCGGACCTTCCGCATGGACGACCCCGAGCTGGTGTTCCCGCTCTACGAGCGGGTGCTGGCGATGGGCCTGAAGGTGGTCGCGGTGCACAAGGCGCTGCCCAACGGCCCGGTGCCGCTGGGGCCCTACCGCATCGACGACGTCGAGGGCGCGGCCATGCACTTCCC
Source organism: Geodermatophilus sp. SYSU D00696 (assembly GCF_054050235.1). Taxonomy (NCBI): domain Bacteria; kingdom Bacillati; phylum Actinomycetota; class Actinomycetes; order Geodermatophilales; family Geodermatophilaceae; genus Geodermatophilus; species Geodermatophilus sp. SYSU D00696. Next base: position 62,841 of record NZ_JBJGYY010000023.1, on the reverse strand, counting down.
CGCGCTGCAGTTCGAGATCGTGCACGCGGGCATGGCCTTCGTGGCCGAGACCGCGCTGGCGCTGGCCCGCTTCCCCAACGTCCACGCCAACCTCGAGATCACCACGATGCTGCTCAACAAGGCGCCGCGGCTGTTCTCCGAGGCCATGGCCGAGTTCCTGTTCTGGGGTGGCCCGGGAAAGCTGCTCTACTCCGACGGAGCGCTGTTCGCCCACCCGCGGCTGGGCCTGGAGGCCTTCGCCGCCTGGCAGCTGCCCGAGGACCTCCAGGACCGCTACGGCCTGCCCCCGCTGTCGGCCGAGGACCGCGCCGGCATCCTCGGCGGCAACCTGGCGCGGATGCTCGGCATCGACCTGCCCGCACGGCTGGCCGCGGTCGCCGACGACGAGTTCGCCCGCGCCCGCCGGGAGCGCGGCGGCCCGGCCGAGCCGTTCAGCACCTGGTCGCGGCTGGCCGGCACGGCCGTGCCCGCCCCGCTCGCGGAGCGTGCCGCGTGAGCGGGCCGGTGGAGCTGCTCACCGTGCCGGGGGCGGGCCGCCCGGGCCGGGCCGACGACGCCGCGGTGGCCGCCGCCCTCGAGCAGGTCGTCGACCCCTGCTCGGTGGCCCAGGGCACGCCGCTGTCGCTGCCGGCGATGGGGCTGGTGCGCGGCTGGCAGCTCGCCGACGACGGCCGGCTCGTGCTCGACGTGGCGGTGACCGCCCCCGGCTGCGGCTACCTGGGTGTGTTCGCCGACGCCGCCGCCCGCGCGCTGGCGGGCCTGCCCGGCGTCACCTCGGTGACCGTCCGGCTCGACGCCGCGCTGGTGTGGACCGAGGACCTGCTGCGCCCCGACGCCGCCGCCGTGCTGTCCGCCGGGCGCGAGCGGGTGCGCGAGCGGCTGGCCGCCGGGAGAGGGGCGGTGCGCCCGTGATCGGCGACATCGTGGTGCTGGACGCCGCCGTCCACCTGCACGACATGAGCGAGGACAACCTCACCGACGACGCCGTCCGCGCCGCCGGCGGGCACGACCCGCGCCGGCTGCCGCTGGCCATGGGCGAGGCGCTGCGCCCGCTGCACGGCGCCGACGTCGACTTCGCCACCCGCACCGGCGTGGTCGAGCAGGGCCGGATGCTGTTCGAGCAGTCGCCCACCGACCTCGCCGTGGCCCAGGTGGTGCCGATCTTCGACGGCTACAAGGACTGGTGGGCGCCGGTCGAGCTGCAGGCGGAGTTCGTGCGCGCCTTCCCCGACCGGGCGTTCCTGTGCGGCGGGGTAGACCCGCGCTTCGCCGGGCTCGACGCGGCGCTGGAGCACCTGGAGTGGCAGGTGCGCGACCTCGGCGCGGTGTCGCTGAAGTTCTACAACGGACACGTCGAGCGGTCCTGGCGCTGCGACGACCGGGAGCTGGCCTACCCGCTCTACGAGCGCGCCGCCGAGCTGGGCATCCGCGTGCTGCAGTTCCACAAGGGCTTCCCGTTCGGGCTGGAGAACATCGAGGACGTCCGCCCCAACGACCTGCAGCGGCCGGCGCGCGACTTCCCCGAGCTCGACTTCGTGATCCACCACCTCGGCGTCCCGTACTTCGAGGAGACGGTGTCGATCGCCGCGCGCTTCCCCAACGTGCACCTGTGCCTGGGCGCCAACCTGGCCTTCACCCCGATCGCCCCGCGGCAGGTGCAGGAGCAGCTGGGCCGGCTGCTCGCCCAGGTGGGCGCCGACAAGCTCAGCTACGCGTCGGAGGGCTTCCTGGCCGGACCGCCGCGGCCCTACCTCGACGCGGTCATGGCGCTGGAGATCCCCGAGGACCTGCGCACCGGCTACGGCTGGCCGCAGATCACCCACGAGGACAAGCGCGGCCTGCTCGGCGCCAACATGGCCCGGCTGCTGGGCATCGACCTGACCGCCGCCGCGGCCCGCGCGGGCGGTTAGCAGCGGTCGCGCGAGATCGGCGATCTCGTGGCCATCAGCTGCCCATCGCCACGAGACCGTCGATCTCGCGGGGAGTCGATCGGGACGCGCCGGGCGGATCGCCACCGGCGCTCACTACCTCGTTCACGCCCCGGCAGCGGAGTGCCACAGTTGCGGAATGGCTCGAGGAGCCGCCACCTACGCGCGCCCCAAGTGGCGACGCCCGCCCACCCTCGGCTACCCGGCCGCGCTGGACGCGGTCGGGAACGTCGCCGCTCCTCTGCTCGGGGGATTCAGTCTCGCGTCGACGGTGGTCGTGGCCGACGACGCGGCCAATTTCCGGTGGCCGGGCTGGGCGCTGCTGGCTCTGACGACCGCCGCGGTACTGCTGCTCAACGCGGTGCAGTGTGGCTTCCATGCCCGTCGCTACCTGTGGTCAGCCGACGACGCGAACAACTGGATGCCCGACCTGAAGGACCATGCGGGCTGGGAAGAGCACCTGCAGCAGCAGCAGCACGAGGACTACGACTCGTGGCGCCAGTGGGTCAAGTGGACTATTCGTCTGTACAACGCGGGCATCGTGGCGCTCCTGGCCGGCCTCGCCCTTGCACTGCCCCCGCCACACGGAGATGGTCTCCAGCAGACCCTGCGCTGGGTCGCGTTCGCGATAGCCGTCACCGTGGCTCTCGTCGAGTTCGCATGGACCGTCAAGGCCACGTGGAGGGGGCAGCCGTGACAGCACCACCGATGCGGAACCAGTGCCCGTGCTGCGACGAGGGTTCCCTGCCGCACTTGCCAGGCTGCCCGTACAGCGACCTCGGGATCCCAGACGCCTTGCGCACGCACCGCACACTCGGCGAGCCGCGATGCGAAGACGTCGCCGAACGACGACAGGCGCCGCGCGCACCCACCTGACGGAGGCCGGCCGGAGGGTGTGCGCGCACGCCGGGTCCAGGGGGCGGAGACCCGGCGTGCGCGCACACGCTCGGGGGAGCGCTAGCCGACCGGTGCGGCCGAGGAGCGCCAGGTGGGCATGCCCTCGAAGAAGGCGTCCCAGGCCGCCTCGTCGTAGGCCATGTGCTGTGCCTCGACGAGCCGGCCGTCGCGGACCCTGAACACCACGGCCTCGGGGACGTCGAGGGTGCGGCCGTCGGGACGGCGGGCGGTCACGTGCGCCAGCGCCACGACGTGGTCGTCGCTGCCCAGGTAGTCCACCGGCGCGGCGTCGTAGGTGCCCTCAGTGAACGCCATGATGTCGCCGAAGTTCCGCAGCACGCCGTCCATCCCGGTGGTCGTGCCACCGGCCGGGCTCGAGCCGGTCACCGTCCACACCATGCCCTCGTAGTCGAAGAGCTCGTGCACGGTCGCCATGTCCCCGGTCTTGAACGCGCGGTGCGCGCGGCGCACGAGGTCGGCGTTGGGGTGCTCGTTCGGGGTCGGCTCGACCGGCATGGTCGCCTCCGGGTCCGGGCTGGCTCTCGCCAGGTGTGGTGTGTTTGTGTGACGATCGCAACAGAAAGGCCATGAGTCAACCTGGACCGGAGGACCGCATGCCCACCCCGCTGCAGCGCACCCTGTACACCGCCCACGCCGAGGTCAGCGGCGGCCGGGAGGAGGGGAAGGGCCGCACGCACGACGGCGAGCTCGAGGTCGACCTGCGGGTGCCGGAGTCGCTGGGCGGTCCGGGCGGTGGCACCAACCCCGAGCAGCTGTTCGCGGTCGGCTACGCGGCCTGCTTCCAGAGCGCGCTGGGCGTGGCCGCCCGGCGGGAGCGGGTCGACGTCAGCGGCAGCACGGTGCGCTCGCAGGTGCACCTCGGCCCGGTCGAGGGCGGCGCCTTCGGTCTCGCGGTGGTCCTGGAGGTCGAGATCCCGGGAGCCGACCCCGACGCCGCCCGCCGCGTGGTGGAGGCCGCGCACGCGGTCTGCCCGTACAGCAACGCCACCCGCGGCAACGTCGACGTCGACGTGCGGATCGTGGGATGACCGCCACCGCGCCGGCCGACGCCCTGGCCGCGGGCCGGGAGATCATGCGGCGCAACATCCAGGAGCTGTTCGCGCCGGGCGACGCCGCGCTGATCCCCGAGCTGTACGCCGCCGACGTCGTCGACCACAACCCGGTCCCCGGCCAGCGCCCCGGCCACGACGGCCTGCGCGACGTGCTCGAGGTGTTCCACCGCGCCTTCCCCGACCAGGAGATGGAGCTGCTGTTCACCCTGGCCGACGGCGACCTGGCGATGGACCACTGGGTCTTCCGGGGCACGCACACCGGCGACCTCGACGGCGTGCCGGCGACCGGGCGGCGGGTCGAGTTCCGCGGCTTCGACCTCGCCCGCATCCGTGACGGGCGGATCGCCGAGATCTGGCACGTCGAGGACATGGCGGCCATGTGGGCCGACCTCGGCCTGCCCGGGGGGCCGCGCTGACCGCCGGGACCGCCGTGTCCGTCCGGGTCCGGCGGCGCTACGTCGACCTGCCGCACGGCCAGGTCCACCTCGCCGAGGCGGGGCCGGACGGCGGGCGCCCGGTGGTGCTGCTGCACCAGACCCCGCGGTCGGTCGACGAGTACCGCGACGTGCTGCCGCTGCTCGCCGCCGCGGGGCTGCGCGCGGTCGCCGTCGACACCCCCGGCTTCGGGGCCAGCGACCCGCTGCCCGCGCCGTCGGTCGAGACCCTCGCCGCGGCGGTCGGCGACGCGGTCGCGGGCCTCGGCCCGGCGGTGCTCGCCGGCCACCACACCGGCGGGGTGCTCGCCGTCGAGCTGGCCGCCACCCGGCCGCGGCAGGTGGCCGGCCTGGTGCTGTCGAGCACCCCGCTGGTCGACGCCGCCTTCCGCGGCCGGCCCCCGCACGGCGTCGACGACGTCGAGCCCGCCGACGACGGCACGCACCTGCTGGCGCTGTGGCGGGGCCGGGCGCCGTTCTACCCGCCCGGCCGCCGCGACCTGCTCGAGCGCTTCGTCCGCGACGCGCTGACCGCCGGGGAACTGGCGCACGAGGGGCACGCCCTGGTGCGCCGCTACGCCATGGAGGACCGGCTGCCCACCCTCACCGCGCCGGTGCTCCTGCTGGCCGCGCCCGAGGACCCGTTCGGCGCGCCGAACACCGCCCGGATGGCCGAGGCGCTGCCCGCGGCCGGGCGGCCCCGGCCCGTGGTGGTCGAGGTCCCCGGCGGCACCGTGCCGCTGCCCGACCAGTGCCCGGAGGAGTACGCGGCCGCCGTCGTGCGGTTCACGGCGGGGCTGCCGTGAGGGCGCTGCGGGTCTCCGCGGTGGGCGGGACGCCGCAGCTCGAGGAGGTGCCCGAGCCCGTCCCCGGCCCGGGGGAGACCCTGCTGCGGATCGCCGGCGCGTGCCTGGCGCACGTCGACCGCAGCATCGCCGCCGGCAGCCTGGGCGGCACCCCGCCGCTGCCCTACGTGCCCTGCACCGACGGGGCCGGCTGGGTGGTGAGCTCCGGCGCCCACCCGCCCGGCGCGCTGGTCTGGGTGCGCGGTGCGGGGGTGGGGGTGACCCGCGACGGTGTGGCCGCCGAGCTCGCCGTCGTCCCGGACGCCGCCGTGCACGCCATGCCCGACGGCGCCGACCCGCTGCTGGCCGCCTGCTTCTTCTCGCCGGCCACCTCGGCCGCGACCGCGCTGGCCGACCTCGGCCGGCTGCAGGCCGGCGAGCGGGTGCTGGTCACCGGCGCCGCGGGCGCGGTCGGCTCGCTCACCGTGCAGCTCGCGCTGGCCGCCGGTGCCGAGGTGGTCGCCTGCGTGCGCACGCGGGCCCGGGCGGCCGGGGTGCCGGACGGCGCGGAGGTGGTCGTCGGGGAGCCCGGCCCGGTCGGCGCCGACCTGCTCGTCGACACCGTCGGCGGCCCCGGCCTGGCCGGCCGGCTGTCCGCGGTGCGGCCCGGCGGGCGGGCGGTGCTGGTGGGCTACACCGCCGGCACCACCGTGCAGCTGGATCTGCCGGCGCTGCTGCGCGCCGACGTGGCGCTGCTGCCACTGAACATGATCCGGCGCGCGCCCGAGGCGTTCGCCCGCGCCGGCGACCTGCTCGCCCGGCTGGCCGCCGGCGAGCTGCACCTGGCCGTCACCCGCTACGACCTCGCCGACGCCGCGGCCGCCTGGGCCGACCTGGGCGCCGGGCGGGTCGACGGCCGCGCCGTCCTGGTGCCGGCCGGCCGATCCGGATCGGCCCTGTCGCCCGCGCTCCTGTAGCGCTATCGTGACGACCGTCTCACATCCGCGATGCGGGGAAGGGGGTCCGGTGGACGACCAGGAACGGGTGCACGCCGCGGCGCGGCGGGTCACCGCGCTCTTCCGCAGCCACGGCGGGTCGGTCGCGGTGGCCGGCACCGACACCGCCGGCGCGGTCGAGGTCCGGTTCGGCGGCACGTGCAGCGGCTGCCCCTCGCAGGCGCTGTGCCTGGAGCACACCGTGCGCCCCCGGCTGCTGGCCGTCCCCGGCGTCACCTCGGTGACCGCGACCGGGGCGCGGGTCAGCGACGAGGCCGACGCCCGGCTGCGCACCTTCCTCCGCGGGGGAGCGGCGTGACCGCCGTCCCGGCCGGCGCGCGCGCCGACCGGGCCCTGCTGGAGCGGATCGCCGACGAGCTCGCCACCGCCGCGGCCACCCGCACCCCGGTGCCGCCGCCGTCCACCGTGCACCCGGGCCTGGCCCCGGAGGACGCCTACGCCGTCGCCGCGGTCGGCATCGGCCGTCGCCGCGCGGCCGGGGCGCGGCTGCTCGGCCACAAGATCGGCCTCACCTCGGCGGCGATGCAGCAGATGCTCGGCGTCGACGAGCCCGACTACGGCGCGCTGCTCGACGACATGCTCGTCCCCGACGGCGGCAGCGCCGCACCGGCCCGGTGGTGCCAGCCGCGGATCGAGCCCGAGGTGGCGTTCCGGCTCGGCGCCCGGCTGGCCGGACCCGGGCTCGGCGTCGACGACGTGCTCGCCGCCACCGAGGCCGTCGCCCCGGCGCTGGAGATCATCGACAGCCGGGTGGCCGACTGGCGGATCACCTGGTGGGACACCGTCGCCGACAACGCCTCCTCGGCCGCCTTCGTCGTCGGCCCGTGGACGCCGACCACCGCGGCCGGGGACCTCGCCGCCCTGGACGTCGCCCTGGCCGTCGACGGCGAGGTCGTCGAGCACGGCAGCAGCGCCGCGGTGCTCGGCCACCCCGCGACCGCGGTCGCCTGGCTCGCCGAGGCGCTCGCCGGGCACGGCGCGGCGCTGGAGGCCGGCGCGGTCGTGCTGTCGGGCTCGTGCACCCGCGCGGTCGACGTCCGGCCCGGCACCCGGGTCACCGCCACCGTGGGCGGCCTCGGCGAGGTCGCGGTCGACTTCTCCCGGGAGGACGCGTGAGCGGGAGGGTCCCGGTGGCCGTCGTCGGCTCCGGCAACATCGGCACCGACCTGCTGGTCAAGCTGCTGCGCAGCGACCGGCTCGAGCCGCGGTGGATGGTCGGCATCGACCCGGCCAGCGAGGGCCTGGCCCGCGCCGCCGCGGCCGGGCTGGAGACCTCCGCCGAGGGGGTCGACTGGCTGCTGGCCCGGCCGGAGCTGCCGGAGATCGTCTTCGAGGCCACCTCGGCGCGGGTGCACGTGCGCAACCACCGCCGCTACGCCGAGGCCGGCATCCGCGCGGTCGACCTCACCCCGGCCGCACGCGGGCCCTACGTGGTGCCGCCGGTCAACCTCGACGAGCACCTCGACGCCCCCAACCTCAACATGGTCACCTGCGGCGGCCAGGCGACCGTGCCCGTCGTCGCCGCGGTCAGCCGCGTGACGCCGGTGGCCTACGCCGAGATCGTCGCCTCCATCGCCTCGCGCTCGGCCGGGCCGGGCACGCGGGCCAACATCGACGAGTTCACCCGGGTCACCGCCCGCGCCCTCGAGGTGGTCGGTGGCGCCGAGCGCGGCAAGGCGATCATCGTGCTCAACCCGGCCGAGCCGCCGATGCTCATGCGCGACACCGTCACCTGCCGCATCGACCCCGGCGCCGACCGCGCCGCCGTCACCGCGTCGGTCACCGGCATGGTCGCCGATGTCGCCCGGTACGTGCCCGGCTACCGGATGACCAGCCCGCCGCAGTTCGTCGAGGACGGGCACGGGGCCCGGGTCAGCGTCTACCTGGAGGTCGAGGGCGCCGGTGACCACCTGCCGTCCTTCGCGGGCAACCTGGACATCATGACCGCGGCAGCGGCGCGGGTCGGCGACGTGCTGGCGCAGCGGCCGGCCGTCCCCGCGGGAGCGGCGCGGTGACCGGGGGCCTCCCGCGGATCGGGATCCGCGAGCCGCTGCCCCGTCCGCACGGGGACGGCCTCGACGTCCGGATCACCGACTCCACGCTGCGCGACGGCAGCCACGCCAAGGCCCACCGGTTCACCCGCGAGGAGGTCCGCGACATCGTCGCCGGCCTCGACGCCTCCGGTGTGCCGGTGATCGAGGTCAGCCACGGCGACGGGCTGGGCGGCTCGTCGTACGCCTACGGGCCGAGCCTGGTCGACGAGCGGGAGCTCATCGACGTCGCCGTCGAGACGGTGACCCGCGCCAAGGTGGCCGCGCTGCTGCTGCCGGGCATCGGCACCGTCGACGACATCCGGTGGTTCGCCGACGCCGGCGGCTCGGTGATGCGGGTGGCCACCCACTGCACCGAGGCCGACGTCGCCGCCCAGCACTTCCAGGTGGCCCGAGACGCGGGGCTGGAGACCGTCGGCTTCCTCATGCTGGCCCACCGGATCGGCCCCGAGGAGCTGGCGGAGCAGGGGCGGGTCATGGTCGACGCCGGCTGCCAGTGCGTCTACGTGACCGACTCGGCCGGCGCGCTCGTCCTGGACGACGTCACCGACCGGGTGGCGGCGCTCGTCGCCGAGGTCGGCGACGAGGCGCAGGTCGGCTTCCACGGCCACCAGAACCTCTCGCTCGCCGTGGCCAACACCGTCTTCGCGTTCCGGGCCGGCGCCGGCCAGGTCGACGGGTGCACGCGCGGCATGGGCGCCGGGGCGGGCAACACCCCGACCGAGGCGCTGGTCGCCGTCTGCGACCGCATCGGGCTGACCACCGGCATCGACGCCTTCTCGATGATGAGCGTCGCCGAGGACGTCGTCCGCCCGGCCATGGAGACCGAGTCGGTGGTCGACCGGCTGTCCCTGGCCATGGGCTACGCCGGCGTCTACTCCTCCTTCATGAAGCACGCCGCCGCCGCGGCCGCGCGCTACGGCGTCGACCCGGCCGAGGTGCTGCTGCGCTGCGGCGAGCGGCAGCTCGTGGGCGGCCAGGAGGACCAGATCGTCGGCATCGCGCTCGAGCTCGCCGCGGCGCGCGAGGACCGCGCCCGGCAGCTGGCGTGAGCACACCCACCGAGGAGGCAGCCATGGCCGCAGGGACCGACACCGGAAGGGGAGACGCACGGGCGACGGCGTCCCCGCGACCCGACCGCCGGTACTCGACCGGCCGGCAGGACTGGTCGACCTGGCCGAAGTACGACGCGGCCGCGACCGGCTTCCGCGGCTACTGGTACCCGGTCGTCTTCGCCGACCAGGTCGGCCCCGACCCCGTCGCGGTCACCGTGTGCGGCGAGAAGGTGGCCCTGGTCCGCGAGGGCGACGAGGTCCGCGCGCTGCACGACCGCTGCCCGCACCGCGGCATCCCGCTGTCGATGGGCAGGCGGGAGTTCCCGAACACGCTGTCCTGCGCCTACCACGGCTGGACCTTCGACACCCGCGACGGCCGGCTGGCCGCCGTCATCACCGACGGCCCGGACTCGCCGCTGTGCGGCAAGGTGTTCGTCCGCACCTATCCGGTCGAGGTCCGCCTGGGCCTGGTGTGGGTCTACGTCGGCGACGGCGAGGAGCCCCCGCCGATCGACGACCAGCTGCCCGAGGAGTGGCGGGGCAACGAGCTCACCGCCGGCATCCGCATCGACGAGCGGGCCGGCAACTGGCGCTTCGCCTGCGAGAACGGCTTCGACGAGGGGCACGCCAAGTACCTGCACCGCACCTCGGTGTGGCGCACGTTCAAGACCATGCCCACCTGGAACGTCACCCGCATCGTCCCCCGGGGGCGCTGGCTGTACCGGGTGCAGGACGAGGTGCACTGGGAGGCCGAGTTCCCCGGCTACGGCACCTGGACCAACTACCGCTGGTGGAAGAAGAAGCCGCCGCGGCCGGACTTCAAGGACTTCCGGCTGGGCAACACCGGCGGGTCGAAGAAGGCCGACCCGGTCATCGAGGAGCAGGACTTCCCGGGCTTCGCCTCGGTCGGCATGCCCGGCGTGCTGCGCATCGCCTACCCCAAGTTCATCCACTACGAGTTCTACGTCCCGGTCGACGCCGACTCCCACCGCTACGTCGGGGTGATGGTCGACTTCGGCACCCGCGCGGACGGGCTGCGGTTCGCCGTCAAGTACCTCGGCGCGGTCCGCTGGCTCTTCCACGGCCAGTTCTCCGGCCAGGACGCGCGGATGGTGGAGGCCACCGATGCCCCGCCGGAGCGGCTCTACCGGCCCGACGTGTCGCTCACCGAGTGGCGCAAGCTGGTCGAGCAGTCGACCGTCGTCGGCCCGAACGGCACCGCCCGCGCCCCGGCGGAGGGCTCCCCGGACGCGCCGGTGGCCGCGGGCAGCGGCCGGCCCTCGCACGTGCAGGGGACCTCGTGAGCCCGTACCTCGCCGAGCGCGACCTGGCCGCCGTCGACACCGGCGAGGTGCTCACCCGGCCGGCGCGGCCGCCCGCCCGGCTGGTGCACAACGGCGAGCACGCCTACTCCGTGTGGGAGGCCGGCTCCGGACCGGACACCGTGCTGCTGCACGGCGGCGGGCCGGGCTGCACCGGCTGGAGCGACTTCGGCCCGACCGTGCCGCACCTGGCCCCGCACCGCCGCTGCGTGGTGCCCGACCTCCTGCAGTACGGCGCCAGCGACAAGCCCGACATCGCCGAGGGGGTGTGGGACTTCCACGCGCGCAACCTGCTCGCCCTCTTCGACGCCCTCGACCTCGGGGCCCCCGACGTCGTCTGCAACTCCTGGGGCGGGACGGCGGCGCTGCGGCTGGCCGCGCTGCACCCCGAGCGGGTGGGCTCGCTGGTCATCACCGGGTCGATGCCGGTGCTCTACGGGCCGCTGGCGCCGCTGCCCGAGCGCTCGCGGCGCGGCCGCAACGCCCGCGACGCGTACTACGGCGGCGAGGGCCCGACCCCGCAGAAGATGCGCGACCTCATCGCCCGGCTGGAGTGGTACGACCCCGACGCCGTCCCCGAGGAGACGGTCACCCTGCGGTACGAGCAGAGCCTCGACGCCGGGGAGCGCCGGCTCGGCGAGTCCGACGAGCACCGCGGCACGTTCCAGGACCTCACCGCCGACCTGCAGGGCCTGCGGGTGCCGGTGCTCTACCTGTGGGGGATGCACGACGCGTTCCTCACCCCCGACTACCCGCTGATGCTGGCGCGGATGACGCCGCGGGGCTCGCTGTTCGTCATGGACCACGCCTCGCACCACCTGCAGGAGGAGCGGCCGCGGGAGTACGCCGCGGTCGTCAACGGCTGGCTCGACCGCACCCGCGGGCGGGCCGGGGAGGAGCGGGGATGAGGACGGCGCTGCTCGGGGTGGCCGGCGCGGCCGGTCTGGTCGCGCTCGCGGCGCGCAACCGGTACGCGCTGCGGCGGCGGGTCGACACCCGCGTGGTCCGGGTCGGCCGTTGACCGCTGGCGTGCACCCGGCCGGCCCGGCCGACCTCGGACGGGACGGGCTGGCCGGCCTGCCCGCGCGCCAGCGGGACCTGGTGGCCCGCGCGTGGGCGCACGTCGACCAGCGGCGGCTGCGCGAGCTCGCCGTCCTGGTCACCTCGGTGCCCAGCCCGACGGGGGAGGAGCGGCCGCTGGCCGAGGAGCTGGCCGCCCGGCTGCGCGGGGCCGGGCTCGACGGCCGGCTGCAGCCGCTCGACGACCGGCAGGCCAACGCCTGGGGGCGGCTGGCCGGGACCGGCAGCGGGCCGAGCCTGATGCTCTACGCGCCGGTCGACACCTTCACCGCCGGGACCGAGGACGAGGACCTGCCCTGGATCGGGCCGCAGCTGCGCACCGACATGCGCCCCGGGGCCACCGTCGACGGGCCCTACGTCACCGGCCTGGGCGCGTCCAACCCCAAGGGCCACGCCGCCTGCGTGCTGGCCGCGGCCGAGGCGGTCGCCGTCGCCGGCGTGCCCCTGCGTGGCGACCTGGTCGCGGCCTTCGGCGCCGGGGGCATGCCGACCAACGCCCGCCCGCTGCCCGGCCGCGACCGCGCCAACACCGGCCAGGGCGTCGGGGCGTCCTTCCTGCTCGAGCAGGGCGTGTGGACCGACGCCGCGGTCATCGCCAAGCCGGGCTGGGGCGCCTCGGCCGCCGAGGTCGGCCTGGTGTGGTTCGACGTCTGGGTCGGCGGCACGCACACCTACGTCGGCAGCCGGCACCGGCTGCCCTACGTCAACGCCGTCGCGCAGGCGGCCACCGTCGTGCACGGGCTGGAGGCGTGGTTCGAGCGCTACGCCGCCGCGCACACCGACGCGGTGGTCAGCCCGCAGGGGGTGGTCTCCTCCATCGAGGGCGGCTGGCCGCGGCTGGCCGCGGCCACGCCGGGCCGGGTGCGCATCCGCTGCGACGTCCGCCTCGCCCCCGGCCGCAGCCCCGCGTCCCTGGCCCGGGAGTTCCGCGCCGCGGTGGCCGCGATCGCCGACCGCCACCCCGGCCTGGACGCCGCCGTCGAGACCGTGCTCGCCATCCCCGGCAGCGCCACCCCGGAGGACGCCTGGGTGGTGCGCAGCACGGTGGCCGCCTGGGAGGCCGCGGAGGGGCGGCCGCACGAGGTACCGGCCGGGCTGAGCGGCGCCACCGACGCCAACATCCTGCGCAACCGCGGCATCCCGACCGTGCGCATCGGCATGCCCAAGGTCGGCGCCGTCGAGCCCGCGCCGTTCGAGGTCGACTTCGCCCGCGGGATGAACACCATCGACGTCCGGGACATGGAGCGGCTCACCCGGCTGCTGGTCCGGGTCGCCGTCGACACCTGCACGCGCACCTTCGAGGAGACGGGAGAACGGCCGTGAGCCGCATCGTGCTGGGCGTCGGGGCGTCGCACTCGACCCTGATGAACACCCACTGGGACGCCGTGGAGCACGTCGACCGCGCCGAGCGGTTCCGCGACGCGCTGCGCGAGGCGCGCGACGCGGTCGCCGCCGCCCGGCCCGACGTCGTCGTGATCGCCGGCAGCAACCACTTCCGCGGCTTCTGGCTCGACCTCGTCCCGCCGTTCACCCTGGGCGTCGGCGAGGTGGTGGCCAGCGGGGAGTCCGGGACGCCGTCGGGGCCCCAGCGGGTCGACCCCGACTGGGCCCGGGGACTGCTCGGCGCGGTCACCGACCAGGGCTTCGACGTGGCGCTCTCGGCGCGGCTGCAGATCGACCACGGCCAGAGCCACGCGATCCAGTACCTGCTCGACGGCGTCGACGTGCCGGTGGTGCCGCTGGTGGTCAACGTCTTCGCCCCGCCGCTGCCGCTGATGCGGCGCTGCCTGGACCTCGGCGCCGCCGTCCGCCGCGGCGTCGAGACCGACGGTCAGGACCGCCGTGTGGTGGTGGTCGCCTCCGGCGGGCTCTCGCACCGGCTGCCCTTCCCGAAGTGGTACGCCCCGGAGGGCGCCGACGAGGAGTTCCTCGTCGAGGCCTGGCTCGAGGGCCGCGGCCACTGGCAGGAGTACGACCCGCGCCGGCGCGAGATCACCCGCGCGGCGCAGCCGTCGATCGAGCCGGGGTTCGACCGGGAGTTCCTCGACGCGTTCGTGCGCGGCGACCTGGCCTCCTACGCGGCGATGACCGCCGAGGAGGTCGAGAAGGCCGCCGGCAACGGCGCGCAGGAGCTGCGGACCTGGCTGGTCGCCGCGGGCGCGGCCGGCGGCGGCCGCGGGCGGGTGCTGGCCTACGAGCCGATGCCGGAGTGGCTGACCGGCATGGGCGTCGCCCTGCTCGAGCCGGAGGTGGCGGCGTGACGTTCTGGACCGACCTCGCCGGCACCGACTTCTGCCTGGCCACCGTCGACGCCGGCGGGGTGCCCACCCGCGCGCTGCTGGCCGGGCCGGCCGACGGCGAGCCGGTGGTCATGCTGCACGGCACCAGCGGCCACCTCGAGGCGTTCGTGCGCAACGTGCCCGCGCACGCGCTCGCCGGCTACCGGGTGCACGCGATCGACATGCTGGGGCACGGGTACACCGGCAACCGCGGGGTGCCGCAGGAGATCCCGCGCTACGTCGAGCACCTCGTCGCCTACCTCGACGCCCAGGGCATCGGCCGGGCCCACCTGGTCGGCGAGTCCCTCGGCGGCTGGGTGGCGGCCTGGCTGGCGAGCGAGCAGCCCGACCGGGTGGCCACTCTGCAGCTGCTCGCCGCCGGCGGCACCAAGGCCGACCCGGCGGTGATGGAGCGCATCCGCACCTCCACCCGGCAGGCGGTGCTCTCCGACGACGTCGAGCTGACCCGCCGTCGGCTGCTGCTGCTGATGCACGACCCGGCCGACGTCTCCGACGAGCTCGTGCAGGTGCGGCACGCGGTCTACCACCGGCCGGAGTTCGTGGCCAACATCGACCACCTGCTCGCGCTGCAGGAGATGGCGGTGCGCCGGCGCAACCTGCTGACCCCCGACCGGCTGGCCCGCATCCAGGCGCCGACCGTGGTGGTGTGGGGCCACGAGAACCCCTTCGGCGACGTGCCCGAGGCCCGGGCGCTGGCCGCCGCGATCGACGGCGCCGAGCTCGTGCTCTACCCGGAGTGCGGGCACTGGCCGCAGCACGAGCACGCGGCCGAGTACAACGCGCTCAGCCTGCGCTTCCTGGCCGGGAGAGGTGCCGTCAGCGCTGCGACGGCACTCAGGCGCTGAGCCGCTCGCGGCGCTCCAGGCGCACCCGGCGCCGCTCGCGCTCGGACAGGCCGCCCCAGATGCCGAAGCGCTCGTCGTTGGCGAGGGCGAACTCCAGGCACTCGGTGCGCACCGAGCAGCCCATGCAGACCCGCTTGGCCTCGCGGGTCGAGCCGCCCTTCTCCGGGAAGAAGGCCTCCGGGTCGGTCTCGGCGCACAGCGCGTCCAGGCGCCAGGCGGCCTCCCCGCCCTCGGTGAGGTCGCTCCAGAACGTGGTGGGCGCCTGCTCCGCGGCGGCGTCGTAGGCCGGCTCGTACGCGGCGACGGCGTCGTACTCCGCGACGGCGTCGTAGCGGGAGACGAGGCTCAGGTGGGCGCTCGGGGCGGGGCGCGAGAAGGAGTGCACGGGAAGCTCCTCGGATCGGGGTGGGGCGTGGCGCCCTGTGACGGACGGGTACGCCTTGACTGCTGTCCGTGACGTTACGCAGCGGGCGACAGCAGGCGCACTGGCAGGAACTGAGCGAAACCGGCCCGTCCGCTTGGCGCATCGTGCCCTCGACCCGGGGTAGCGGCGTGTCGCTGGCGTCCCCGCGCCCCGTGCGCTGGCGAAGGCGTCACGAGATCTTCCGCGCGGCCTGTCGATCTGGTGCGGTGCTGCGTGTCGTAGGGGTGGAGGGCCCGACCAGCGGGCCCCCGGGACCCGGGAGGGCCAGATGGCGCAGTACCTGATCCTGATCTACGAGGACGAGGCGTCCTACGCGACGGCGGCGCCGGAGGTGTGGGGCGAGGTCCTCGAGGAGCACAACCGGTTCGCCGCCGGCGTCGACGGCCTCGGCGCGAAGCTGCTCGGCGGGTCGGCCCTGCAGCCGACGACGACGGCGACCAGCGTGCGCGGCGGCAGCGAGGTCACCGACGGCCCCTTCGCGGAGACCAAGGAGGCGCTCGGCGGCTACTACCTGGTCGAGGCGCCCGACCTCGACACCGCCCTGGCCGTCGGGCGGACCGTGCCGGCGCGCTTCGGCGGGGTCGAGGTCCGCCCGGTCATGGTCTTCGACTGAGCGCACCGTGACCGCCGACCCCGGGCCCGACGCCTCCGCCGTCGCCGCCGCGGTCGCCGACGCGCACCGTCGCGAGTGGGCCTTCGTGCTCGCCGCGACGGTGCGCGTCACCCGCGACATCGACCTCGCCGAGGAGTGCGTGCAGGAGGCCTTCGCCACGGCCCTCACCGAGTGGCGCGACTCCGGCGTCCCTGCCCGGCCCGGCGCCTGGCTGACCACGGTGGCCCGCCGGCGGGCGCTCAACGTCCTGCGCCACCAGGGCGTGGTGCGCCGCCACCTCCCGCTGCTGGTGGAGGACGACGTCGCCCCCGACCCGCGTGACGGCGCCGGCGAGGACGGCACCCACGGCTACCCCGACGACCGGCTGCGGCTGGTGGTCACCTGCTGCCACCCGGCGCTGGACCGCGCGGCGCAGGTGGCGCTCACCCTGCGGCTGCTGTGCGGGCTGACCACCGCGGAGGTGGCCCGCGCGTTCCTGGTGAGCGAGCCGACCATGGCCGCCCGCCTCACCCGCGCCAAGAAGAAGATCGCCGTCGCGCGCATCCCGTACCGGGTGCCCCCGCCGGCGGAGCTGCCCGAGCGGGTCGACGCCGTCCTCGCGGTGGTGCACCTGCTGTTCACCACCGGGCACACCGTGCCGGCCGGGGAGGAGCTGGTGCGCCGCGACCTCGTCGAGCGCGCGCTGCAGCTGTGCCGGATGCTGCGCACCCTGCTGCCCCGCGATCCCGCGGTGGCCGGGCTGCTGGCGCTGCTGCTGCTCACCGACGCCCGCCGCGCCACCCGCACCGGCGCGGACGGCCGCCTGCTGCTGCTGGAGGAGCAGGACCGCTCCCGCTGGGACGCCGCCGCGATCGCCGAGGGCGTGGCGCTGGTGCGCGAGGCGCTGCGGGGACGGCCGCCGTCGCGGTACGCGCTGCAGGCCGCGGTCGCCGCCGTCCACGCCGAGGCGCCGAGCTGGGCCGCCACCGACTGGGCCGAGATCGTGGCCCTGTACGGGGTGCTCGGGCAGGTGTGGCCCTCACCGGTGGTGGCGCTCAACCGCGCCGTCGCCGTCGGCTTCGCCTCCGGGCCCGCCGCCGGGCTGGCCGCGCTCGACGAGCTGGCCACCGAGCCGCAGCTGGCCGGCTACGGCTACCTCCCGGCCGCGCGGGCGGACCTGCTGCGCCGGCTGGGCCGGGTCGAGGAGGCCCGGCTGGCCTACACCGAGGCGCTGCACCTGACGGCCAACGCCGTCGAGCGGGAGTTCCTCGCCGGCCGGCTGACCGAGCTCGGCTGACCCGCTCACCGCCCCAGGTGGGCGCGCAGCGCCGCGACCACCATCCGGTGGTCCTCCAGCTGCGGCAGCCCGGACACCGCGACGACGCCGACCGGGCCGACGCCGCGCACCAGCAGCGGCACCGCCCCGCCGTGCGCGGCGTAGAGCCGCGGGTCCAGGCCCGCGGACTCCTCGAACGTCGTCCCGCGCTCGACCCAGGTCTGCCGGACGTGGAGCGAGCTGTGCCCGAAGCGGTGCACCACCCGGGACTTGCGCTCGATCCAGTCGGCGTTGTCCGGGGTCGCGCCGGTGAGGGCGGCGGTGAAGAGCCGGTGCCCGTTGCGGGTGATCTCCACCGCGACCGGGGCGTCCACCCGGCGGGCGGCGGCCACCAGCGCCGAGCCGAGCTCCCAGGCGTCGTCGTTGGTGAACCCGGCGAGCTGCAGCTCGTCCTCCTCCGCGGCGAGCTCGGCGACGGTGGGGAAGCCGGTCACGAGGCACCCCCGCCGACGACGACGTCCCACCGCCGGATCGACCAGGCGGTGACCAGCCCGTGCACCACGTACGGGTCGGTCTCGGCGAACCGCTCCACGACGTCGCGCTCGGCGGTCCACACCAGCAGCGCCCGGTCGTACGGATCGGGCAGCGCCCCGGCCAGCAGCAGCTCACCGCGGTCGTGCGCCGCCCGCGCGAGCGCCAGGTGCTCCTCGCGCAGCGGCGCCCGCCGGGTCACGTAGTCGTCCACCAGCTCGTACTCCAGGACCAGCACGGGACCACTCTCACACGTGCGCGCCGACGGTCCGGTCGAGGAAGTCGTTGCGGAACGCGCCGCGCGGGTCGAGGCGCCGCACGAGGGCGCGGAAGTCGCCGAGCCGCGGGTAGCGCTCCGCGAGCTCCGCGGCGCCGGTGGTGAACAGCTTGCCCCAGTGCGGACGGGGGTCGAACGGGCGCAGCGCCTCCTCGATCTCCGGGAGGAGCGCCCGCACGGCGGCCTCGTCGGGCAGCCAGGTGAAGTGCAGCGCCAGCACGTCGGTGCCGTACGCGGGGCTGAGCCACAGCTCGTCGGCGGCGACGGTGCGGATCTCGCTGACCATCAGCAGCGGTGCGATCCGGCCGGCCAGCGCGCGCAGCGCCCCGACCGCCGCGCCGGCGTGCCGCCGCGGCACGAAGTACTCGCTCTGCAGCTCCTCGCCCCGGCTGGGCGTGAACCCGACCCGGAAGTGGGGGAGCCGCTCGTGCCACTCACCGGGGACGCCGAGCTGCTCGGTGAGGTTCTCGACCGGCGTGCCGGGGAGCATGTGCGTCGGCTCGGTGGCCGAGCGGGCGCCGAGGAACTCCTCGGGCGCGACCTCCAGCTCGTCGACGCGCGACTTCACCCACACCTGGGTGATCTCGTGCCAGTCCGTGAACACGCTGACGCTGTAGGCGGCGTCGGCCACCGCGTCGAGGTCGGCCAGCAGCCGCTCCCACGTGAGCCCGAGGTAGACGTTGTTGCGCACCGAGAAGGTCGGCTGCACGCGCAGCCCGACCCCGGTGACGACGCCCAGCGCGCCCAGGTGGACGACGGCGCCGGGGAGGTCGGGGTCCCCGTGCCGGAGGCGGACCAGCTCGCCGTCGGACCGCACGAGGTCGAGGCCGACGACGGACGTGGCCAGCGAGCCGTTGCGGTTGCCCGAGCCGTGCGTGCCGGTGGCGGTGGCGCCGGCGACGGTGATGTGGGGGAGCGAGGCCAGGTTGTGCAGGGCGTACCCGTGCCGCGCCAGCTCGGGCAGCAGCTGCCCGTACTGGACGCCGCCGGCGACCCAGGCCACGCCCGGGGCGTCCCCGTCGGGCGGGTCGAACCGGACGTCCGCGGGCAGCCCGTCGAGGGACACCAGGTCGGCGTCGGTGTCGGCGATGTCGTTGAAGCAGTGCCGGGAGCCCAGGGCCTTGACCCGCCGGCTGCGCGCGACGACGTCCTGCACCTCGGCGACCGACGTGGGCCGGTGCAGCCGCGCGGCCCGGTAGGTCAGGTTGCCGGCCCAGTTCGTCCCCGCCGGGCCGGATCGGGCCGGTGCGTGCTGCTGCATGTCCGTCCGCGGCCCTCTCGTCGACGTTCCCGCCGTCCATCCAACACCGGCGGGCGCCCCCGGGACGGGTGGACCCCCACGGCCCGGGGCCGTGGGGGTCCACCCGTCGTGCTGGAGCCGGTCAGACCGCGCGGACGTTCTCCGCCTGCGGGCCCTTCTGGCCCTGGGTGACGTCGAACTCGACGCGCTGCGCCTCGTCCAGCGACCGGTAGCCGGTGCCGCTGATCGCCGAGAAGTGGCAGAAGACGTCGGGACCGCCGCCGTCCTGCTCGATGAAGCCGAAGCCCTTCTCCGCGTTGAACCACTTCACAGTGCCCTGGGTCATGTCGTTCTCTCCTCCGTGCTGGGGGTGTCGGGCCCGGCAGGTGCCGTCCCGGGTCGCCGCACCGACCGGCAGGACCGAGAGGGAACGTCAGGCAGAGACGACTGCGGACGTTCGGGAACGAGGCAGAGGTACGACAGCGACCGACCGCGACTGTACCGGCTCCCGGCCGGGTGGGGGTGTCACCAGCGGAGCGGGTCCACCAGCCGGGACTGCGCCGTGCGGCAGGCGCGGCAGTGGCCCCACGCCACGAGGGACAGGTGGGTGGTGGGCTCGCCGCACTCGGGGCAGTCGACCGGCTCGCCGGACCGGGCCCGCGCCGCGTCGAGCTCGCGGGACCGCTCGGCGTGGACCGCCGCGTCGCCCCGGCAGGGACACCCGAGGTGGGCGTCGGCGCAGCGTCCGCGGTGTGTGGTGATGGGACCCCCTCCGGTCCAGGGGGACGCTACCCGCCCGCGGCGGCGACGTCGCCGTCCCGGTGCCGGGGCGGGCGGCTCAGCGGCGGGTGCGCAGCTCGAACCACAGCCAGGCGGCGAGCGCGGCCGGCACCGCCACGAACGCCGACATGGCCGCGACCGGGCCCAGCAGCGAGCCGACCCAGGCGATCAGCAGCGGCGCGCCGAACCCGACGTAGGCGAAGGCGTAGAAGGCGCTGTTCATCGCCCCGCGGGTGTGCGGCGGCGCGAGCCGGGCGGTGAGGGTCAGGCCGGCGGTGAGGCACAGCCCGCCGCAGGTGCCCATGAGCACCGACGCGGGGACCAGCAGCGGCTCCGAGCGAGTGACGATGGCCGCCACCGCCAGGGCGACGCCGGCCGCGCCCAGCGCCATGCCCAGCGGCGCGGCGCCGCGCTCGAACCGGCGCCCGAGCCGCGCGGCGACCGCGCTGGCGCCCAGGGCGAGCCCGCCGACCAGCCCGGCGTAGGCCACCCCGACACCGTCGGGGACCACCAGCAGCGGCAGCAGGGTGGCCGCGACCGCGGGGAAGGCGAACACCCCGACCGCGGTCGGCGCGAGCACCGCCCAGAACGGCCGCCGCGCCTCCGGGGGCAGCCCCAGGGTCATCAGCCGGCCCGGGCGCCGGACCAGCACCGTCTCCGGCACGGTCAGCAGCGCCCCGAGGCCGACGACGAGGACGGCGACGTGCACCAGGTAGGGCAGCGTCGTCGGCGCGGGGCCGTACTGCGCGAGCAGCCCGCTCATCGCCGGGGCGATGGCGAACCCCAGCGACGTCGACACCGCCCCGCGGGTGGCCGCCGACTGCTGCCCGTCGGGACCGGCGAGCTCCTGCAGCCAGGCGTTGGCGACGGAGAACACCACGCCCGAGACGACGCCCTGCAACAGCCGGCCCGCGTAGAGCAGCGGCAGGTGGTCGACGGCGGGGACGAACAGCAGCGAGACCAGCCCGGCGAGCACCGCGAAGGGCAGCACCAGCGCCCGGCGGCCGAAGCGGTCCGAGGCCGCGCCGGCCACGGTGAGCGCGGCGATCAAGCCGATCGCGTAGCAGCCGAAGACGGCGGTGAGGTCGGCGTCGGACAGGCCCAGGGTGCGGCGGTAGACCAGCAGCAGCGGGGTGGGGACGTTCGTGCCCAGGGCGACGGTGAACAGCCCGAGGGTGAGCGCGTCGAGGCGTCGCCGCAGGACCCGCTGCGACGCGACCCGCTCCGTTGCGGCGTCCGGCACCCGGCGGACGCTACCGCCCCCGCCGACCCCGCGACCTCCTCCCCGATGCCGGGTCGCTGCCAGGATGGGCGGGCGACGGAAGGAGGGCGCGCCCGTGTCCCTGCACCGGCACTACCCGCCCGACCTCTACCGCGGCACCACGGGGGAGGCCAGCGCCTGGCTGCGGCCGGCCGACCGGCCCCCGGACACCGTCTCCGCCACCGGGGTGACCTGCGAGTTCCTCGCCACCGCCGACCAGACCGCGGGGCGCTTCGGCCTCTACCGGTGGACCTTCGGCGAGGAGGCCTCCGGCCCCGGGCCGCACTTCCACCGGTCGATCTCCGAGCAGTTCTACGTGCTGTCGGGCTCGGTGGAGATCTACGACGGCCGCACCTGGACCACCGCGGGGGAGGGCGACTTCCTCTACGTCCCCGAGGGCGGGATCCACGGCTTCCGCGGCGGCGACCGGGCCTCGATGCTGCTGCTGTTCGCGCCGGGCGGACCGCGCGAGGAGTACTTCCGGACGCTGGCCCGCGGGGAGCGGATGACGCCGGAGGAGCGGGCGGAGTTCATGCTCCGCCACGACACCTACTGGGTGTGACGGCGGCCGGGTGGCGCGGCGGGGGCGGTCCGGCGTGTGCCGAGTGATCGGTTGCGGTCGACGACACGCGCCGACACGCCGTGTCGGGTGGCAGCAACTGCGCGCTCGGCCCTGACGGCGCCCGGCCCGCCCGCACCGCACACCTGCACGGGCGGGGCCGTGGCCACCGGTCCTCAGCGCCGGATGAGCTCCCCGAACCGCGCGCAGCTCTCGTCGATGGCGGCCTGCGCGGCCGGCGAGACGGTCCCCATGTCGAAGAAGCCGTGGATCATGCCGTCGTAGCGGAGCACGTCGGCGTGCACGCCCGCGGCCTCCAGCGCCTTCCCGTAGGCCTCGCCCTCGTCGCGCAGCGGGTCGTACTCCGCGGTGACGACGACGGCCGGTGGCAGGCCGGACAGGTCGCCGTGGTGCAGCGGCGAGAGGCGCGCGTCCCTCGCGTCCTCCCAGGCCCCGGCGTAGTGGCCGTAGAACCAGTCCATCGTGTCCTTCTCGAGGAAGTACCCCTTGGCGTTGTCCACGCGCGACGGGTACTCGCCCTCCGCGTCCACGGCCGGGTAGACGAGCAGCTGGCCCACCATCGGCACGCCGTCGTCGCGCAGCGTCTGGGCGACCACCGCGGCCAGGTTCCCGCCCGCGCTGTCGCCGGCCACCGCCAGGCGCCCGTCGCCGCCGAACTCGTCGAGGTGCTGGGCCAGCCACCGTGCCGCGGCCACGGCGTCCTCCGCAGCGGCGGGGAACGGGTGCTCGGGTGCCAGCCGGTAGTCGACGGCGACGACCACGGCCCGCGCCCCGCGGCAGACGTTGCGGACCATGTTGTCGTGGGTGTCGAGGTCGCCGATCACCCAGCCGCCGCCGTGGAAGAACACGACCGTGGGCAGCGGGCCGTCCTCCTCGGGGCGGTAGACCCGGGCGCGCAGCTCGCCCTCGGCGCCGGGGACGGTGACGTCCTCGGTGCTGCGGACGGGCACGACGTGCTCGGGCGCGCGGACGTCGCGGGTCAGCGACAGGTAGTAGGCGCGACCGGCCTCGGGCGTGCCCTCGTAGAGGGGTGGTGCGCCCATCTGCTCGAGCATGCCCAGCAGGGCGGCGAGGTGCGGGTCGACCGGCACAGGTGTCCTCCTCGGTTGTCGGGTCGGGTCGGCTCGGCGGTGGGCGAGGGCTCAGCGGTAGACGAGGGAGCCGTCGTCGAGGTCGGCCTTCGGCAGGAGCTCGGCCTCCTGCGCGTGCTCGAGCATGTGGGTCCACGGTTCCCGGTCGCCCTGCTTGAAGAGCACGTGCTGCGAGCGCAGGACGTAGCCGGGGTTGAAGTTCTCCGGGTCCGACCACGGCTTGAGCTGCATGCCGGCGTCCTCCGGCCGCAGCTCGGGCACCACCGACCGGGCGCCCTGCTCTTGCATGCGCGTGAAGAGCCGGTCGACCAGGTCGCAGACGAGGTCCACGCGCAGCGTCCAGCTGTGCCGGAAGTAGCCGAAGACGTAGGCCATGTTGGGCACGCCGCTGATCATCAGGCCGCGCCAGGTGACCCGCTCCGGGAAGGCCACCGGCTCACCGTCCACCGTGAAGGAGACGTCGCCGAACGCCGAGAGGTTGAAGCCGGTGGCGGTGACGACGACGTCGGCCTCGAGCTCCTCGCCCGAGCCGGTCCGGATGCCCTTCTCGGTGAAGGTGTCGATGGTGTCGGTGACGATCGAGGCCTTCCCCTCCCTGAGCGCCGCGAACAGGTCGCCCTCGGGGACGATCGCGATGCGCTGCTGCCACGGCCGGTACCGCGGCGTGAAGTGCTTCTCGACGTCGAACCCCTCGGGCAGCAGCGGCCTCATCGACTCGATCAGGAAGGTGTGCAGGTCGTCGGGCGCCTCGTGCGACAGCCGCGCCAGCTCGTTGAACTGGGCGGCGTAGGCCCGGCGGAGGATCTCGTGCGTCCAGTCCTCCGGGATGTCGAGCGCGCGCAGGGTCACGGCGAGCTCGTGGGTCAGCGGCGGCGCCAGGAAGTAGGAGGGGGAGCGCTGCAGCATCGTCACGTGCGCCGCGTCCTGGGCGATGGCGGGGATCAGCGTCGCGGCCGTCGACCCGGACCCGATGACGACGACGCGCTTGCCGGTGAGGTCGAGGTCCTCGGGCCAGGACTGCGGGTGGACGAGCAGGCCCTGGTAGCGGTCCATGCCCTCCCACTGCGGCCGGTAGGGCTCGGCGTGGTTGTAGTAGCCCTGGCACATCCACAGCCAGTCGGTGGTCATCCGCAGCTGCTCGCCGGTGTCCTCGCGGCTGACCTCCACGGTCCACCGGGCGTCCTCGCTCGACCAGGAGGCGGCCGTGACCCGGTGTCGGTAGCGGATCCGCGGGGCGAGGTCGTCCTCGGCGATGACCTCGTCGAGGTAGGCCAGGATCTCCTCGCCGGCGGCGATCGACGGGCCGCGCCACGGCTTGTGCCGGTAGCCGTAGGTGAACAGGTCGCTGTCGGAGCGGACGCCGGGGTAGCGGTGGGTCCACCAGGTCCCGCCCCGGGTCTCCTGCGCGTCGAGGAGCACGAACGACCGGTCGGGGAACCGTTCCCGCAGGTGGTGCGCCGCCCCGATCCCCGAGACCCCGGCGCCCACGATGAGGACGTCGACGTGCTCGACGTCCTCATCAGTGGGCTGTGGGGCCTCGAGGGTCGCCGTCCCGGTCGTCGTGGTCATGGAGACCTCCCTCTCGCGGTGTGGCGCAGGTCACGGAAACTACCCGTCCGGGCCACCGCCCGGCGACCCGCCCGGCCGGTGGGCGGCCGGGCCGGAGGCGGGCCGACCGGCGCCGGGCCTCCTCGGCGAGCTGGCGGGCGGCGACGACGGAGGCCGGATCGTCGGTGCGGGCGGAGGGTCGGGGCACGGTCGGTCCTCCTCGGGATTCAGAAGGTCACGGGCAGCGCGTCGACGCCGTGGACGAAGGCCAGCCGCCGGAAGGCCAGCTGTTCCGGGGGGACCGCGAGCGCGAGGTCGGGGAAGCGGCGGAACAGCGCGGGCAGGACGGTGCGCAGCTCCAGCCGGGCGAGCTCGGCGCCGACGCAGCGGTGGATCCCGTGGCCGAAGGCGACGTGCCCGCCGCGCGGGGAGCGGCCGGGGTCCACCCGGTCGGGGTCCGGCCCGGTCCAGGCCGGGTCGCGGTTGGCGCCGCTGAGCGAGACGAGCACGACGTCGCCGGCCCGCAGGTGCTGCCCGAACAGCTCCCGGTCGTGCCGGGCGAAGCGGGGGAAGGCGACCTGCACCACCGACAGCAGCCGCAGCAGCTCGTCGACCGCGTGCTCGACGTCGGCCGGCGACCCCTCGCGCACCACCGCGGCCGCGACGGGGTCGCGCAGCAGGACCAGCGTGCCCAGCGAGATCATCGCCGCCGTCGTCTCGTGGCCGCCGGTGACGATGCCGTCGGCGAGCCCGACGAGGTCGGTGTCGGACACCGCGTCGCCGTGCGTGCGCAGGACGCGGCCGATCAGCCCGTCGCCCGGCGCGCGGCGCTGGGCGGCCACCACGTCGGCGAGCAGCCGGCGTTGAGCGGAGACCGCGCCGAATGCCCCGGCGGTCCCGCGCGTGGCGTCGAACCGGCGGGCGCCCAGCCGGGTGAGCAGCTCCTGGTCGGCGCCCGCCAGCCCCAGCAGGTCGCAGATGGTGCGCATCGGCACCGGTGCGGACACGTGCCGGGCGAGGTCGGCCGGCGAGCCGGCCGCGGCGAGGACGTCGAGCTGCCGGGCCACGGTCGCCTCCACGGTGGGCGCCAGCCGCTGCAGGCGGGCCCGGGTGAACTCGGGGGCGACCAGGCCGCGCAGCCGCGTGTGGTCCGGCGGGTCGGTGAAGCCCAGCCCGCCGACGTCGTCGGCCGTGGCCGGCCCGGTGCCGCTGAACAGGTGCCGCACGTCGGTGCTGAACCCGTCGCGGTCGGCGAGCACCGCGCGGGCCTCCGCGGCGCCGGTGACCAGGTGGACCGACGGCTCGAAGGGCAGGTCGAGCCGGTGCAGCGGCCCGCTCGCGCGCAGCTGCGCGAGCCGCGGGTCCGGCTCGGTGCCGGCCCGCCGCAGCGGCACCGTCGCGGCCTCCGGCAGGGCCCGCAGCCGGGAGAGGTCCAGCTGCCCGCGCACCATGCGACGGGCGGCCCGCCGCGCCAGCAGCCGCCCGAGCCAGGCCCGCAGCCGGGTCGCCGGGCCCCGCCCGCCGGGCACCCGGTCGCGCGGCGGGCCGCCGGCGGGATCGGGACCGGCCGGCCGGGGGAGGGTGGCGACGCTGCACTCGGGAGCGGTCATGGCGCCTCCGTCCGGCTCCGGGGAGATGGACCGGACGGGAGGTGACCTCTCGTCCCGTCCGGCTCTGCCAGCCTGGTGACGCCGGGGTGCGGAGACCATCGGGGGACGCCCCCGAACCCGCCGGCCGGCGTGGGGGAGGACCCCGACAGGGAGGGGCGGGGATGGGCCGGAGCGTGTGGATCGAGGTCGCGCTCAACGGCGCCTGGACCCGGCAGCGGCAGCCGCTGATGCCGGTGACGCGGGCGCAGCTGGTCGAGGAGGCCGTGGCCTGCGCCGACGAGGGCGCGGCGGTGGTGCACCTGCACGCCTACGACGACGCCGGCCGCCCGCGGGAGGCCTACGACCTCTACGCGCCGGTGGTCGAGGCGATCAGCAGCCGCCGCGACGTCGTCGTCTACCCGACCGTGCCGATGGCGGTGGGCCCGTCGGCGACGCCCGTGGAGGGCCGGGCCCGGTACGCCGTGGTCGACCGGCTGGCCCGCGCCGGGCTGGTCGAGTGGGCCGTCGTCGACCCCGGCTCGGTGGTGCTGGCGACCGTCGCCGAGCTGGCCGACGGCGGCGACGGGATGGTCCACGCCAACGCGCCCGCCGACGTCCGGGCGGGCCTCGCGGTGTGCGCCGAGCACCGGCTGGTGCCGAGCTTCGCGGTCTACGAGCCCGGCTTCACCGGCCTCGGGTCGCTGCTGGCGGCCCGGGCGCCGGCGTCGCCGCGCCCGGTGTACCGCTCCACGTTCTCGACCGGCTCCACCTTCGGCCTCCCGCCGGCCGGGTGGGCGCTGGACGCCCACCTCCGCCTGCTCGGCGAGTGCGACCCGGGCGCGACCTGGTTGGTGGCCGGGCTCGGCGTCGAGCTGGCCGGGCTGCGGGAGGAGGCGGTGTCGCGCGGCGGACACGTGCGGGTGGGCCTGGAGGACGCGCCGCTGGGCTGCACCCGCGGCAACGCCGGGCTCGTGGCCGAGGCCCGCCGGTCGGTGGAGGCGGCCGGCGCCCGTCCGGCGTCGGCGGCGGAGGTGCGCGCGGCCACGGGGGCCGGCCGGCGCTGACCGCCGTGGCCGTCGCGGCGTCGACGGGCGGCGCGCGGACCGGTGTGGCCGACTGTGCCCATGGAGATGCGCACCCTCGGCCGCAGCGGCTGTGCCGTGTCGGCCCTGTGCCTGGGCACGATGACCTTCGGCGCCGAGACCGACGAGTCCGGCGCGCACGAGCAGCTCGACGTCTTCGTCGAGGCGGGCGGCACGCTGGTCGACACCGCCGACGTCTACTCCGCCGGCGCGGCGGAGGAGATCGTCGGGCGCTGGTTGGCCGCCCGCCCGGCCGACGTCCGCGACCGCGTGGTCCTCGCGACCAAGGGCCGCTTCCCGATGGGGAACGAGCCCAACGCGCTGGGCAGCTCGCGCCGGCACCTGCGGCGGGCGCTGGACGACTCGCTGCGCCGGCTCGGGGTCGACCACGTCGACCTCTACCAGCTGCACGCGTGGGACCCGCTGACGCCGCTGGAGGAGTCGCTGCGGTTCCTCGACGACGCGGTGTCGGCCGGGAAGGTCGGCTACCCGGGGTTGTCGAATTTCACCGGCTGGCAGGTGCAGCGGGCCGTCGACGTCGCCGAGCGCGACCGCCTCGCCGTCCCGGTCACGCTGCAGCCCAACTACAGCCTGCTGGTGCGCGGCACCGAGGCCGAGATCGTGCCCGCATGCCTGTACAACGGCCTGGGCCTGCTGCCGTGGGGGCCGCTCGCCGGGGGCTGGCTGTCGGGCAAGTACACCCGCGACCAGCGACCGGAGGGCACCACCCGGCTCGGCGAGGACCCCGCCCGCGGCATGGAGGCCTACGACCGGGTCGGCGCGCGGGACCGCACCTGGGACGTGCTCGAGGCGGTGCAGGACGTCGCCGAGGCGCGCGGCGTGCCCATGCCGCAGGTGGCGCTGGCCTGGCTGCTCGCCCGTCCCGCCGTCAGCTCGGTGATCCTCGGGGCGCGCACCACCGACCAGCTGCGCGGCAACCTGGGCGCCGCGGGCCTGGTGCTGTCGGTCGAGGAGACCGCGCGGCTCGACGCCGTCAGCGACCCGGGCGCGCCCGACTACCCCTACGGCGAGCTGGGGATCGAGCAGCGCAGCCGCTCGCTGTCCGGCTGACCGCCCGGTGCGTCCGGTGCTGCGCGCGGCGCTGGTCGTCCTCGTCGTGGCCGCCCTCGTGCTGGGCCTGCTGTGGGCCTTCCAGCGCCGCCTCGTGTACCTGCCCGACGACGGCCCGGTGCCCGCCGCGGCCGAGGCCGTCCCCGGCGGCCGCGACGTCACGCTCCGGACCGCGGACGGGCTGGACCTGGGGGCGTGGTTCGTCCCCGGCCCGGCTCCCGGCGCGCCGGTCGTGCTGGTGGCCAACGGCAACGGCGGGCACCGGGGCCTGCGCGCGCCGCTGGCCCGGGCGCTGTCCGGAGCGGGACTCGGCGTGCTGCTGTTCGACTACCGGGGCTACGGCGGCAACCCGGGCAGCCCCAGCGAGGAGGGGCTCGCCCTCGACGTCCGCGCCGCGCGCGACTGGCTGCTCGAGGAGGCGGGGGTCGCGCAGGAGCGGCTGGTCTACTACGGCGAGAGCCTGGGCTGCGGGGTGGTCACCGCGCTGGCGCTCGAGCACCCGCCGGCCGGGCTGCTGCTGCGCTCGCCGTTCGTCGACCTCGCCGCCGTCGGCGGCCACCACTACCCGTTCCTGCCCGTCCGGCTGCTGCTGCGCGACCGGTACCCGGTCGCGCAGCAGGTGGCCCGGCTGCGGGTGCCCACGACGGTGGTCCTCGGCGACGCCGACACGATCGTGCCGCCGGCGCAGAGCCGGCGGGTGGCCGAGGCCGCCGCCGGGCTGCACCGGCTGGTGGAGGTGCCCGGCGCCGACCACAACGACGCCGTCCTGCTCGACGGGCAGGCCCTCGTCGCCGCCGTCGTGGAGCTCGCGGGCCCGGCCGCCGCGGACTGACCGGCGCCGGTCAGTGCGCCCGCGGGGACGCCGGCCGCGCGCGGAGCCGGTGCAGGAACCGGCCGGGCCGGACGCGGCGCCGGCGGGCGGGCCCGGCGACCGGGTCGGCCGGTGCGGTCTCCGCCCGGAGCGCGGCCCGCCGCAGCTCCAGGTCGGCGACCTCCGCGCGCAGCGCCACGGCCTCCCGGTGCAGCCGGTCGCGGACGGTGGCCGCCTCGGCGTCGGCCCGCCGGCGCTGCTCGCGCGCGGTCGCGAGCATCCCGACGATCTCGCTGCGCGCCTGCAGCCGCGCGGCGGCCGCGTCGTCGGCGGCCTGCCGGCGGACCGCCTCGGCGTCCTCGGCCGCGCGCCGCTCGACCTCCCGCGCCGCGGCCTCCCGGGCCGCGGCGGCCGCGCGGGCGTCCGCGCGCTCCTGCTCGGCCTCCGCCAGCACCCGCGCGGCCTCGGCGGCGGTCTCCCCGGCGCGGGCGGCCGCCACCGCGAGCACCCGGTCGGCCTCGACGGCGGCGTCGGCGAGCACCCCGCGGGCGCAGGCGAGGACCTGCTCGGCCTCGGCGGCGGCGGCCTGCCGCTCGGCCCGGCCCTCGGCGCGGATGCCCTCCGCCTCGTCGGCCGCGACGGCGAGCAGCGCGGCGATCCGGCCGGAGACCCGGACCAGCTCCGCGCCGGAGGACGAGTGCGACAGCAGCGCCCGGGCCTCCTCGAGCGCGGCCACGGTCTCCAGGTGCCGGGCCAGCAGGTGCTCGTGCTCCCGGCCGGCGGCGGCGAGCTCGTCCTCGGCCCACCGGACGTAGGTGTCGACCTGGAAGCGGTCGTAGCCGGCCAGGGTGCGGGTGAACATCGGGCCGGCGGCGAGGACGGTGGGCAGGTCACCGGAGACGTTGGGGCGGCGGCCGTCGAGCCGTGGCGTGCCGGCCGGGGGGACCCCGTGGTCGATCTGCAGCTCCGCGCTCATGCTCCCGCCTCTCCCCGCGGGCCGGTCCCGGGGTCCGGGACGCTATGACCGGCGGAACGGGCCGGCACCCGGGACCGGGACGGTCGTCACCCGTGGGCGTCGCCGGGACGCCCGATGGGGCGACCGGGCCGGCGGGCGCCTCTGCTGCGTGACGTCGCCCCGGCGGGTGACAGGACCGGCGCCGGGGCGACGGAGGCGGGCGCGGGCGCGCACGCTGGGGGCATGGCGTCCGACGCGACCCCGCCGGCACCCGGCGACATGACCGTCCCGCTGCTGTTCGGCTGGGAGGGCATCGTCACCGGGGTGCTGCTGCTCGGCGCCGTCGCGGTGCTGTTCCTCGTGGTGGCGTCGGTCCGGGCCGGCGGCAGCGACCGGTCGGACTGGCAGGCCTGGCTCGACGCGCGCTCGGCCGGTGCCACCGCGCCGCCGTCCGGCACCGTCGAGCCCGGGAGGGCGACCGCCGGGGAGTGACCCGCCACGCCCGGCGTTCACGCCGTGCGCACGCCCTCCCGTGCTCTTGTCTGCGTGCTCTTGTCTGGCCTGCGCTTGCCCTGCCGCCCGCCGCGCAGGATGCTGCCCGCATCCGATGCCGGAGCAGGTGGCGCCGTCATCCACCCGGGTTCCGGTCCAGGAACGAGGCGCACGCGCCCGAGCCCCAGGAGGAGCCGGTGACAGCGACCCAGACCCGTACCAGCAGGACCGGTGACAAGCTCTCCGGCCGCGTGGCCTTCGTGACCGGCGGCACCCGCGGCATCGGCGCGGCCATCTGCCGCAGCCTCGCCGCCCAGGGCGCCGACGTCGCGGCCGGCTACAGCGGCAACACCGAGCGGGCCGAGATGTTCGCCCAGGACTTCACCGGCGCCTATCCCGAGAGCCGGATGAGCGTGCACCGCGGCGACATCGCCAGCCCCGAGGACTGCCGGCGCACCGTGGCCGAGGTGATCGAGCGGCACGGCCGGCTCGACATCCTGGTCAACAACGCCGGCATCACCGCCGACCGGACGGTGCTGAAGATGACCGACGACGACTGGCGTCGGGTCATCGACGTCAACCTCTCGGGCGCCTTCTACCTGTCCCAGGCGGCGCTCAAGCACATGCTCGAGCGCGGCAGCGGGCGGATCGTGATGATCTCCTCGGTGATCGGCGAGACCGGCGGCATCGGCCAGTCCAACTACGCCTCGGCCAAGGCCGGGCTGCTGGGCCTGACCAAGACGCTGGCCCGCGAGGCCGCGATGCAGGTGCAGCGCTCGGGCAAGACCGACGGGCTGGGCATCACCGTCAACGCCGTCACGCCCGGCTACACCGCCACCGAGATGCTCGACAGCGTGCCGGACAAGGTGCTCGACGGCCTCAAGGCCAAGATCCCGCTGGGCCGGCTCGGCGAGCCGGAGGAGGTCGCCCGCGTCGTGCACTTCCTCGCCGCGGACGCCTCCGGCTACATCACCGGCCAGGTGTGGGGCGTCAACGGCGGGCTCGACATGTAGCCGGCGCCGACGTCCGGCCGGAGGCGCCCATCGACCAGGGAGAGGTACCCGCGCGTGTTCGAACGGATCGCCGTCGTCAACCGTGGGGAGCCCGCCGTGCGGCTCATCCGGGCGGTGCGGGAGCTCGACGCCGAGCACGGGACGCGGACCCGGGTGATCGCGCTGCACACCGAGGCCGAGCGCCGGGCCACCTTCGTGCGCGCCGCCGACGAGGCGGTGCTGCTGGCCGACACCGGCGCGGTCAACCCCTACCTCGACCACGCCGAGCTGGGCCGGGCGCTGCGGGTCAGCGGTGCCGACGCGGCCTGGGTGGGCTGGGGCTTCGTCGCCGAGGACCCCGCCTTCGCCGAGCTGTGCGCCGACCTCGGCGTCACCTTCGTCGGGCCGCCGCCGGAGGCGATGCGGCTGCTCGGCGCCAAGATCGAGGCCAAGGTGCTCGCCGAGCGGGTCGGCGTGCCGGTCGCGCCGTGGAGCGCGGGTCCCGTGGCCGACCTCGACGACGGCCGGCGGCACGCCGAGGCGATCGGCTACCCGCTCATCGTCAAGGCCCGCAGCGGGGGCGGCGGCCGGGGCATCCGCGTCGTCCGCGCGCCCGGCGAGCTGGCCGAGGCCCTCGAGCGCACCCGGTCGGAGGCGGAGAAGAGCTTCGGCGACCCCGTCGTCTTCATGGAGCGGCTGGTCGAGGGCGGCCGGCACGTCGAGGTGCAGGTGATCGCCGACTCCTACGGCACCGTCTGGGCGCCCGGCGTGCGCGACTGCTCGGTGCAGCGGCGCAACCAGAAGGTCATCGAGGAGTCGGCCTCACCGGTGCTGTCCCCCGAGCAGGACGCCGCGCTGCGGGAGTCGGCGATCGCGCTGGTGCGGGCCGCCGGCTACGTCGGCGCGGGCACCGTCGAGTTCCTGTACCAGCCGCAGGAGCGGCTCACGACCTTCCTCGAGGTCAACACCCGGCTGCAGGTCGAGCACCCGGTCACCGAGGCGACCACCGGCCTGGACCTGGTGAAGCTGCAGCTGCACGTGGCCGCCGGCGGCCGGCTCGAGGGCGGGCCGCCGCCGGCCACTGGGCACGCGGTGGAGGCGCGGCTGACCGCCGAGGACGCCGAGCAGGGGTTCGCCCCCGCGCCCGGCCGCGTGGAGCTGCTGCGGCTGCCCACCGGCCCGGGCGTCCGCGTGGACACCGGCCTGGGCGTCGGCGACGTCGTCCCGCCGCAGTACGACTCGATGATCGCCAAGGTCATCGCCTGGGGCCGCGACCGGCCCGAGGCGCTCGCCCGGCTGCGCTGCGCGCTGCGGGAGACCACCGTCGTCCTGCGCGGCGGGGCGACGACGAAGTCCTTCCTGCTCGACCTGCTCGACCGCCCCGAGGTGGTCGAGGGCACCGCCGACACCGGCTGGCTCGACCGCGCCGGCGTCGTCGGCGGCGACCGCGGCGCCGGGGACGCCTGGGTGGCGCTGGTGCAGGTCGCCGTCGACATCGCCGTCGCCGAGGAGCAGCGCGAGCGGATCGCGTTCCTGGTCTCGGCGCGCGGTGGCCGGCCGCGGGCACCGCACGAGGTGGGCCGCACCGTCGAGCTCGGCGTCCGCGGGCAGGTGTACCGGCTCACCGTCGCCACGGTGGGCCACGACCGCTACCGGGTCGGTCTCGACGGCCGCGTCGTCGACGTCGAGGTCGACCGGCTCGGGCCGCTGGAGACCCGGCTGGCCGCCGCGGGCCGGCGCTACGCGGTGGTCGCCGTCGAGGCGCCCGGCTCGTCCCTGGTGGAGGTCGACGGGGTCACCCACCGGGTCGGCCGCGACGTCGGCGGCGTGGTCCGCGCACCGGCCCCGGCGGTGGTCGTCGCCGTCCGGGCCGCGCCCGGCGACGAGGTCGAGGCCGGCGCGCCGGTGGTCGTGCTGGAGAGCATGAAGATGGAGACGCCGGTGCGGGCGCCCTTCGCCGGCCGGGTGCGCGAGGTGCGGGCGGCGGTGAACAGCCAGGTCGACGCCGGCGCGCCGCTGCTGCTGCTCGACCGGGCCGGGGGCGACGTCGAGGAGGCCACCGGCGAGCGGGTGGCGCTGCCCGGCGGCGACGACAAGCCCGAGGGCGACCCCCGCGCGCGGGCGCTGTCCCTGCTGGCCGAGCTGCGGGCGCTGGTCACCGGCTTCGACGTCGGCGCCGGGCACGCGCGGCGGCTGGTCGCCGAGTACGCCGCCACCCGCGACGAGCTGCCCGCCGACGACGCCCGGCTGCTGTCGGCCGAGCTCGACGTGCTGGTCACCTTCGCCGACCTCGCCGAGCTCTCCCGCAACCGGCCGGCCAGCGAGGAGGAGGAGGCCGACACCCAGGTCCACAGCCCGCGCGAGCACTTCCACGCCTACCTGCACTCCCTCGACGCCGAGCGGGAGGGGCTGCCGGAGGCGTTCCGCGCGCGGCTGCGGCGGGCGCTGGCCCACTACGGCGTCGCCGACCTGGAGCCGGGCCCGGCGCTGGAGGAGGCGGTGCACCGGGTGTTCCTGGCCCAGCAGCGCACCGCCGAGCAGCTGCCCGCCGTCTCGGCGCTGCTGGAGCGCTGGCTGACCGCCGACCGGCTGCCCGACGGCCGCTCGCGCGGCGAGATCGGTGAGGTCCTCGACCGGCTGGTGCTGGCCACCCAGCTGCGCCACCCCTCGATCGGGAACCTGGCCCGCGCCGTCCGCTTCCGGCACCTCGAGGAACCGGTCGTGCGGACGGCCCGCCAGGAGGTCCTCGACCGGGCCGCCCGGCTGCTCGAGGAACTCGACGAGGCCGGCGCGCGCGGGGACACCGCGGAGAGCATCCGGCGGATGGAGGCGCTGGTCGCCAGCCCCGAGCCGCTGGTCCGGCTGCTGGCCCAGCGGCTGTCCCGCACGACGACCGTCCCCGACCCGGTGCTGGAGGTCCTCACCCGCCGCTACTACCGCAGCCGCAACCTCGAGGACGTCCGGTCGACCCTGCTCGACGGGGACACCTCCGTCACCGCCGAGTACGCCCTCGGCGGCGACCGGCTGCACCTGCTGGCGCTGATGACCCGCGCGGCGCGGCTGCCGCAGGCGCTGGCCGCGGTGGCCGGCGCGGTGGCCCGGCTCGCCGACCCGGGGCAGACGGTCGTGGACCTCTACGTGGAGTGGCCCGACCGCCCGGCCGACGCCGACGCGCTGTCGGACGCCGTGCGCGACCTGGTCGACGGCGTCCCCGAGCTGCGCGCCGCGCGCCGGGTCACCGTCACCGTCGCCACCCCCGACGGCGGGCCCGACGGCGGCGAGGTGGAGACGCTGACCTTCCGGCCGGGGGAGGACGGCCGGCCGGCCGAGCAGCGGCTGCTGCGCGGCCTGCACCCGCTGACCGCCCGGCGGCTGGACCTGTGGCGGCTGGAGGCGTTCGACGCCGAGCGGGTGCCCTCGCCGGAGGACACCGTGCTGCTGC
Organism: Geodermatophilus sp. SYSU D00696; assembly: GCF_054050235.1. Classification (NCBI taxonomy): domain Bacteria; kingdom Bacillati; phylum Actinomycetota; class Actinomycetes; order Geodermatophilales; family Geodermatophilaceae; genus Geodermatophilus; species Geodermatophilus sp. SYSU D00696. The sequence goes on along the minus strand of NZ_JBJGYY010000023.1, from coordinate 28,021 downwards.
ACGTCACCGCCCGCGACCATCCCAACGACGAGCGGTTCATCGCCCTGGCCGAGGTCCGCGACCTGACGCCGGTGCGCGACGAGCACGGGGAGGTCGTCGGGTTCCCCACCGTCGAGCGCCAGCTGCTGTCCTGCCTCGACGGGCTGCGGCGCGCCCAGTCGCTGCGGCGGTCCCGGCGCCCGCTCGAGCACAACCGCATCCACCTCTACGCCTGGCCCTCGATCGAGGTGCCGCTGGCCGAGGTCGCCGAGTTCGCGCGGACCGCGGCGCCGCTGACCCTCGGCGCCGGCCTGGACCAGATCGTGCTGCTGGCCCGGCTGCAGGAGGAGGCCGGCCGCCCGCCGCGCGACGTGGCGCTGCGCTTCTCCAACGTCCCGGGCACCGGGGTGCGGATGGCGGTCACCGACCGGCCGACGACCCCGCTGCGCCCGCTCGACGACTACACCGAGAAGGTCCTCAGCGCCCGGGCCCGCGGCGCCCCGTACCCCTACGAGCTCAGCACCCTGCTGGCCGGCCCCGGCGGCTCCTTCGTCGAGCACGACCTCGGCGACGACGGCCGGCTGGTGCCGGTGGACCGCCCGCCGGGGCAGAATCGGGCGGGGGTCGTCGTCGGGCTGGTGAGCACGCCGACGGAGCGCTACCCGGAGGGGATGACCCGGGTGGCCCTGTTCGGCGACCCCACCCGCGCGCTGGGCACGGTCGCCGAGCCCGAGTGCGCCCGGATCGTGGCCGCGCTCGACCTCGCCGAGGAGCGCGGCATCCCGGTCGAGTGGTTCGCGCTGTCCTCCGGCGCCCGCATCTCGATGGACAGCGGCACCGAGAACATGGACTGGGTCTCGCGCGCGCTGCGCCGGATCATCACGTTCACCCAGGCCGGCGGCGAGGTCAACGTCGTCGTCACCGGCATCAACGTCGGCGCCCAGCCGTACTGGAACGCCGAGGCCACGATGCTCATGCACACCCGCGGCATCCTGGTCATGACCCCGGACAGCGCGATGGTGCTGACCGGCAAGCACTCGCTGGACTACTCCGGCGGGGTGTCGGCGGAGGACAACTTCGGCATCGGCGGCTACGACCGGGTCATGGGGCCCAACGGGCAGGCGCAGTACTGGGCGCCCGACCTCACCGGCGCCCTCGACGTCCTGGCCCGGCACTACGACCACACCTACCGCGCGCCGGGGGAGCGGTGGCCGCGGCCGGCGGGCACCGCCGACCCGCGCGACCGCGACGTGCGCACCTTCCCGCACCGGCACCCCGACAGCGACTTCACCACCGTCGGGGACGTCTTCTCCGCCGAGGCCAACCCGGAGCGCAAGAAGGCCTTCGACATCCGCACCGTGATGCGGGCGGTGACCGACCAGGACCACCCGGTGCTCGAGCGGTGGGCCGGCATGGCCGACGCCGACACCGCCGTCGTGCTCGACGCGCACCTCGGCGGGCACCCGGTGTGCCTGCTGGGCGTGGAGTCCCGGCCGATCCCGCGGCGCGGCAGCCGCCCCGCCGACGGCCCCGACCAGTGGACGGCGGGCACGCTGTTCCCCCGCTCGTCGGCGAAGACCGCCCGCGCCATCAACGCCGCCAGCGGCAACCGGCCGCTGGTCGTGCTGGCCAACCTGTCGGGCTTCGACGGGTCACCGGAGTCGCTGCGCAACCTGCAGCTGGAGTACGGCGCGGAGATCGGCCGGGCCATCACCAACTTCGACGGCCCGATCGTGTTCTGCGTGGTGTCGCGCTACCACGGGGGTGCCTTCGTCGTCTTCTCCGGGGCGCTCAACGAGCAGATGCAGGTGCTGGCCGTCGAGGGCTCCTACGCGTCGGTGATCGGCGGCGCGCCGGCCGCGGCCGTCGTCTTCTCCCGCGAGGTGGACCGGCGCACCGCCGCCGACCCGCGGGTGCGCGAGCTGGAGGCCGCCCTCACCGCGGCCGACGCCGTCGAGCAGGCGCAGCTGCGGTCCCAGCTGGCCACCGTCCGCAGCGCCGTGCGCTCGGAGAAGCTCGGCGAGGTGGCCGCCGAGTTCGAGGCCGTCCACGACATCGAGCGCGCCCGCCGGGTGGGCTCGGTCCACGACATCGTGCCCGCCGCCGAACTGCGGCCGCGTCTCATCGCCGCGGTCGAGCGGGGGATGGAGCGCGCCGTCAGCCGCTGACCCCGACAGGGAGGACCTCCCGTGAACGCCTTCGTCCTGAACCGGCACGGCCGCATGGTGTTCCCCTCGAACGTCATGCCCGAGCTGGACTTCTCCACCCTGGAGACGCTCGACCAGCTCGACAGCGTCATCCGCCGCGACTTCGAGACCAAGGCGCCCAGCGGCACCGAGATCCTGAACAAGGTGCGCACCGGCGCCTACGCGACCCGCTACGACCTCATGCGGGACGTCGCCCTCAACCTGTTCTGGGCCAACCGGTTCTCGATCACGATGTACGACAAGCGGCCCACCCGCTGGGCCGACGTCCCCCGGACCCGCGACGACGTGTTCCTGCCGGTGCTGCGGCCGTGGGAGGACGGCGAGACCAAGATCGCCGCCGTCGAGCAGGCGTACCCGACGCTGCCGGCGCGGTGGGACGCCGAGGTGGAGGACCGGGTCTTCCGGGTCCTCTTCGACGTCTACGGCCACCGCCGGCACCAGGCCACCACGCTGCCGGCGGTCAAGCCCACGGTCGGCGAGTTCCTCGAGCAGTCGGGCGCGCTGACCTTCCGGCTGGCCTCCTACGACCCCGACCACCCCGTCTACAGCTACGACGACATCGTCGACTGCGACGAGGAGGTGCCCGAGCTCGAGGCGCTGCACCGCTGGGCGATGGTGCTGCACAACCAGTACCCCTGGGACCGCTCGCAGGTGGAGCTCGCCGAGGCGGGCGCGCTCCGCGACGACGACTGGGTGGTGGCGTTCCACCCGCGGGACAAGGAGGTGCGCGGGTTCCTGCGCCGGCTGCGCGCCGGGGTCCCGCCGCGGCACGCGCCCGCGCCGCGGGAGTCGCGCCCGCCGGTGCGGCCGTTCCCGGCGGTCGACGTCCGGGCGCGGTTCGCCGTCCGCCCGCGGCTGGAGGCGCTGGTGGCGGTGCACGGCGACCGGGTGTGCAGCAACGAGGACCTGATCCGCAACACCGCCTACAACTGGTCGCCGATGAGCGCCGCGGAGATCGCGGCCAAGACCGGCATCGAGGCGCGCCGCTACAGCTCGCTGCCGCTGGAGGAACTGGCGCTGCAGGCGGCCGAGGGGGCGCTGGCGAAGGCGGGGCGGGAGCCGGAGGAGATCGGGGCGGTGCTGGTGTGCACGTGCACCAGCTCGCGGCTGATCCCGTCGCTGGCCACCTACCTGTGCGGCCAGCTCGGGATGCACCAGGTGTACGCGGCCTACGACCTGATCGCCGCGTGCGCGGGCATGCCGTACGGCGTCGCGGACGCCACCCGGCTGCTGCAGGAGGTGGAGCGGCCGGTGCTGGTGGTCTGCGCGGAGAAGTTCTCGGACAAGATCGGCAACGTCCGGACGTCGCGGATGATCTTCGGGGACGGCGCGGCGGCCCTGGTGGTCGGGCCGGCGCCCGAGGGCAGCGACGGCGACGTCGAGGTGCTCAAGACCTACGCCAGCGGCCCGGCGAGCGAGGTCAACTCGATCCTGTGGCCCAACCCGGAGTTCGACAACAACATCACCGTGTTCGGGCCGCAGGTGAAGGCGCTCGCCGGGCGCTACCTGGGCCAGATGATCGAGGAGCTCGAGCAGCTGCCGGCGCCCGACGGCCGGGACGGGTCGCTCATGGACTCGATCGACCTGATCGTGCCGCACCAGGCGAACAAGACGATGGTGGTGCAGCTGGCCGAGCGGGCCGGGCTGTCGGCCGACCAGCTGTACTTCGACATCGACCAGGTCGGCAACACGTCGTCGGCGAGCATCCCGCTGGCCATCCACGACGCCGTGCGCGACGGGGTCATCACCGAGCCGGTACGGGTGTTCGCGCCCGGCTTCGGCGCGGGTGCCGTGGCCGGGTACGCGGTGCTGCGCGTCGACCCGGCGGTGGTCGCGGTCTCGACGCCGTCGGCGCCGCACGAGCAGGGCGCCGACATGCCGACCCCTCCGCCGTCCGACGAGACCCGGTCGGCCTCCGAGGGCATGCAGGAGGCGTTCGGCTGACCGCCCGCGCCGGGGTCCCGGCCCGGTGTGCGGGACCGGGCCGGGACGTCTGCTCGGGCGGGATCAGAAGGGCGGCGGGTCGTCGGCCGGGTCGGCTGGACCACCGGGTGGTGGTCCGGGGTCGTCCGGTGGCGGGTCGGGCGCTGCTGCTGCCGGGGGTGGGCGCACGCCCGGTGGGCGGGTGGTGCGGGTGATGCCGGAGGGTGTGGTGACCGTCAGGGTGCCGTCGGGGCCCATGACGAAGCGCCAGCCGCGGGCGAAGGTCTTGAGCCGGTGGTGGCTCCGGCACAGGCAGCACAGGTTGGCGCAGTCGGTGGTCCCGCCGTGGGCGTGGGGGAGGACGTGGTCGGCGTCGGCCCAGCCGACCCGCTGGCCGCAGGTGGGGAACCGGCAGGTGCGGTCGCGGGTGCGCACGAAGGCCTGCTGCGCCGCGGTGGGGGTGTAGCGGTCGACCGGGTCGGGCCGGTCGAGGACAACGCACTTGCACCCCTGGTCCGGGTGCCGGTCGCAGCCGCGGGCGGCCAGCCGGCGCAGCCGGTCCAGCGTGCCGGTGGCCCGCAGGGTGCCGTCGGCGTCGGTCAGCGCCACCGTCACCGACCCGCCCTCCGGCGCCCGCACCTCGAGCGCGTCCAGCTCGCGCAGCAGGTCGCGCAGGTGGGCGGCGGTGATCGGCAGCCCGTTGACCTCCCCAGCCTCCTCGCTGTCGCCGGCCAGCGCGGCCAGGGTGGCGATGATCTGCAGGTGCGCGGTCACCGCCGGGCGGGCGGCCTCCCACGGGCGCTGGAGCAGGTCGGCGAACACCACCGTGCGCAGCTCCCCGATCGGCCGCTCATCACCGTCGGCCTTGAGCATCCCGGCGAGAGAGTCGACCAGCGCGTGGCAGGCCGCGGCGACCTCGGCGGGCAGGTCGGCGGCCAGCGTGGCCATCCCCTCCAGCGGCGAGGGGTCGACCCGCACATCGGCGCGCCGCCGCGCCTGCTGCTTGCGCCGGCCCACCGCGTCGGCGTCGAGGTCGAGCAGCAGCGCCAGCGCGCGCTGCTTGAGCCGGCCCACGGTCAGCCCGGTGGCCGCGGGCAGCAGCGCCGCCTCGATCCGGCGGGCGATCCCCGCCGGGGCGTGCTCGAGCACGTCGACCAGCGCCTTGGCGCGGGCCTCGTCGAGGGCGCCGGCGGCCAGCGCCGCCCAGGTGGCGGGCAGGCGCTCCCGGTAGGTCCAGGCCCGGTGGGCCAGGTGGTTGGCGGTGCCCCGGCCGCAGTTGAGCACCACCGCCAGCTCGGCGGTGAAGAACTCCGACACCCCGGCAGCTCGGTGTCCGGCGCCCACGAACCCGTGCGCGCGCCGGGAGTGCCGGGCGCGGGATCCAGGTCATCGGGAGAGTCGTCGGCCAGGCCCAGCACCAGTTCTGCCTTGTACGCGGCGGTCATGGCCTCCAGCTGAGTGACCCGTTGCAGCTCCGCCGCCTTCTGATCCCGCGACAGCAGCGCCACCGGCAGCCGGCGGAACCGCGCGGGCGTCGCGATCACCGCGGCGAGCAGCGCCTGCTCCACCGGCGACCGGTGCTCCGCGACCTCCTCCACGACACCGAACCTACGGAGTGGGTACGACAGAAACGCGACCCTGACCAGCACCGATGCCGATGGGCCGACCGAGCACCGCACAGATCGCGTTCGCGACGTCGTCGGGGTCCTCGTACTCCCAGAACCGCAGCGCCTGCCACCCCAGCCCGGTGAGGACGGCGTCGGCGCGGCGGTCGCACGCCACGTTGCGCGTCCTGACCGGCTGACCGCCCGCGTCGGGCAATGGTGTTGCGTCGCCGTACCGCGGCTTCCTAGCGTCGCGATGCTCTCCCGGGGAGGGGCCCCCGCGGCCCGGGAGCCCGGAACGGAGGTGCGAGCGGATGACGTGCCGCCTCGTGGCGCTGGAGTTCGACGCGATCGACCCGTCTCGTCTCGCACGGTTCTGGGCCGGCGTCCTGGGTTGGGGGAGGGCCGAGGAGCCCTCCGGCGTCGTCGCGCTGCTGCCTCCCGACGACACCGGCTTCGGGTTCCGGTTCGTCCCCACCCAGGAGCCCAAGGTCGGCCTGAACCGCATGCACCCCGACCTCACGAGCACCTCCCTCGAGGACCAGCGGCAGACGGTGGCGCGGGCCCTGGACCTCGGCGGCCGGCACCTGGACGTCGGTCAGCTCCCGGAGGAGGAGCACGTGGTGCTCGCCGACCCGGAGGGCAACGAGTTCTGCGTCATCGAGCCGGGCAACGGCTTCCTCGCCGGATGCGGCTTCGTCGGCGCGCTCGCGTGCGACGGGTCGCAGCAGGTCGGGTACTTCTGGCGCGACGCGCTGGGGTGGCCGCTGGTGTGGGACCAGGACCAGGAGACGGCGATCCGCTCACCGCACGGCGGCCCGAAGATCACCTGGGGCGGTCCGCCCGTGGCCCCGAAGACGGGCCGCAACCGGCTGCGCTTCGACGTCGCGCCGGCCGCCGACGACGACCAGCAGGGCGAGGTCGAGCGACTCCTCTCGCTCGGGGCGACCCGGCTCGACGCCGGACGCAGCGACGCCCACGAGGTGCCGATGGCCGATCCCGACGGCAACGAGTTCGTCGTGCTGCCCCCGGACCGGGTCACCGCCCGCCGCTGAGCAGCCCCTCCACGACGTCGGCGAGCTCGGCCACCGGACGTCGTCCGTCCAGCTCGAGGCCGGCGCCCCGGCGCAGGAGCGGCTCGACCTCCGCGAGGTTGCGCGCGATCTCGGCCCGGTCCTCGAGCGTCCGGCCGTAGGGGTTGCCCGTCCGGGTCCGCACCCGCTCCAGCAGCACGGGGAGCGGCGCGCTGAGCAGCACGACGTGCTCGAAGCGGTCGTAGAACCGGCCCTGGTTCTCGACCGTGCCGGAGACGACCACGTCGGGGTGGGTGTCCAGTAGCCGGCTCATGCGCGGCTCGTCCCACGTGCGGTCGGGGAGCTCCCAGCCGTCGTCGTCGGTGTCCACCGTCCGGTGTCCCCGGCGGCGCAGCTCGTCCAGGAGCGTCGTCTTCCCCGCGCCCGACATCCCCGTCACCAGCACCCGCGCCACCGCGCGCACCGTAGCCGCCCGAGCGGCGGGCCCGGGGAGCGCGACGGCGGACCTCAGGAGGGCACGCGGTCCCGGACGTAGGGGCCCGGCGCCGGCTCCAGCGGCGGGTGGGCCGCGCTGCCCAGCGCGGAAGGCGCCGGCACCTCGTCGCCGGAGTGCTCGACCGCCCAGTCCGACCAGGGCTCCCACCAGCTGCCGGTGTGCTCCTCGGCGGCCGCCCGCCAGGCGTGCGGGTCGGGGCCGGGCTCCCCGCCGGTCCAGTAGCGCGCCTTCGGGTTGCCGGGCGGGTTGACCAGGCTCTGGATGTGCCCGCTGTTGCTGAGCACGAAGGTGCTCGGCCCCGACAGCAGCTGGGTGGTCCGGTAGCAGCCGTCCCAGGGGGTGAGGTGGTCGGTGAGCGCGCCGGTCACGAAGGTCGGGATCGTGATCCGGCTCAGGTGCACCGGCGTGCCGAGCACCCGCAGCGCCCCCGGGGTGACCAGCGCGTTGTCCCGGAAGATCTCGAGGAACTGCTCGTGCAGCCGGGCGGGCAGGTTCGTGCCGTCGGCGTTCCACGCGAGGATGTCGAACGCGGGCGGGTCCTCGCCCATGAGCCACTGCCGCACCAGGTAGTTGAAGACCAGGTCGTCGGGGCGCATCCAGGTGAACACCGAGCCCATCTGCCGGGCGGTGATGACGCCCTGCCGGCGGGAGTTGCGCCGGGCGACCTCGAGCAGCCGCGGACCGGAGAACGCGCCGAGCGGGGCGCGGCTGGCGAAGTCGAGCAGGGTGACGGCGTAGCCGGCGGCGTGCACGCGGTCGTCGCCGGTGGCCGCGAGGTGGTTGAGCGCCGTCGTCATGACCTGCCCGCCGGCGCAGAGTCCGAGGGTGGTGACGTCGGGGGAGCCGGTGACCTCCCGGGCGACGTCGACGGCGGTGACGACGCCCTGCGCGTACTCGTCCAGGCCCCACTCGGCCTGCTTCCGCGTCGGGTTGCGCCAGCTGACCATGAAGACCTGCAGGCCCCGGCTGACGGCGTACTCGACCAGGCTGCGCCCCGGCCGCAGGTCGAGGAAGTAGAAGCGCCCGATCGGCGGCGGGACGATGACCAGCGGGCGCGTCCGCACCCGCTCGGTCGACGGCGTGTACTGGACCACCTCGACGACGTCGTCGCGGTGGACGACGGCGCCCGGGGTGACGCCGAGGTCCCGGCCCACCTCGAAGGCGCTGCGGTCGACCTGGGCGGGCAGCCCGCCGTTGCGCACCAGGTCGCGCAGCACGTTCCGGGCGCCGCGGAGCAGGCTGAGCCCGGCGGTGTCGAACGCCCGCTTGAGCGCCGCCGGGTTGCCGGCCAGCGTGTTCGTGGGGGCCATCGCGCTGGTCAGCGCGTTGAACACGAAGCGCACCTGCTCGACCTCGCGCCAGTCGGCGCCGCCGGCCTCGAAGTCGTCGACGAGGCGGCGCAGGGACGCCGACGCGGCCACGTAGGACTGCGCGAGCCGGCGGTAGCCCGGGTGCAGCGACCACGCCGGGTCGGCGAAGCGGGCGTCCTTCGGGGCGGGCGCGATCTCGTCGGTGCCGCGGAGGATCCGGGCGGCGTCCCGTCCCAGCCGCACCGTCTCCCGCGCGAGCGGGCGGGGCCGGGCGAGGGTGGCCACGACACCGCGGACCATGCCGCGCGTCGTGGGCAGGGGGACCGGCTCGCCGCCCTCGACCGGGACGGTCGTCGCCGCAGGGTCCTCCTCCCGGCTCCGGCCGGGTGCGGGACGCGGGCGTGGTGGTGTCGTCGTCACGGGACCCCCTTGTGAGCCGGATCACACGCCGACGACCGTACCGGCGTCCGCCGGTGCGGGGGAGCCCCGGCCGGGGACCGGCTCCGCCCGGCCACCGCCGGCCGCGGTCAGGCCCCGGCGCCCGCCCGCCGGTGGGCCGCGGCCACGCCCCGGATGGGCAGCCGCACCCGCAGCACCGTCTCGCCCGGCCGCAGGTCGATCGCGATGTCCCCGCCGTGCCGGTCGACGATCCGCCGGGAGATGTCGAGCCCCAGCCCGGTGCCCTGCCCGACCCCCTTGGTCGTGAAGAAGGGGTCGAAGGCGTGCGCCTGCGTCTCCGCCGACATCCCGCCGCCGGTGTCGCCGATCTCCACGACCACCGCCGCCTCCGGCTCCAGGCGGGTGGCGACGCGCAGCGTCCCCGCCTCGCCCATGGCGTCCAGGGCGTTGGTGAGGAGATTGGTCCACACCTGGTTGAGCTCGGCGGCGAGGGCCTCGATGCGGGGCACGCCGGCGCCGTAGTCCCTCACGACGGTCACGTCGGCGGGGATGCGGTGCGCGAGCATCGCCAGGGTGCTGTCGAGCCCCTCGGTCAGGTCGGTCAGGTGCACGGCGGCGCGGTCGAGCTGGGAGTAGGACTTGACCGCCGCGACCAGCTCGGAGATGCGCCGGGTGGACTCCTTGACCTCCGCCAGCAGCCCGGTCGCCGTCAGCGTGCCGGCCACCCAGTCCAGCCCCGCCTCGAGCCGCTCCGGGTCGAGCGCCGCGGCCACCTGCTCGGCCCACGCGACGTCGGCGCCGGCCCCGGCGAGGGTCGGGGCCAGCACCCAGTCGCGGGTCACCCCGCGCTCGGAGAGCCAGTCCGCGAGCTCGTCCTCGCGGTCGGCGAGGGCCATCGGGGCCAGCGGCGGCCGGCTGTCGAGGTCGCGGCGCAGCGCGTCGAGGTGGGTGAACTGCTCGTCGGTGACCGCGGCCGCGGTGAGCCGGCGCATCGCGGCGAGCACGTCGGCGTGGGCCTCGCCGAGGGCGTCGACCGCCCGGGTGGCCGCGGCGGCGGGGTTGTTCAGCTCGTGCGCCAGCCCGGCGGCCAGCTTCCCGAGGGCGGCCAGGGCCTCGCGCTGCCGGGCCATCGTCTCGTAGTTGCGCGCCGACCGGGACACGCCCTCGATGAGGGGCAGGCCGAGCGGGAAGCGCGCGGCCCACAGCCGGCGCAGCTCGTCGGCGGGGACCCGCAGGACCCGCCCGGCCGACGTCGCCCGGCCGGTGGCCAGGTAGGCGCCGTGCTCGTCCCACGCCCGGAACCCGCCCGCCCAGCGCCCGGGCACGTCCATGGTCCCCAGCCGCGTCTCGTCCGGCCCGACGTGGCGGATCAGGTCGATGCAGCCCTGCAGCAGCACCCACCAGGACAGCGCCGGGTGGTCCTCCTCGAACAGGACGTCGCCGCACGCGAACGCGACCTCGGTGCCGGCGTCGAGGAGCGCGCGCAGCTGGTCGTCGTCGCTGCCGGCGAAGAGGCCCAGGCCCCGCAGGTCGTCGAGGTCTGCGGGCATGGTTCCCCCTCCGGTGGCCGGGCGACGCCCCGGAGCATGCTCGCGTCACGCGGTCACCGACAGCCCCCCGCACACGGGACGGCGACGCGTCCCCTCAGACGAGCACGCGCCGCCCGTGGACGCCGTCGGCGGCCTCGGCGGCCAGCAGGATCCGGCGGGCCGGGCGGTAGCGGCCCTCGCGGAGGCTGCGGGCCTTGGCCGGGTGGGTCGCGGCGAGGTGCGCGCTGGCGGCGAGCGCGGCGCTGTTCTCGGCCAGCCCGACCAGGCGGCCGAGCGGGTGGGCGGCGGAGCGGCGGATCAGCCCGGAGATGTAGGGCTCCCCGGGGCGCGGGGTGACCGCGTCGACCGCCTCGACGACGACCTCCGGCACCCCGAGGGTGCGCAGCCGGTGCAGGTCGTAGCGGCGGGCCGGGTCGGGGTGGTCGCGGGTGGCCTCGACGACGTCGCGCAGCAGCCCGGCCATCTCGGCGTGCGGGCCGTACGGGCGCAGCGCCTCGGCGACCGGCCGCAGCGAGGCGAGGTAGAGGTCGCGACCCTGCTCGTCCACCTGCCCCTCGTGCGCCGCCAGCGCGAGCAGGTGCGCGTCGGCGACGGTGAAGGCCACCTCCCGAGGTTAGGGCGTGCCCGACGGACCCCGGGGTCAGGCGGGGCCGCAGCGCCCGGGATCACCCGGCGTCGCGGCGCAGCAGCGACCACCCGCCGGCCACCAGCGCGGCGGCCGACCAGCCCCCGAGCAGCGCGGCGGCCTTCCCGGCGGACATGTCCGGCTCGCCGAGCAGCGTCCAGATCGCGCCCGACCCCGGGAGCAGCTCGCCGAGGTCGGCCATCCACCGCACCCCGAACGCCGGCAGCAGCAGCGGCAGCACCAGCTGCAGCAGGAACACCGCCGCGAGGGCCCCGGCGGTGCTGCGCAGCAGCAGCCCGGCTCCCACGGCCAGCGCGCCGCCGGCGGCGAGGACCGCGGCGACCCGGCCCAGGCTGTCGGCCAGCTCCGCGGCCGACAGCGTCAGCTCGGGCGCGAGCGACCACGCGGCGACGTCGGCGGCCAGCGCCAGCAGCACACCGGCGACGGTGACGACGACGACCGGCAGCGCCACCCGCGCCGCGAGCAGCACACCGCGCCGCGACGTCCACTGCAGTGTCGGCCCGATCGCCCCGGTGGCGTGCTCGGCGGTGACCGCGAGCAGCGCCAGCACGAGCAGCGCGAACTGGCCGGGCAGGACGCCGAACTCGCCGGCGAACGAGGCCGGGAGGGCACCGCCGCCGGCCTGCGGCGCGCCGGCCTCGTCGTAGGCGGCCAGGGTGCCGAGGCCGACCACGGTGACCGCGGCGGCGAGCAGGCACCACCAGGTCGTCCGGACCGTCCGTAGCCGCAGCCACTCGGCCGCCGCGGCCCGGGCCAGGACCGTGGGCGTGCCCGGCTCCGCGGACCGGGCGGCGCGCGTCGCGGCGGTCACCGCGGTGCCCCGACCGGCGCGGCGTCGGCCACCCGATACTCGACGCTGGGCCCGGTCAGGTCGAGGTAGGCCTCCTCGAGGGAGGCGCGCTCCTCGGCGAGCCGGTGGACGGCGACCCCGGCGGCCAGCGCCGCGTCGCCCACCGCCGCCGCGGCCGCGTCGTCGACGAGCAGGTCGCCGTCGTCGGCGGGGGTGACCCGCAGGCCCTGCCGCCGCAGCGCCTCGGCCAGCCGCCCGGCCGACGGCGTCCGGACGCGGACCCGCTGCCCGGCGCCGCTGCCGCGCAGCACCTCCGCCACGGACGCGTCGGCGACCAGCCGGCCGCGGCCGATGACGACCAGGTGGTCGGCGGTCTGCTCCATCTCGCTCATCAGGTGGCTCGACAGGAGCACCGTGCGCCCCTCGCCGGCCAGCTGCCGGACCAGGCCGCGGATCCAGCGGACACCGTCGAGGTCCAGGCCGTTCATCGGCTCGTCGAACAGCAGCACGCCGGGGTCGCCGAGCAGCGCGGCGGCGATGCCCAGCCGCTGGCGCATGCCGAGGGAGTAGCCGCGGACCCGCCGCCGGGCCGCCGGGCCGAGCCCCACCAGGTCGACCACCTCGTCGACCCGCCGCACCGGGATGCCGGCGGTGCGGGCGGCCACCCGCAGGTGGTCGCGGCCGCTGCGCCCGGGGTGGACGGCGCCGGCGTCGAGCAGCGCCCCGGCGGCGCGCAGCGGCTCGGCCCGGCCGGCCAGCGGGCGGCCGTCGACCAGCGCCCGGCCGGCGGTCGGCCGGTCGAGGCCGAGCACCATCCGCATCGTGGTGGACTTGCCGGCGCCGTTGGGCCCGAGGAAGCCGGTCACCCGGCCGGGCAGGACGTCGAAGGTCAGGTCGTCGACGGCGCGCACGGCGCCGTACTGCTTGGTGAGCCCGCGGACGGTGATCACGTGCGCGGCCCCGGAGGACGGCGGCGGTCGCACCGCCGCGGGGAGGCAGGAGTCATGACGACGAGGGTGTCGGGGCCGGCCGCCGGTGCGGATCACCCCGCAGGGCCGACCCGGGTCCCCCCGGCGGGGGAGGCCGGAAGCGCACCGGCGGGGGAGTCGCCGGGCCGCCCGGCGGGCCACGATCGCACCATGACCCGGACGACGGCGACCTGGACGACGGCGGCCGCGACCTCGCCAGCGCCCGGGCGGCCGGGGGCGTTCGGGCCCCGGGTGCGCGCCCTGCTCGCCGCCGCACGCCCCGGCTGGCCCGGGCGGGCGCTCTACGCCCTGGCCTCGCTGCCGCTCGCCGCGGCGTACGCGGCGCTGTTCGCCGGCCTGGTCGGCTCGGTGGTCGCGATCGTCTACGGCGTTGGCGTGCTGCTCGTCCTGCTGGTGCTCGCGGTGGCGCGCGGGCTGGCCGGCGTCGAGCGGCGGCTGGCGCGCACCCTGCTCGCCGTCGACGTGCCCACCGGCGAGCGGGTGCGCCGGCAGCCCGGCGCCGTCCGCCAGGTCCGGCGGCTGGTGCTGTCTGCCGGCACCTGGCGGGCGCTGGGCTGGCTCGGCGCCCGGGTGCTGCTCGGGGCCGCCACGTTCGCGACCCTGCTGTTCGGCGCGGCCGCGTTCGTCGCGCTCGGCTGGGAGACCGACTGGAACGCCGTCACCGCGCTGCCGCTGCTGGCGCTCATGGCCGCCGTCGTCGGGGTGACGCTGCTGGTGCTGGAGGTCCTGGTGCGCCTGGCCGCCGCGGCGGCCCCCCGGCTGCTGGGGACCGCACCCGAGCAGCACATCGCCGCGCTGCAGCAGACCTCCCGCCGGCTGGCCGACCGCAACCGGCTGGCCCGCGACCTGCACGACACCATCGGGCACGCGCTGACCGCCAGCCTGCTGCAGGCCACCGCGGCCCGGCGCACGCTCACCCCGGTCGGCGACCGGCCGGTGCAGCCGGACTTCGCCCGGCAGGCCCTCGAGCACATCGAGACCAACACCCGCACCGCGCTGGCCGAGCTGGACCGGGTGCTCAGCGTGCTGCGCGACGCGGGCGCGCCGGAGGCCCCTGTCCCGTTCGCCGCGCCCGCGCTCGCCGACCTCGAGGACCTGCTCGCCGGCCTGCGCGACGGCGGCCTGCCGGTGGCGCTGGTGGTCGACGGCGAGGTCGACGACGTCCCGGCACCGCTGCAGGAGCTCGCCTACCGCGTCGTCCAGGAGGGCACCACCAACGTGCTGCGGCACGCGGGGTGCCCGCTCACCGTGGCCCAGGTGGCGCGCGGGGACGGCGTCCTGGTCGTCCGCGTCTGCAACGAGCGGGCCTCGCAGCTCGACAGCCGGCCGGGACCCGGCGGCGGCCGCGGGCTGGCGGGCCTGCGGGAGCGGGTGGCGGCGGCCGGCGGGGAGCTGGCCGCGGAGCCGACGCCGTCGGGCGGGTTCGAGCTGCGCGCCACCCTGCCGCTGCCGGGCGCCGCGTGACCGCGCCGGCGCTGCGCCTGCTGCTGGTCGACGACGACGTGCTCGTCCGCTCCGGCCTGCGGGTGATCCTGGAGAGCGAGCCCGGCTTCACCGTCGTGGGCGACGCCGGCACCGGCCGCGAGGCGCTCGAGGTCGCCGCCCGCACCGACCCGGACGTCGTCCTCATGGACGTGCGGATGCCCGACCTCGACGGCATCGCCGCCACCGCGGAGCTGGTGGCCCGCGACCCGCAGCGGCCGCGGGTGCTGGTGCTGACCACCTTCGAGGACGACGACTACCTGTTCCGCTCGCTGCAGGCCGGGGCGAGCGGGTTCGCCCTCAAGCGGTCCGATCCCGACGAGCTGGTCGACGCGATCCGGGTCGTGGCGCGGGGGACCTCGCTGGTGCTGCCCGACCTGACCCGGCGGCTGATCGCCGCGCACACGCCGGCCCGGCCGCGCGGCGCGGCGGCGATGCCGGAGCTCACCGGGCGCGAGGCCGACGTGCTGCGTCTGGTCGCCGGCGGCCTGTCCAACGCCGAGATCGCTGCGGGGCTGCACCTGAGCCGCGAGACGGTCAAGACGCACGTCAGCAGCGTGCTGCTCAAGCTCGGCGCCCGGGACCGGACGCAGGCGGTGATCGCCGCCTACGAGCGCGGGTTCATGACGCCGTGAGGCGGGCGGACCGGTTCGCCGCCGGGTCCGCTGCCCCGGTCGGCCCAGGCCCTGCGGGAGTCGCTCAGTCGACGGCGGTGGCCTCGATCTCCACCATCGTCTCGGGGAAGGCCAGCCGGGTCACCCCGAGCAGCGTGCTGGTCGGCCGCACGCCGGCCGCTCCGAACCGCCCGACCAGCTCCTCCCAGCACCCGACCATCGCGTCGACGTCGGTGGCGTAGACGGTGAGGCGGACCACGTGGCCCAGCGTCATCCCGGCCTCCCCGAGCACCGTCTCGAGGTTGTCCAGGGCGAGCGACACCTGGGCGCGGAGGTCACCCTCGTGCTGCGGCGTGCCGTCGGCCGCCGTGGCCGCCTGCCCGGAGACCACCAGCAGCCGGCCGGCGTGCTCGACCAGTTTCCCCTGGTCGATCCCGTAGTCGAGCGACCACGACCAGGGGTTCACCGGTGTCCGGATGGCGGCCATGGCGGTCCTCCCTCCGCTCGCCACCCCGCTGGTGGCGACGCGGAGGTCAGCGTGGCGCGGGCGGGACGGACCCGGTGCCCGCGTCCCCCGCTGCCGGCCGACACGGCGCCGGAGTCGACCCTCCGCACCCCGAGCGGTTCGCTCCGTGACCCGGCCGGCGCCGGAGGGACCCGGTGTCCTCAGGCCGGCCGGTCGGCGGCGGCGTACCAGGCGGCCAGCCGCGCGAAGCCCTCCTCGAGGGACACCTCCGGGCGCCAGCCCAGCGCGGCCCGCGTGCGCCGCTGGTCGAACCAGTGCGCGGTGCTCAGCTGCTCGGCGAGGAAGCGGGTCAGTGGCGGCGTCGAGCGCCGGTCGGTCGCGGCCCAGACCCCCTCGACGACGGCGCCGGCCAGCCACGCCGCCCGGGCCGGCACGCGGCGCCGCGGGCCCGGTGCGCCGGCCGCGCCGCACAGCCGGGTCAGCAGCTCCCCGATGGGGCGGGGTTCGCCGTTGCTGACCACCAGCGCCTCGCCGTGGACCGGGCCGCAGGCGTCGACCGCGGCGACCAGGGCCGCGGCGGCGTTGTCGACGTAGGTGGTGTCGACCAGCGCTGCGCCCGAGCCGACCAGCGGCAGCCGGCCGGCCCGGCCCCGCGCGACGATCCGCGCCACCAGCTGCTCGTCGCCGGGGCCCCACACCAGGTGCGGCCGCACGGCGAGCACCGCCAGGCCGGGGGAGTCGGCGGCCAGGGCGAGCACCTCCGCCTGTGCCTTCGACCGCGCGTAGTGGCCCCGCGCCGCGGCCGGGTCCGCGGGGTCCGCCCCGGCGCCCGACAGCGGGTCGCCGGCGTGCGCGACCGACGGCGAGGACACGTGGACCAGCCGCCCGACCCCCTCGGCGGCGCAGGCGGCGACGACGTTGCGGGTGCCCTCGACGTTGGCCTGCTGGTACTCGCGCCACCGGCCGGTCACGTCGACCTTGGCGGCGAGGTGCACGACGGCGTCGGAGCCGCGGGCCGCCCGCGCCACGGCCGACCCGTCGGCGACGTCGCCGAGCACCTCGGTGCACGGCAGCCCCGCGGGGCGGCGCTGCAGCACGGTGACGTCGTCGCCGCGGGCCAGCAGCGCCCGGGCGGTGGCCCGGCCGAGCATCCCGCTGGCCCCGGTGACCAGCACCCTCACGGCGTGCGGGCCCGCCGCCGCCGGCGGACGGGGGAGCCGGCCAGGACCCGGGCGGCCCGGCGGGCCAGCGCGGCGCGGTCGACCTTCGACTGGTGCCGGACGTCGACCGGCAGCCGGCGCGCGACGAGCACCGCGGCGACGTCGACGCCGGCCACCGACCGGACCGCGGCGGCGAGGTCGGCGCCGGCCACGGTGAGCGAGCGGCCGCGGCGGGGGACGGGCGTGCCGGGGGCAGGCGTCTCCGGCACCACGACCACCGCGACCACCTGCGCGCCGGCCGGGCCGACGCCGACCACGGCGGCCGCCGCGACGCCGTCGAGCTGCTCGACGCGCTGCTCGACGCCCACCGGCGTCACCACGCCCGCGGCGGTGGTGACCACGTGCGCGAGGCGTCCCTCGATCCAGAGCCGGCCCTCCTCGTCGAGGTGGCCGACGTCGCCGGTGCGGTGCCAGCCCGGGTCGCGGGAGGCCGCACGCTCGGTGGCCCACAGCGCGTCGTAGCGGTCCTTGACGTGCGCGGCCCGCACGCACACCTCGCCGGTGACCCCGGCCGCGGCGGTCAGCGGGCCGTCGGCGGCGCCCGAGGCCGACAGCGGGCTCAGCCGCACCTCGACGCCGGTCACCGGCCGGCCGACGCACACGCCCTCGCCGGGGCCCGCCTTCTCGATCTCGTCCAGCGACACGTCGGTGACCGGCAGCGCCTCGGTCATGCCGTAGGGGGTGTGCGCCTCCGCCGCCGGCACGACGTCGTGCAGCGAGCGCAGCAACGCGGCCGGCACGGGCGCCCCCGCCGACATGAGCAGCCGCACCCGGCGCAGCGCCGACCGCTGGTCGGCGGTCAGCTCCGCCGCGGTCGCGGCGACGCGGCGCAGGGCGGCCGGGGCGGCGAACACCACGGTGGCGTCGACGGCGGCCGCGGCGTCGGCGAGCTTCGCGGCGGTGAGCGTGCCGGGCGCGGTGACGTCGACGTCGGGGACCGCCGAGGCGATGCCCAGGCCCGGTCCCAGCAGGGAGAACGGGGCGAAGGCGGCCACCAGCGCGTCGCCGGGCCCGAGCCGGTAGGTGCGGCGCACCAGGTCCAGCTGGGCGCCGACCTGGCGCTGCGTGTACACGACGCCCTTGGCCGGGCCGGTGGCGCCGGAGGTGAAGACGACGGCGGCGTCGGTGTCCGGCGGGCACTCCGGCGGCGCCGGCGCCGTCCGGCCCCGCTCCTCCAGCTCCGCCAGGTCGTGCGCGGCCCCGAGGGCCCGGCGGCGGGCGGGGGTCAGCGGGCCGGCCGCGATGCGGGTGCCGGGCAGGCCCATGGCCCGCGCGGCCAGCAGGCCGGGGGCGGCGCCGAGGACGTGGTCGGCGGCCGCGCCGCGCAGGGCGCGCCGCATCCCGGCGAAGCCGAGCCCCTTGTCCGCCACGACGACGGCGGCGCCGGCCCGCCACACGGCGTACACCGCGGCGGTCAGGTCGGGGGAGGGCTCGAGCAGCAGGGCGACCCGGTGCCCTGGGCGGACGCCGGCCGCGGCCAGCCCGGCGGCGAGGTCCTCGACCCGGCGGGCCAGCTGCGCCCAGCTCACCGCGGCGCCGCCGACGGTCACCACCGCCGGGGAGCCGTCGCCGGACCGGTCCCGCAGCGCCGCCCACGGGCGGGGGGGCGCGTCGCCCGCCGGCGCGGGGTCGCGGGCGGGCGGCGGCCCGGCGGACAGGTCGGTGACCCACCGGACGACGGCCGCCGCGTACTGGGGCGCGTCCTCGGGGAGCAGGTGCGAGGCGCCCTCGTAGCGGTGGACCTGCGCCCGCGGCAGCCGGTCGCGCAGGTCGGTGAGGTACCGCTCGCCGAAGACCGGGTCGCGCGGACCCCACAGCAGCAGCGCCGGGACGTCGAGCGTGCGCACGCCCTCGGCGATCGCCTCCTGCACCGCCCGCGAGGGGTGGCCCTCGCGGAAGGGGATGTCGGCGACGAAGTCGCCCACCGAGCGGCGGCGGCGCGCCGACCGGTAGGGCGCCGCGTAGGCCCGGCGGACCTCGGCGGGCAGCGCCGGCCGGGACAGCGCCGTCGCCGCCCGCACGAACACCGGGGTGCCCACGGTGGCCGTCGCGCGGATGCCCGGCGCGTGGGCCAGCCGGATCAGCGCCGGCCCGAGGTCGCCCTCGGGCATCGCCACCGCGGTGTTGGTGAGCACGACGCCGCGCAGCTGGTCGCGGTGCTCCAGCCCCCAGCCCAGGGAGATGATCCCGCCCCAGTCGTGGGCGACGGTGACCACCGGGCCGTCGATCCCGAGCGCGGCGGTGAGGTCCCCGAGGTCGGCCACCCGCTGCGCCAGGGTGCGCGGCGCGTCGAGCCGGTCGGACCAGCCCATGCCCAGCTGGTCGGGGGCGACGACGCGCCAGCCCGGCGGCGGGGCGGCCAGCAGCCGGCGCCACAGGTAGGACCAGGTCGGGTTGCCGTGGACGCACAGCAGCGTCCCGGCCGCGCCCTCCCGGGGACCGGTGTCCAGCACGTGCCAGGTGTGCTCCTCGCCGCCGGTGTCGGTGACGGTCACCCGCCGCGACCAGGACGGGTCGAGCCCCGGCAGGCCGGCCGGCGTCCCCGCCGTCACCAGGCGATCTCGAGGCAGCAGGCGTTGAGCCCCGACCCGATCCCCATCAGCAGCACCCGGTCGCCGTCGACGAGGGTGCCGGCCTGGCTGGCCAGCGTGAACGGCACCGAGGCCGGCCCGAGGTTGCCCCGGGTCGGGAAGGTCGTGGGCACCCGGGCGGGGTCGATGCCGAACCGGTCGCACATCGCCTGGGTGTGCACCTTGCTGACCTGGTGGACCACGTAGCGGTCCATGCCCCGGTCCCAGTGGAACTCGGCCGCCGCCTCGGCCCACAGCTGCTCCGACAGCGACAGCCCGGCGGCGAGCAGGCCCTTGAGGTCGGTGTGCATGCCGTCGTTGTCGCCGGTGCACAGCTGGTGGTGCTCGGTGCCGGCCCGGCTGACCGAGCCGACCAGCCGGTGCCCCTCCGGATGCCGGTCGGCGGGGCCGAGGACCATCGCCGCGGCGCCGGAGCCCAGGGTGAGCGTGGCGAAGTGCGCCATCACGTCCTTGGCCGAGGTCTCGGGCGAGTTGAGCAGGTCGAGGGTGCGCTCCTGCACCGGCCGGGAGTCCTCGCCGTTGACGATCAGCGCGTACTCCACCATCCCGCTGTCGATCATCGCGGCGGCCAGCTCCATGCCGTTGACGAAGCCGAGGCAGGCGTTGGTCACGTCGAAGTTCTGGCAGGAGCTGGGCAGCCCGAGCGCGTCGTGGACGGCGACCGCCGTCGAGGGCTCGAGGTGCTTGCGGCTGACCGAGGTGTTGACCATCAGCCCGATCTGCGCCGGGTCGACGCCGCTCTCGCTGATCGCCTTGGCCCCGGCGGTGGCCGCGCCGTCGACGAAGGTGACGCCGTCGGCCCACCAGCGGCGCTCCCTGATGCCCGCGAGCCGCTCGAGCAGCCCCGGCCGCAGACCGACGCGCCGGTAGGTGTCGACCAGGCGTGCGTCGAGCGCGTCCGAGGTCACCACCTGGGAGGCGTCCGCCGTCTGCACGGTCAGGATCGTGGTGTTGCTGAAGCGGTGCGTGGCGTTGCCGGTCATCCGGGTCCAGTCGTGTGCGCAGGTGGGCGGGCTTCCTTCGCTGGCCGCCCAGGTCCAGCGGGCTCTACCCGGCGGCGGCAGCGGTACACCGACCGTCGCACGGGGTCACTCACAGGTGGACGACGTGGCCGGTCCGGGGGTCGCCGCCGCCGCGGAGCACCTCCAGCCAGACCTCGCGCAGCCCGTCCGGCCCGGCGGACTCCCGGACGTCGACCCAGCCGGCGACGGCGGGGGTGAACCGCCGCCACGCCTCGCCGAACCGCTCGGCGAACCCGGCCCGTCCCCAGTCCGCGACGCGGGCGGCCATCCGGTCGGGCGCGAAGAACACCACCGGGCGCGGGCCGGGGAGCGCGCCCGCCGGACTGGTGTCCTGGTGGGTCACGCCGACCACCAGGTCCAGGACCAGGTCGGCCCGCAGGTGCTCGTGCAGCGCCTTCCGCAGCGGCGTGCTCCCGGCGAGGTCGAGGTAGGCGGTCGGCGCGGCGGCCAGCCCGGCGACGTCGTCGTAGGACAGCACGCGGTCGTAGCAGCCCAGTGAGGCCGTGAACGCCACGTTGGCCGGGCCGGTGAGGCCGACGACCTCCGCGGTGCCGCCGTGCAGCAGGAACGCCGTGCCGTAGGCCGTCTTGCTCGACGCCGACGACAGCACGACCACGTCGGCGGGCTGCCCGGCGAGCTGGTCGGCGAGCAGGAACGAGGTGAGGAACAGCGGCCGGAACAGCACCTGCAGGTCCTCCCGCCCGGGCTCGTAGGCGGGGTCGCCGGTGGTCAGCGCGTAGGCGTTGTAGACCGCCGGCAGCCCCGCCCGGTGCGGGCTCCCGTCGCGGAAGCCGTGCGGGCCGGCCCGCTCCGGGCGCACGAGCAGGTGGCTGGCCGGGGGCAGGTAGCCGTAGACCCGCTGCCCGGCCTCGACGCCGTCGGCCCGGGAGGCGAGGACCTCGGCGAATCCCCACAGCGGCACCCGGCCCGCGCCGTCGGCCGCCGGGAAGAACGCCCAGTAGCGGAGGGTGTCGCCGAGCACCGCGTAGGTGACGTTGTTGGCGGTCATCCCGACGCGGTCGACCCGCAGCACCGCCTCGCCGTCGGCGGGCTCGGGCACGTCGGTCCCGACGATCGAGGTGCGGCCGAGGTCGTCGCGGGCGACCTCGAGGGCCCAGCCGGCAGGAGTCACCCCGTCACCGTGCCGGTGGAGGCGACGGGGGTCAACGCCGCGCGGTCACTCCCCGGAGCGGGCGCGCAGCGCCTCGACCTCGGCGCGCAGGGCGCCGGCCTCGGCGGTCAGGGCGCCGACCCGCTCGCGGGCGTCGCGCCCGTCGGCCTCGGCGGCGGCCGCCCGGCGCTCGGCGTCCCCGGCCCGCTGGGTCGCCAGCGCCGCGGCGGTGAGCGCCTCCTGCCGCTCGCGCTCGGCCGCCGCCGCGCGGTCGGCCGCCTCGCCGGCCCGGGTGCGGGCGTCCTGCTCGGCACGGCGGGCCGCGTCCCGGTCCCGCACGGCGCCGCGGGTCTCCTCGCGGGCGGCGGCCGCCTCGGCCCGCGCCCCGTCCCGCGCGGCGAGGGCCGCGTCGCGCTCCTCGGTGCGGGTCTGCACGGTCGCGGTGAGCGTGGCCTCGGTGACGCCCCACCGGGCGCGGGCCTCGACGAGGGCGTCGTGCTCACGGGCGGCGTCCGCGCGGGCCCGCCGCGCGGCCTCACGGGCCTCCCCGGCGTCGCGCTCGGCCGCCCGGCGGCGCTCCTCGGCGTCGCGGGCGCGCTCGGCGGCGGCCGCCTGCTCCTGCCGGGCCAGGTCGCGGGCCGACTCCGCCTCCTCGCGGGCTCGCTCGGCGGCCCGGTGCGCCTCCTCGGCGGCCGCGGTGCGCCGGCCGGCCTCGGCCCGGGCCTCGGCGACCTGCTCGTCGGCGGCGGTGCGGGTCGCGGCGGCGTCCTGCTCGGCCGCCCGGCGGGAATCCTCGGCCTCCGTGCGCAGCCGCCCGGCCAGCCGGGCCTCCTCCTCGGCGCGCAACTGGGCGGCGTGCGCGGCGTCGACGTCGGAGCGGGCCTGGGCCAGCCGCGCCTCCACGGCCGCCTCGTCGCGGTACTCCTCGAGCGCGTCCAGAGCGGCGGTGAGCAGGGCCGCCTGCGTGTCGGCCGCGGCCGCCGCCTCCCGGGCCGCCACCACCCACCGGCCCACCAGCTGCCGCACCCGGCCCTCGGGGGGCAGGTCGCCGGCCGGCGCCACCGTAGCGGCGACGGGCCGAGGGGAGCGCTGCGCCGCCACGCGCGCCCGCCGGGCGGTCTCGGGGTTGTGGTCCGCGCGCTCGCAGAACCGCGGTGACGGTCCGCTGCGCCCGGCCACCCGGGGCCGCGGCGGGGCGGGGCAGCCGGGGAAGGCGCACGTGGTCGTGCCGCGGTCGGGCTCTTCTCCGCCGCTGGGCTCCGTCATGCGCGGTGAGGATAGTCGGATGGACGGCCCAGACATCCAACCTTTTATCGTTCGGCTTGAGGCCGTCGCGGTTCGCTTCCGAGAAGCACCTATTCTGCGAAGCGATCCGGGCCGGGGGAGGAGGCGGATGACCGAGCCACGTGAGCCGGGGGAGGGGGCCGTCGTCGCGTCACCACACGACGACGGCGGGCTGCTGCTGCCCGGCGACCTGAGCTCCGTCGGCACGTACGTCGCCGCGGCGCAGGCCGGCTCCACCCGGGACGCCTACGCGCGCGACGTGCGCGCCTGGGCGGCCTGGTGCGCCGACCGGTCACTGCCGAGCGCCCTGCCCGCCGACCCGCTCCTCGTCGCCGCCTGGCTCGCCGCGATGGCCGACGACGGCCGCAGCCCCGGCTACGTCGCCCGCCGCCTGTCGGCGCTCAACGACGCCCACCGGACCGCCGGGCACCCCGCCCCCGGGGACAGCGAGGGGGTCCGCCGGACCCTCGCCGGCATCCGCCGCACCGCGGTGCGCGCCGGCCACCGGCCCCGGCGAGCCCGCGCGCTGGACACCGCGACCGTGCGGGCGCTGGTCGAGGACCTGCCGGAGACCCTCGCCGGGCTGCGCGACCGTGCCCTGATCCTGGTCGGCTTCGCGCTGGGGCTGCGGGCCTCGGACCTGTGCGCCCTGCGGATCGAGGACCTCACCTCGGCCGGGCACGGCGGCCTCGACGTCCTCCTGCGCTTCTCCAAGACCGACCAGGACGGCGCCGGGGAGGTCCTGGCCCTGGCCGAGGGCGTCCGCGAGGTCACCTGCCCGGTGCGCGCGGTGCAGGCCTGGCGGGCCGCGCTGGCCGAGCGGGGCGTCACCACCGGCCCGCTGTTCCGGTCGGTGGGCAAGGGGCACGGCCAGCGGCTGGGGACCACCGCGCTGACCACCCGCAGCGTCGACCTGGTGCTCGAGCGGGCCGCCCGGCGCGCGGGGGTCTCGGCCGAGGGCCTCTCGCCGCACTCGCTGCGGCGCGGCTTCGCCACCACGGCCTACGCCCAGGGCGTGTCCGAGAAGGAGATCAGCCGAACCGGGCGGTGGCGGTCGCTCGTGGTCCGCACCTACGACGCCTCCAGCCGCTGGGCCGACCCCGCGTCGGGCTCGCTGGGGCTCTGACCCGCCGGCCGGGCGGCGCTACACGAGGTGCGACCTGCGCAGCCAGGCGAAGGCCGCCCACCCGGGCAGGACCGGCAGCCAGAACGTGGCGAGCCGGTAGAGGAAGACGGCCGGGACGGCGACCGTGTGGTCCATCCCGGCGCCGACCAGCCCCGCCACGAGCGCGGCCTCCACGGCGCCCAGGCCGCCGGGCGTCGGGGCGGCCGCCGCGACGGCGGCGCCGGCGAGGTAGACCACGCCCACGGTGAGCAGGCCCAGGTCCCCGCCGAGGGCCCGCGTCGACGCGTAGAGGCAGACCAGGTAGCCGAGCGTGGTCAGCGCCGAGCCGCCGAGTAGCAGCGCGAGCCCACCCGGGCTGCGCAGGACCGCGGCCACCCCGCGCGACGACCGGCGCAGCGGCGGCAGCAGCCGCCCGGCGACGCGCCGTCGGACGGCCGGCACGGCGGCCGCGACCACGGCCACGGCGAGCACCGCCAGCGCACCCCACAGCACGGCGGGCGACTCGACCGGCCCTAACGACGCCGACAGCGACCGGCCGGCCACGACCCCGAAGCCCACCAGCAGGACCACGTGGACGGCGGTCCCGGCCGCGTAGCTCAGACCGACCCCGGAGGTGGCCACCGCCAGGTCGACACCGCTGCGCTGCAGGTACCGGACGGTGAGCGCCATCCCCCCGAGGCCGGCCGGGGCGAGCCGGCCGGCGAACGACGAGGCGAACTGGGCGGCGAACAGGGGGACCGGCCGCAGCCGCGCGGGCACGGCCCCCGCGAGGGCGACCGCGGCGCCGGCGTAGGTCAGCACCGACGTCGCCGCGACCAGCGGTGCCCAGGACCAGTCGGCGTCCCGGACCCGGGCGACCATGCCGGGCACGTCGCCGAGCTGCGGGACCAGCAGGTACGCCGCCAGGACCAGCACGGCGGCGAGGAGGACCGTCCTGGGCCGGATGCGCTCCAGGTCCGCCAGGGGCGGCTCCGGGACCCCGCACCGCCGGGCGACGGCGGCGCGGATCCGCCCGGCCAACTGCCGGTCGTGCCGCAGCGCGTGCCGGGTGGCACCCCCGAGGGAGTCCGGCTGCAGCCGGGGCAGCGCCGCGGCGACCGCATCGGGCCCGAGCCGGGCGACGGCGCTGTCGACGGCGGGGTCGACCCCGGCCCGCAGTGCCAGGGCGACCAGCAGCTGGGCGACGTCGGCGTCCAGCAGTGCCGGTGCGGCGGCGACCTCGCTGAAGCCCCAGTCGATCAGCCAGGGCGTCCCCGACCGGTCGAGCAGGACGTTGGCCTGGCGCAGGTCGCGGTGGGCCACGCGGTGCCGGCGCAGGAGGGCCACCTGGTCCCACACGCCGTGCAGGACCGGCTCGGTCACCGCCGAGTCCGGCAGCCGGTCGAGCGTCGTGCCGTCGACCAGGTCGTGGGACAGCAGCCAGGAGTCACGCCCCACCGGGGCGATCGCGCGCAGGCGGGGCGTGCGCCCTCCGACGTCCCGGACGAACAGGGACACCAGCGCCTCGTGCTCGACCGTGCGGCGCAGCGAGGAGAACGGCCGCTCGTCGCCGACGTCCTTGAGCCGCAGGAACCGGTAGGCCCGGAACAGCAGGTCGGCGGCCCGGTTCTCGGCGCCCATGACCTTGGCGAACACCCGGTGCCCGTCCCGCAGGACGGCGGTCCAGGGGACCGAGCCGCGGGCGTCGACCACGGCCGGCTCGACGGCCACCGCGTCCAGGCCGCTGCCGGCCAGGGCGGCGGCCACGGCCGCACGGGTCGGCCGGGCGAGAGGGCGGCCGAACGCGAGGAGGGTGGCCGAGCCCGCGGCCGTGCCCAGCACGAGTGCCACGGCCAGCGTGGCCGGGGACGCCACCGGCACCAGCAGGTGCAGCAGGGTGGAGCACGCCAGGACCAGCGCCCCGGCGCGGCGCCACCGCCGGGACACGGACGGCGCCAGCACCGCGAACGACGCCGCGACGACGGCCAGGCCGTCCGCGCCCAGCGCACTGCCGAGCCCCCACGGCAGCTCCGCCCTGCGGGAGGGCCCGCCCGTGCCCGCGTCGTCGAGCAGCTCCTCCACCCCGCGCGCCGCGACCACCGCGACGGCACCGGCGACGAGCAGGTACCCGGCCAGGCGGGGGCGGCGCAGCAGCAGCGGCGCGGTCCAGGCCGCGACGACCGACGCCGCCACCAGCAGGGCGCAGACGCCGGCGAGGAACCGCTCGAGGACCGGTGCGGCCGAGGTCAGCCGCCCGGCCAGGGCCGCCTCCAGCGTCGCGGCCTCCGCCCGCGCCCAGCGGGCGAGCAGCACCAGCGGGACGGCGGCGAGGACCAGCACGCAGGTGCGCAGCAGGTCGCTGGGGGACCGGGCGTAGCCGGTGACCTCCTCCTGGGACCGGTCGACTCCCGTCCCCGCGCGCAGCCCCGGCGCCGGCGCGGCCGCCACGACCGGGGCGTCCGGCCGGCCCGCCGCCCCCCTCGTCTCCGTGTGCCCTGTCGGCTCCGTGCGCCCTGTCGTGTCCATGGGCTCCGCCCTCCGGGTCGCTGCGCACACCGTGGCCGCGCGCGGCGCCCTCGGGAAGGGGGCCGCTCCCGGTCTGGACGCCGTCCCGGGGGCTGAGCAGGATCCCTCCCGCGCCGGGTGCGCGGCCCCGGCCGGACGACGGGAGCGGTGGTGGACGGTCTGGTCGGGGTCGACACCCTGGTGGCCGTGGCGGCCGTCGCGCTGGTGGCGCCGCTGGTCGTCGGGCTGTTCCCGCGTCTGCCCGTCCCGCAGGTGGTGCTGCTGATCGCCGGCGGGGTGCTGATCGGACCCGACGTCCTGGGCCTGAGCACGCCGGACCAGGTGCAGGTGCTCGCCGACGTCGGCCTCGGCTTCGTCTTCCTCCTCGCCGGCTACGAGGTGGACCTGCGGCTCTTCCGCCAGGACGCCGGGCGGCGCGCCGTCGTCGCCTGGACCGTGTCGCTGCTCCTGGCGATCGGCGTGGTGGGCCTGCTGTCCGGCACCGGGCTGGTGCGGGCCTTCCTGCCGGTGGCCCTCGGGCTGACCACCACCGCGCTGGGCACGCTGCTGCCGGTCCTGCGCGACAACGGGCTGCTCGCCGGCCGGCTGGGCGGGTACCTGCTGGCCGCGGGCGGGGTCGGCGAGCTGTTCCCGGTCCTGGCGATCGCGGTGTTCCTGGGCACGCAGAACCGGTTCACCGCTCTGGCCTCGCTGGGGGTCGTCGCCGTCCTCGCGCTGCTGCTCGCCCTCGCCCGCCGGGTGGTCCGGGAGGGCAGCAGGCTCGCCACCGTCGTCGTGCTCGGCCAGCACGAGACCGCCCAGATCACGCTGCGCGCGACGATCCTGCTGCTGGTCGCGCTCATCGCCGTCACCGACCGCTTCCACCTCGACGCCGTGCTCGGGGCCTTCCTCGCCGGCGTCGTGCTCCGCCGCTGGGTGGGCACGTCCTCGCCGGTCCTGGAGTCCAAGCTCGACGCCGTCGGCTACGGGTTCTTCATCCCCGTCTTCTTCATCTACTCCGGCATGGCGCTCGACCTGGACTCGATCGCCGAGGCGCCGCTGCGCGTGCTGCTGTTCGCCGGCCTCATGCTCGCCGTGCGGGGGCTGCCCGCGCTGGTGGTCTACCGCGGCGTGCTGGGGCTGCGCGAGCGGGTGCAGACCGTGCTGGTGACGGCGACGGCGCTGCCGGTGCTGGTCGCGCTGACGGAGATCGGCCTGCGCAACGGCACCATGCTCCCGGTGAACGCCGCGGCCCTGGTGGGCGCCGGCGTGCTCACCGTCCTGGTGTTCCCCGCCGTGGCCGTCGCTCTGGGTCGGCCCGCGCGGACCGGTGGACCGGCAGCCGCTCCCGCCGGCGCCCCGCCGCCGTCCGCCGCAGCAACGGGTGCCGGCCCGGCTGGTGCGGTGCACGGCGACCGGTCGACTCCCCGCCGGCGTCGCGAGAAGGGCTCGTGGACCCGCCGACGCGGTGGCCGCGGGATCTAACACCGGCCGCGCCCGGGTCGGGCTCCGAGACCGCGGATGGTCGTGCCGGGGCCCGTCCGGCCCGCACTCCTCTGCGACTCCGGTCAGTAGGGCGGTGGGGTGGTGGCGGCGGTGAGCCCGGTGGGTGTGGTGACGGTGAGGGTGCCGTCCGGGGCGAGGGTGTGGGTCCAGCCGGGGGCCTGGTGCTTGCCGCGGTGGTGGCCGGTGCA